>CAIYZV010000210.1 GCA_903930765.1 uncultured Pirellula sp.
AACGGTAATCTCACGAACGGTATCGGCTCGCGCGGCATCGCCAACGCTGCTTCCGCCACCGTTCGGATCCGTATCGATGATCCCCGATTCGAGTCGGTCGGTACCGGCACTATCATTGATAGCTATCAAGGAGAAGCGCTGGTACTTACCTGTGGGCACCTGTTTCGAGACCTTCCCCCCAATGCTCGCATCACCGTCGAAATGTTTCCCGGTGTGAATGAAAGGGCTCTTGGAAGGGAAGAGAAATTCGAAGCCCAGGTCATCGATTTCCAAGCATCAGAACTCGACATCGGCTTGATCTCGTTCCATCCCGGCCGCGAAGTGGCTCGCGTACCATTGATCGCGCAGCAAGAAAATCTTCGCGAAGGAGAGCCGGTCTTCAGCATCGGTTGCGACAATGGCCAATCTCCCTCCCGACGCGACTCCAGAGTCACCAAACTCAATCGCTACATGGGCGCCCCCAACGTTGAAGTTGCCGGCGCACCGGTTCAAGGCCGAAGTGGCGGGGGACTGTTCAATGCAAAAGGTGAACTGATCGGGATTTGCTACGCGGCGGATAACGAACTCGATGAAGGTTTGTACAGCGCGCCAGCAGTCGTTTACCAACAACTCTCCAAACTCGGGCTGCAACGGCTCTACATCGGCTCAACACTTGATACCATCGCGGCAGCCCCAATGGCAGACGCAAACCCAAGCCCAGTTATCCCCGCCTCGAACAACATGACTGTCATCGTGCGCGACGCCCAAGGCCGAGAGCAACAAATCCAGATCCCATCGCCAAGCCCCAAACTGTTGCAGGCTTTGGCCGATGAAAGTTCCTCGCTAGTCCGCTGACCCGACTCATTGGTGCTGCAATAGAGTCCAACGATCCACGGCACCGTTCCCACCTCGAACCCCACCTTTCCTTTCGAAATAATGCCAGTGATTTCCGAAGTTTCCACCAGGAAAAAGACTCGCGTTTGGAGCCGAAGACGCCTACGGGATCAAGTAATCTGCGCGATGGTCTTGACCTCGATGCTGGTGTGCTTTCCTGGTTGCGGTACTACCAAATCGGTCACCGCCACCGAGCAATTGCTGATGTCGGATGCGGTGGACACCACCATTTCGAAAATCGATTTCCGACCGTTGGCCGGGTACAAGGTCTTCCTGGACACCACCTACGTTGTATCTGCCGGAAAAGCGATCCCGGGGGTGCCGGTCCCATTCAATTTGGTGAACTCCGACTATGTCATCAGCGGATTGCGCCAACAACTTACCGCCGCCGGCTGCATGCTCGTCGACACGAAGGAAACCGCAGAGATCATTTGCGAAGCCCGCTGCGGGGCCCTCGGAACCGATGGAAACAACGTTACCTACGGTTTGCCAGCAAGCAATCTGCTCAGCAGCGCCTCGTCCATGATCGCCAGCGCGCCTCCTATTCCTACAATCCCGGAAATATCAGTCGCTAAACGGGAGATGAAAAGCGCAGCCGCCAAGATCGCAGTCTTCGCTTATGATCGCGAAACGCGAGAACCATTATGGCAATCAGGGGTTGCCCAAGCGGGCAGCAATGCTCGCGACACATGGTTCCTCGGTATGGGACCACTGCAGTACGGCACCATCTACAACGGAACACGGTTTGCCGGCAAACGTGTAGGTCGACGTAAATTGGTGAACGATGAACTGCCAGCAGCAAAACTCGCCAACGGTATCGATCATCGCGGGCAGCATATCTTTGCAAGCCAATTGTTTGCACCAAAGGCACCACCCGACGTGGAGGAGTCTGCCGAATCCCATCTCGCGGAATCCAAGGACGAAGCCACATCGATCCAAAGCGATGATTCGAAACCGGTTCGTGCGACACTCTCAAGCGACAAAAAGCCAAATTGATCGCTAATCGATAGGTTTCGTAACCGCGAACGATTTCTACTGGCTGCTAACGTCTCTTCACAATCCCTACAATCGTTCCAGATTCACTCAATCTCTCAGGCCTGGATGCCGATAAAACGATGTGTGCTCAGGGGGGAAGACTGGTTGCACAAATGCCATCATTTGGCGGCTTGTCGATAAAGACTATCGACGAAGCTGAGTCGGTGGTGTTCGTGCGCAGAACGCATTCGCCACGGCTTCCCTCCTATGTTATTCGCCGATCACGTATCCGCCGACCAACAACTCACCGGACCATCGCTCGCCGATGGAACATCTCATGGTTGCCGCCGCGCTGCGGAGTCACGCCGTGCCCGCACGTCGCATTGTCTATTCTTTACGCTGGCACTCGCCGTTCTTACGGTAGCTCAAAGCGGTTGCACGCTCGTACCCGACATCAAGAGCAAACCGCAGTACCACAATCCGTTCCCTCAGATCAGTCGCGTTGCGATCCTTCCGTTTCGCAACCAAAGCCAAGAACCAACCTTGAGCGGTTCCCGCGTATCGCTGGCGTACTACGATGAATTGCAGTCGATCCCTGGGTTTGAAGTCCTTCCGACGGGATTGGTGGAAACACAGTGGAACGCCTTCGAAACCAATGTGTTGAGGCGCCCTGCTGCGACGGCTGAAGATTTCCAAAGGTTTGCTCGGTACCTTGGGGTCGATGCCGTCCTTCAAGGAGCGATCACCGACTACGATGCGTACTACCCACCGAGGATGACTCTCAAAGTCCATTGGTATGCTGCCAATCCAGGGTTCCATCCCATTCCAGCCGGCTATGGATTGCCCTGGGGAACCAAACACGAGAAAAAGATCCCGCAATGGATTCGCCTCGAAGCGGAGCGCGCACTCGCTCGCGAGCAATTGAAAACACAAACGCCTGAGGATTCCGAAGAACTCTCCGAAGAAGAGCCCGAAGACGCCCCCGCTGCAACCAACGCTCCGCAACCGGTACTTCCAAACGATCCGTTCCTCAATTCCAAAGGCAGCACCAACGGCAGCGACCGCGATTCCAATTCAACGAGCGATGCCCCAAACCCACCTAAATCCCCTAGCCCATCCGATAACGATTCAGGCAATTCGAATCCAGGAGCACCGGTTCCACCTGTCGGGTCGGGGGTCGCGGAGGACCCGAACGTTACTACCGTTTCCGCCACCATTCGCCGGAAAGCAACGGAAACCTCCACTCATAACCCAGCACTTCCCGTCGGTTCTGCAAAGGATTCACCGACCCCCCCAAAGAATTCACCGACCCCTTGGACCAAATCAGGGACCCAATTCGGGGCTGTGCGACTCAAACCGATCCAGCAAACGTTGCGG
>CAIYZV010000211.1 GCA_903930765.1 uncultured Pirellula sp.
ATGCAAGAGTTCGTGTCCCCGTAGAGCAAAACAGCATCCGGGGATTCTTTGCCCAAGACCTCGTCCGATCGCTCGATAACTCGGGCGATCGTGGCCGCTGCGTTGGGGCCAGCTGCCTCCAGAAAGTAATCGGGTTTCCGAATCCCCAAGTCCTCAAAAAAGACTTGATTCAACTCGTAGTCGTAGTTTTGACCAGTATGCACCAACACATGTTGAGTGTTTCGATCGAAGGCGTCGATGACTCGACACATTTTGATGATCTCTGGTCGCGTTCCAACGATGGTCATCACCTTAAGCATTTAACTGCTCCTGAACATAGTCGAGGTTCATAAGCAACTCTACCGTCTGATCCTCATTGAGCCTATGCGTGTTGTGCGACGTATAATCCTCCATCGTGGAGACCGAGGTTTCACCCTCAACAAAATACTTCGCGTAATTCAAATCCCGATTGTCGGCGGGTACGCGATAGTACTGGTCATCTTCGCTCGCCTTGGCCATCTCTTCTCGAGAAACCAACGATTCAAAGAGCTTCTCTCCGTGCCGAGTTCCAATAATCCGGATATCCCCTTTGCCCCCAAAGATTCGAATCAGAGCGCGAGCAAGGACGTCTAGCGTCGCAGCCGGTGCCTTCTGAACAAAAATGTCTCCTTGTTGAGCATGCTCGTAAGCATGCAACACCAATCGCACGGAGTCTTTGAGCGACATCAAAAACCGTGTCATCGATGGATCCGTGATCGTGATGGGTTTACCCGCTTTGATCTGGCTGATAAATAACGGAATCACGGAACCTCGCGATGCCATCACATTCCCATAACGCGTTGCGCAGAGAACCGTTTCGCCATCTAAACGCATCCTCGATTTGGCGATCATCACCTTTTCCATCATCGCCTTGGAGATACCCATCGCGTTGATCGGATAGACTGCTTTATCGGTACTCAACAAAACCATCCGCCGCACTCCACGAGCAATCGCGGCGTTCATGACATTCTCGGCGCCGAGCACATTCGTTCGAATGGCCTCCATCGGATAAAACTCACAGGATGGAACCTGTTTGAGTGCTGCTGCATGAAATACGTAATCGACGCCATGCATCGCCTCGTAAACACTGTCGTACTGCCGAACATCCCCGATGTAGAACTTGACCTTGGAATCATTGATCGCGATCCGCATGTCTTCTTGCTTCTTTTCATCCCGACTGAAGACGCGAATTTCGCGCAGTGGTTTGTGCAAGAAGTGCCTCAATACCTCATTTCCGAAGGAACCTGTACCCCCGGTAACCAATAGCGTTTTTCCTTCAAACATCCGATTCCACCTCCTCTTATTGCCTACTGCGTATCCTACTTGAACTCATGCATGCGGCCGATCAACTCCCGCCAATCCGGAGATTTGTAGCCGGTTGCCTCACGAAACTTGGAAGCGTCCAGTGATCGATCGATGACAAAGCTTTCATCGGGCACAATCTCTATCGTTTTACCATAAGCTTCGGCGACCAATTCTAGCAATGTACACTTGTCGATCGGTGGAGCAGCCACATGAAATAAACCGTTCAATTCAGGCTTTGGCAAAACGTACTCGCAAACCACGCGAGACAGTTCTACCGTAGGCAACCCGGAAAAGATGGCTCGCCGGAAGCCTTTCACCGGTGCCGGCTGGGATAAAAACCAGCCGACGAGACTACGGTTTCCTTCCAGTTCGTGCCCGATGATCGAGGTACGCAACGTAATCGCCGATCCACTCGTCACTTCACCGAGCGCCTTGGTCCGACCGTAAAGATCCTTTGCATCCGGAGCGTCCTCCTCCTTATACATACCCCGTGTCCCC
>CAIYZV010000212.1 GCA_903930765.1 uncultured Pirellula sp.
CGCATCCGCGCTGAATCCGTTTGTGAAACAAAATGGATTCCCTGTCCAAGCGATCTCCGGAGGACGTGTTTCGGTCGGCGGTAATGTTGGCGATGTCATCAACGTCGCCGGGTCGTCGTTGACCTTGAGCGGTACCCCAGGAGTCTCCGCGGGTGCCACCCCGGTACGATTTGTTCCAATCGCTAGCTTCGATGCGTTTGCAATGGCAACCGCCATGACCAAGGCCCTCAACCAAGTCGGGTCGGGCGTTAAAGCTTATTCGCTCGCTGGCGGAATTGTCTTCATCGAAGGGGTAACATCGGTCTCCGGAGTTACCTCGCTGAGCCTGTCGCCGATCGTTGACCTCGCAGCGAATCCGTTGCAAGCTAACCGAGCCAACGCTCTGACGCAGTTCACTATCCTCATGCCTGAAGTCGCCGTCGACTACGGGGATGCCATCGAGCGATCGGGTACCGGCGCTGGAAGCAACACATTGCTCGCCAGCAACGGCGTTCGCCATGGAATTTATCCTGACGATGCAGCTCTCTTGGTCCTCGGAGCCCTGGCTGATGGTGAAATCGACGGCCTAGTCTCTCCGGCGGCCGATGGGGACGATTTCGACTCCGGACTGTCGCTCGGTACACTTGCAAATTATCTAAGCATTGCTCAGAACGGTCCTGCTCGTCTGACGACCAGCGCCTTCGATGCCGCCATGATCGGCAAGTCAGTAACGATTTCCGATACGGTCGCGAAAACGGTCAAGTTCGAGTTCACCAACGGCGGTGCAACCAGTGATCCTGCGGCACGCGCTGTGGACCTCACCGGCGCAGTTTCTGCAGATGACGTGGCCCTCCGATTGCAATCGGCTATCCTGGCATCCATCCTCGATGGCAGCATCACCGGTATCCATGCAATGGTCACTGGGAATGTGATCTCGCTTGGTGGATCCGCGGGCCACCTGTTTGATGTCTCTGCCTCGGCTGGATTCGTTCAACGAGCCCTCAATGGAAGCCTCGGTCTATCCGTCAATACGGATCTGACAGGACTCACAGCAGGTTCCTCGATGTCGATTAGCGACGGCTCAGGGAATACCGTTGGATTCCAAATCATCGATACCAATCTATCGGCGCCAGCAACCTCCCTCGCTGCAGGCAATGTCGCTGTACGTGTCAATCTTGCCACTGCAACCGCCGCAGACCTGGCAAATGCTTTGGCAGCAGCTATCAATTCAGCAGTATCGGACAATCGACTTCGGTTGCCGACCGTAATTGTTTCGGGCGCCTCGTTCAAACTGGCTGCCGATGACGAAGACGGCGTTCAGTTCAATAGTTGGTTCAACTCGAAGGCCCTCGCAACGCCAATCAGTGTCACCGCTTCAGCGGCGGGCTTTGTCGATGCATGGATCGACTGGAACCAAGACAACGACTTCGAAGACGCCGGAGAGAAGATTCTCAACAGCGAACCTGTGATTGCGGGTACGAACACATTCTTTGTCTCGACACCTGCCAACGCGGCCATTGGATTCACTACGTCTCGGTTCCGTTTGAGCACCACTGGCGGCACCTTCACGTATGGGTTGGCCACTGGGGGCGAAGTCGAAGACCATCTGATCGAA
>CAIYZV010000213.1 GCA_903930765.1 uncultured Pirellula sp.
CGACGGGGATGTGTTCGACGGGGATGTGTTCGACGGGGATGTGTTCGACGGGGATGGGAGAGACGCGAAACGAGGAGAAGGAAACGGCTTGCTCCACGGAGACGCAGGCCCCGCTCCGAGATCTCGGTCCGATTGGCCCAGCGACACTTCTGCAGTCGAAACGACCAACGATGCAACCAACACCGCTCGAATCGCAATTTTTTTAGGGAGAATCTCCCTGGTTGTTTTGGAACACGCTCTGCGATGCAATCGCATAGACAACTCCGAAAACGGCGACGCAGGGTGGAGAAACTCCACGCCGGAGAGCGCGCCGGTACAGATGGAACAATCGGAACTTCCATCACATGCGATTCAATCATCATGCCCATTACTGAATGGGGAGCCCTCGATGCGATCGCACAATGCGAATCTTGAGAAGAGTCAACGCAGTTTAACATCGGCGCCCAGGGACCCGAAAACCCGCAATCCGACCACTTCGCTCGCTTGCTAGGCTTGAGGCCCTTTCGCACCTTCAAAAATTCGAGGAACAAGGTTCATTCCGTCCTTTTGGACTCCGCAATTAGCCTTTTGGCCTCGGCAATTCGCTCCTCTCATAGCTCCTCTCGGCAACTTGCCTGGCCTCCAGGGCACCGTTTGTGATTTGGTTGGCAAAAGCTACAATCCTCTCCCATCTACCGAATGCTACCGCCTGAGGAATGCTACCGCACGGCTGCATTAGCCACTTCGATACTGGTGGCTTTTATACTGGCCATTTCCACCCTGTCTTGATTTTCGAAAGTTTCATAACCATGAGTGCTATCCGACGCGTTGCCATTCTATTTGCAGGGGGACCAGCCCCAGCCGCCAATGCTGTCATATCATCCGCTGCGTTCTCGTTGATCAACGCCGGGATCGAAGTGATCGGGATCAAGCATGGCTACTCGAACTTGATCGATTTCGACCCATCCAAGCCGTTGGAGGAAGGGAAGCACTACATCAAGTTCACTTTGGAGACGCTGGAGTTCATGCGGACCGAGCCAGGGATTCGGATCGGTACGGCGCGCAGCAATCCAGGCAAAGTAGTCACCAGCCCGGCGGATCTCCACGACGCCGAGAAAACGGCACCGCTGCGACGAGCTTACAACGCACTCCGTTCCCTCAATGTGGATGCATTGATGAGTATCGGTGGAGATGACACGCTCAAAACCGCCAACAAGATGAAGATGTTTCAGGACACACTTCCGGCGTCAGAGAAGCGGATGCCCGTTATCCATTTACCGAAAACCATCGACAACGATTATTGCGGAATCGATTTTACCTTCGGATACTTTAGTTCTGCCGAGACGCTCGCCGGTGAGATTCGGAATTTGAATCGCGATGCGGCGGCCGGCCAAGCCTACTTTGTTTGCGAAGCGATGGGTCGATCGGCGGGTTGGTTGGCGTACGGTGCGGCCATCGCCGGTGATGCATGCATGGTTTTGAGCGTCGAAGACATCGTAGGTCCCCTCAAGAATACCGAAACGGTGACCCAACCCGATGGCTCCACCAAGACACGGACTGTGATGAACATCGATGCGGTGATCGAAAAGATGGTTGCCATGATGGTCGCTCGCGAAAAAATCGGTCGCAACTATGGAGTGATCGTCATCGCCGAAGGACTCGCCGAATACCTACCGATGTCCCACATCCAAGGGGTCGCGCGGGATGATCACGGTCACATGGCGATCTCAAGCGTCGATATCGGAAAAACGATCGCGAAGTATCTTGCCGAGGCCTACAAAGCCAAGACCGGGAAAACTCGCAAGATCAATGGCCTTCAAATGGGATACGAGTCCCGATGCTGTGTTCCTACTGCCTTCGACGTCATGCTCGGTTCTCAGATCGGTGTGGGTGCTTACCGAGCATTGATCGAGCAAAAGCTCAACGGTGTCATGGTCTCCGTCGGCGGCCAATTCGATGTCAGCTTCGTGCCCTTCGAAACCTTGGTCGACCCCAACACGCTGGTCACCAAAGTCCGATTCATCGAAACGAGCAGCGATTTCCATCGACTCGCACGTCTCCTGGAACAACCTACCTAAATCGATCTCTCCCTACCTGCATTGCGAAAGACTCTACCGCTCATGCTTCTAAATCCTTGCATCCAACATTCCGTTTGCGCTACAAGCGATGCCTCATCTAGCGATCGGCGAGACTGGGGATTTTACGCGACGCCAGCTTGGTCATGGCCCACTTTCCTAGTGCTCCTAGGGTTCATGGCTTGTTCTTTCGTTTGCAACTCGTCCGTGTGCAGTGCTGCAGATCCGATCCGAGTGCTGCTCGTAACTGGTGGTTGTTGCCACGATTACGACTTCCAAACGCGATCGCTGCAGATGGCGGCCAAGGACCAAGGGGTCTCGATCGAATGGACGGTAGTCAACGAAGGTGGTAAAGGGACCAAAGCCATGATCGACTTGTACAGCAAAGCCAATTGGTCCGAAGGCTACGACGTCGTGATCCACAACGAGTGCTTTGCCGACACCGACGACGCAGACTATATCCGCCGCATCACAAAACCACACCACGATGGGGTCAACGCGGTTGTCATCCACTGCGCAATGCATACCTACCGCTCGGCAAAAATCGATGATTGGCGAGAGTTCCTCGGGGTCACCAGCCGCCACCACGAGCATCAGAGCAAGTATCCGGTCGCGGTTACTGAGAAAGACCATCCGGTGATGAAGGCTTTTCCTGCCGATTACAAGACGCCGATGGACGAGCTCTACATTGTCGAAAAAGTTTGGCCCAATACCAAAGTCCTCGCGACGACCAAGAGCGAGAAGACCGGCGATGTGCAACCGGTCTTCTGGACCAACCAGTACGGCAAAGGACGTGTCTTTGGCACGACCTATGGTCACTCCAACGACACCTTCGCCGACCCAGTCTTCCTGAAAACCTTGGTTCGTGGCATCGTTTGGGCGAGTGGCAAATAACCCAACAACAGCCTAACCGCCGACCTGCCTTAGCCTTGCAAGGCGCGTGGCAGATTGCAAGCTTTCGGGGAAAGCGGTATTCTCCGAGCAGCAAGTTTGCAATCGATCGCCGTTCTATTCTGTAAAACCATCAAAAAACCATGAGTGCTCCCGCAGCTTCCATCGGCCAGCTGGCCATCAATACCATCCGAACTTTGAGCATGGATGGGGTTCAAGCCGCCAACAGCGGGCACCCGGGAACGCCGATGGCACTCGCCCCGGTAACCTACCAACTCTGGACACAGAACCTCTGCTACGACCCGCACCAACCCCTTTGGGCAAACCGCGATCGGTTTGTCCTATCGTGCGGTCACGCATCCATGCTCATCTATTCGATGATCCACCTGTCGGGGATCCGGGGCGTCGATCATCATGGCAATGTCACCGACAAAGAATCGTTGTCATTGGACGATCTGAAAAAATTCCGTCAACTCCATAGTCCATGCGCCGGTCACCCGGAACTCGGTTATGCGGCTGGGATCGAGACCACCACAGGGCCGCTGGGCCAAGGAGTCGGGAATGCGGTCGGCATGGCGATCGCATCAAAGCATTTGGGCGCAAAGTACAACAAGCCTGGTTATGAACTGTTCGACTACGATGTGTATGCACTGTGCAGCGATGGGGATTTGATGGAAGGCGTCGCAGCCGAAGCGGCATCGATCGCGGGGCATTTGAAGCTTTCCAACCTCTGCTGGATCTATGATGACAACGGGATCACGATCGAAGGCCATACGGACTTGGCGTTTAGCGAAGGCGTCGCGCAACGCTTTCGCGGGCTTGGCTGGCACACGGTCCATGTGACCGACGCCAACGAACTCGGGAGTTTGCAAGCCGCCTTTGGTGAGTTCCGCGCGACCACCGACAAACCGACCTTGATCATCGTCAATTCCGTGATCGGTTTCGGCTCGCCTAACAAAGCCAACTCGCACGGTGCCCACGGTGCCCCTCTCGGTGATGAAGAAATCAAACTCACGAAGAAGAACTACGGTTGGCCGGAGAATGAAAAGTTTCTTGTGCCGGACGGAGTTCGCGAACACTTTTCCAGCACCATGGGCGCTCGCGGCAAAGCCGCCAGCACCGCTTGGGAGACGCTGTTCGCCAAGTACGCCAAGGAGTTTCCCAAAGAAGCAGCCGAAGTGCGCGCGATCATCGATCGCAAACTCCCTGCCGGTTGGGACGCAGGGTTGAAGCCGTTCCCGGCCGATGCGAAGGGACTCGCGACCCGAGTCAGCAGCGGCAAAGTCCTCAATATGCTCTCTCCGCACATCCCCAACCTGATCGGTGGCTCGGCGGACTTGGCACCATCCACCATGACCTTGATCGATGGCCAAGCCGACTTCTCCCATTTGAACTTCGCCGGCCGCAACATGCACTTCGGTATCCGCGAGCATGGGATGGCATCGGTCCTCAATGGGATGAGTTTGTGCGGTTTGCGACCCTATGGTGCAACCTTCTTTGTGTTCACCGATTACATGCGACCCTCGATGCGGCTCAGCAGCATCATGCACCAACCGGTCCTGTATATTTTGACCCACGATTCCATCGGCCTGGGCGAAGACGGCCCAACCCACCAACCTGTGGAGCATCTCGCTGCATGCCGCGCGATCCCAGGTCTGTACGTGTTCCGCCCCGCAGATGCGAACGAAGTACTCCACTGCTATCGGGCGGCCATGCAACTCCTCAACCATCCAACCGCGATGGTTCTGTCCCGTCAAAATGTTCCCACCATGGATACAGCCAAAATCGCCAGCACGGCGGGTGCGGAAAAAGGTGGCTACGTCGTGAGCGATTGCAGCGGTACCCCGAAAGCTATCTTGATCGGTACCGGAACCGAGTTGCCTTTGTGTGTCAAGGCCCAGGAAACACTCGCCGCGGAAGGTATCCCAGTCCGTGTGGTCAGCATGCCATGCTTCGAGTTGTTCGATGAGCAATCCAAAGAGTATCGAAACCAAGTCCTACCGCCACAGGTCACCTTGCGTCTGGCGTGTGAAGCAGGAATCCGACAAGGCTGGGACAAGTACATCGGGCTCGATGGCGTCTTCGTGGGGATGAGCACCTTCGGTGCGTCAGCTCCCGCAGACCAGCTCTACAAGCACTTCAAGATCACTTCGGAACAGATCGTTCTCCTGATCAAAAACGCGTTGGCGAGCTAGAGACTGGGTCAGTTTGGTTGCCCGTTCAGTTTGGGTGCCCGTTCAGCAGGGACGCCCGTTCCGCTGGGGCGAGGATACACGAGGGCTATAGCATCCACCAGGATGCCGACCACCATCACGAATAAGACCACCCAAGCAACATACCACCACCACGGCTTTGACGTGGGACGATCCGAACGGCCGAACTCCTTCTCCAGGAACTCGTCATAGTCAAAGTCGTCCTCGTCGGAGTCGTATCCGCCCCATGGCGCCGCATGATGCGGTTGTCTTCCTCGGGGCTGCTTATCGACATTAGCCCGGTCGACGATATCGCGATCGCCATCGCCGTCGTTATCGGTATCACTCTCTGACGGAATACCGAGTTCGACCCCCGAACCATCGAAGCTTCGATCTCGGTCCCTAGGAAGATCCCCCAATCCTTCAAACGACTCGGTCCTCCTCATCCGCATCGATGTGGACTCTCCGCACCGATGGCATCGCTCAGCGGTCGTTCGGACACGCTTGCCACAGTGGGGACAATCCATGAATTCGATCTGGTTGGGCATAATCCAATGACCTGGAGGCGAATCGAAAGCTACCCGACGTTCGCCCGTTGAGCTTTGGAGCCATCGGGAGTTGTAGGGCAATTGGTAACGTTGAGGTTATTTAGGGTACTCGTAGTTTTTGTTATCGGGATCGAAATCGATATCGGACAGATCGCAGTTTAGTTGAAGATCCTCATAAGTATACTCTTCGTCGAGCATTGGGTCGTCACCCGGTTTTGATGGCCAGAGATAACTTGCATAATGGATTGGCAAGTTTTTTTCGACATCGATATCGATGATGGCATGGAAAAACTCATGGGAAATGCTCCTCCCCTCCCACTCGACCTGCGCTTCAGGATGGGTGACGACGATGCGTTGGCAATTGCGCCCCGCAACTTCGACATGATCGATGATTTCCACCTCACACCCCCCCAGTAGCCGGTCGCGCTCTCCTTTTTCGATCAGTTTTTCGAGCAACTTCTCCAGGCCGATGTCGCTGATGGGATAGCGGTTTCCAGCCATTGCCAGTGGGCTGGTCGGTGCCAACGGGATCCGAGCGAGATTGAAGAGTCCTGTTTCGTGAACGACCATCATATTGTCGTTGACCCCCTCCCGCCAAATCACCTCACGCCCCTGTAGGGACTTTGGCTCTGCGAACTTCAGATAAACATCCATCAACCGAGATGGGTTTACAGCGTTCGTGTTGACGGCGGAACCCGCGTCGCTCACCGTTTTTCCAGCAGTCCCAGCAGCATCAACTTCTCGCGGTCGATTCCGCAACTTCAACTCCATCCGATTCACTGCGCTCAACTTGCCCGAGATCCGCTCCTGCTTGGTGACCTTTGCGCGGTAATCCCGGTCGCGCTGTCGATGCTGCACCAAGGCATCTCTGGCGAGTTTCAGCACAGGGTCGAGAGCATGGGACGCGACGGTGTCTTGGGCAGCGGAGTTTTTGGCATCGCTGGGAGTCGTGACCTGGGAGGCAGATTTGCTGCCGCGGCCCTCAGCAGTCAACCATTCTTTCCAAACCGTCCTGGCTGCCACCATCAAGAGCGCTGCGACCGCAACCGCCGCGATCAATCGTGCAAGCCAAACTCGGTACCTTTGTCGAGCCACGGCTGGACCTCCTGTCGATCGATAGTGCGGGCTATTTGGAACCCAAGTAGTGTCAGGGAAAAATCTCGATGGATGTGATGCATCACCAAACCTAATCGACACAAATGCCGAAATCCTTCCAAGAAGGAGACGGTGACTTCTGGATTTTCTGGGTCTCGAAACGCGATGGTTTGAGTCCCATCGAGCTCGACATAGACCGCCAGCAAACGGGCCGCCGGATCAAATGCGGTGTTAACCCCTTTCAACTCAATGACTCCGCGATCGCGGGCCGCAACCAAAATCGCCTTGGCTTCTGGAGCGAGTTGTTCCGCAGCGGGTGGATTAGCGGCAGGCAATTCCACCATGGCTTGACTGCACAGCTGAGCCAACGCCACCAAAACGGGTGCTCCGGCACCCAGCGCCTCCCAACTGCCGCTCAAGTAATTGTCGACAGGTTGCAGTTTTGACACCGACCGAATCGGTTTGGAATAGTCGTCATCCATTGGCTTCTCTCGATCCATTGGCTTCTCTTGAGGCTGATCCCATAAATTACGCATTGCCCGTGATTAGAAATCCCTGATAATCCTACACGCTTTTGCGGTTCTCGGTCACTCTTTTGCCGTCTTCCGATTTCTCCGTTATCCAAATTTTGTTCTGGAGTTTCCTGCCATGGCCTTAGTTCCTCTTCGTAAAGTTCTCGACCACGCTGCTGAAAATGGCTATGGAGTCGCGGCGTTCAACGTCAACAACATGGAACAGATCCAGTCGATCATGGAGGCTGCCAAGGAAACGAACTCGCCGGTGATCATTCAAGCTTCCCGCGGCGCGAGGAGCTATTCCCAAGACGCATTCCTTCGCCATTTGATGTTGGCCGCAGTGGAGCTGTACCCAGAGATCCCAGTGGTCATGCACCAAGACCACGGCAACTCCCCCGCGACTTGTTTGTCCGCAATCGAAAATGGTTTTACCTCGGTGATGATGGACGGCTCGCTTAAAGAAGATGGCAAGACACCTGCATCGTATGAGTACAACGTCGATGTAACGAAGAAGGTGGTAGCCTTGGCTCACGCTCGCGGTGTATCGGTCGAAGGGGAACTCGGTTGCTTGGGATCGCTCGAATCGGGACACGGCGAAGCGGAAGACGGCCATGGTGCTGAAGGAGTCCTCAGCCATGATCAATTGCTCACCGACCCAGAGGAAGCAGCCCGCTTCGTCGCTGAAACCGGCGTCGATGCCCTGGCGGTCGCCATCGGAACCAGCCACGGCGCTTACAAGTTCACCCGGAAACCAGACGGTGAAGTCCTCGCGATGTCCCGTATCGAAGAGATCCACAAAAAGATCCCGAACACCCACTTGGTCATGCACGGCAGCAGCTCGGTACCACAAGAGTTGCAAGACATCATCAACAAGTACGGCGGGCAAATGAAGCAGACCTGGGGTGTCCCG
>CAIYZV010000214.1 GCA_903930765.1 uncultured Pirellula sp.
GCGCATCGGGCCGTTCAGGCGGATCGGGCCGTTCATGCAAACGGGACGGGTCAAGCGGCTAGGGTGGATAACGTTCGGGGGGATGGAGAACGATGGATTCTCCATGGCTGCATTCCTTGGGTGACGGGTGCATTTTCATCGGATTACATCGTTGTCGGTGCGGTGGAAGGGAGGCCGACCGAAAACAGCGGGACACTTCGAAACACACCACAAAACGACGAAAAACAAACTGCCTCCGACACACACATCGTTGCCGAAATCCCCATGCCCAATCAAACCCGAGAAATGTTGTTCTTGCTCCCTACTGCGACCGCTGGGGTCGAGCCGGGCAAAGGGATGGAATTGCTCGCTCTGAGCAGCAGTTGCACCGATGAAGTGCGATTGGATGGCGTGGAGTTGAGCGATGCGCATCTTCTGCATGGTCCTTGCGAAAATGTGATGGCCGCTTCGCAATCCAAGAGTCCCACGTCTGGTTCGAGCGCAGGAGGTAGCACCGGCGCAGGGGGTGCCCAAACCAGCGCGTTGGCACTGGGGTTGGCTGCCAGTGCGATCGATTGGCTCTATGGCGAATCCGCCCCTCGGCCGAACTTAAATCCCTACGCGGAGAGTCTTGCAAACTCCTGGAAGAACCTTTACGAAAAGCTTGTGTCCATCGAACGAGGAAACGCATCCATCGACTCCAATGCCCTTCGCAAACAATGCAATGATCTGGCTTTGCAATCCACGCAAGCCGCTCTCGCTGCGGCCAAAGGAGCTGGTTTCCTGGAAAACCATCCTGTTTCTAAGTGGTGCAAGGAGGCGATGTTCTTTTTGGTATGGAGTTGCCCGCAATGGGTTGCTGAGGCCCATCTTTGCAGTTTTTCATCGATGGACACGAACCTACAATAAACCGTCTTCCAAACGGAACCGACGTTGAGAAACATCGACCGAATCCGTTAACTTTTTTTGCGCCACAACCATCGCACGGACCATTCATGATCGCGGAAATCATTTCCATCGGAGACGAACTCACCAGTGGAGTCCGACTCGACACCAACACCCAAGCGATCAGTTTGCGGCTCGGCGATATCGGCATCAAAGTCCATTTCCACACGACGGTGGGTGACACCCTCGCTGACAATATCGCGGCGTTTCGCATCGCCGCAGCGAGGGCAGATATCGTCATCGCCAGTGGCGGCTTAGGGCCAACCGCAGACGATTTGACGCGCGAGGCGATCTCGGAGGCCTTTGAATGCCCGCTTGAATTTCGTGACGAGGCCATGCGACACATCGAATCCTTGTTCGCGCAACGGAAACGACCGATGCCGGAACGCAATCGCGTGCAAGCGATGTTTCCTCGTGGTTCGAAGATCATCGACAATCCACACGGCACAGCGCCAGGAATCGACTTGGCTGTGACCACGAGCATGCCGGAGGGAACGATGAAGCAGTGCCGAATTTTCGCCTTGCCTGGAGTTCCTGCGGAGATGCTCGAAATGCTCGAGCACACGGTGGAGAAAAGGCTTTGCGAGGAAATGGGAGCAGGGCAGGACCGCTGGCGGTTTCATAGCCTGAAGCTCTTCGGGATCGGCGAAAGCGACGTGGAGCAGCTCCTTCCTAATTTGATCGCACGCGATCGCGATCCGCGTGTGGGCATCACCGTTTCCAAGGCGACGATTACGCTCCGCATCGCGGCTCAAACTGCCACGGAATCGGAGTTTCAGAGTCTGATCCAACCGACCATCGATGAAGTCCGAGGAACGTTGGGGCAACTGATTTTCGGTGAGGGAGAGGTGGAATTGCATCAAGCAGTCCACCGCCTCCTCGCGGACCGAAAACTGCGATTGGGTTTGCTCGAGGTTGGAGCAGGCTGCTGGATCGCCCCAATGATGTCTCAGGAACAGGACGGTGGTCGTTTCGGTCTACGCGTGGCAGACTGGAGCGCGAGCGAACGAGAGCTTCATTCCCGTTTGTCGATTTCAACAACATTTCCAACTCCCGATGAGGCTGCCATCACCAATGGTTCGCAGGATACAATTCCCAGTTCCCATGCACTGCTCACAGATACTTTGAAACGCGCTGCCGAATCGATGCTGAAGGAACGCGACATCGATGCGGTATTGGCAGTGGGTACGTATCCAACGCTCGAAGAAGTCACGCGTGGGGTGGGACTACCGCATACCGATTTCACGATGTGCCTAGCGGTGGCAGGAAAGCCTCCCGTTTCAACCACCATTTCGATCGGTGGCCACCCCGAAGTCCTCTATCATCGGTTAGCAAAATCCGCACTTAACTTCTTGCGATTGGAATTATCTCGTGCCTAACCTGATAGCGATTGCGAAGACGACCGAGATTCCGGAAAACGAAGGCCGGGCATTTCCCGTGGGCGATCGGATGATCGCCGTCTTTCGAGTCGAAGGGAAGTTCTATGCGATGGATGATTTCTGCCCGCATCAAGGCGCATCCCTTTCCGCGGGTTGGATTCACGATGGATGCGTCGCGTGCCCATGGCATGCATGGCGATTCCAATTGACCGATGGCACGTGGATGGATAACCCCAAGATCAAAACAGATACGTACCCCGTTACGATTCAAGGAGACGACATTTTCGTCGAACTCCCTCAGACAGACTAGCAGACTCGACGAGAACGGAAAAAGCGAGATTCGATAAGCCGGACCGGGTGTTGGTTTTTGAACGCCTCGATCCGAGTTTGTTTACCTCCACGAACACTTCGAATCAGTCGTCCGATTTGTTCGCGCCGCGGTCGTCTTTTCCACGACGGTCGAGCCCAGCTCGCTCCATCAACGAGGAACGGAGCGACAATTCGACTTGTTCATCATCTCCCGGTGGCGGTCCACTGGCCCCGAGCTCTTCGGGATTATAGCGAATCTCATACTGATGCTTGGCGACTGAAATAATGACCCCTGGGTCGCAACGTTTACGGGTGATGCGGTACCCGTTCACTTTGGTTCCATTGCGGCTGTCAAGGTCCTTGATAAACCAGTAGCCTTGTTCGAGCGTCATGCGGCAATGCTGACCGGAAACGTTCGAAAACCGAAGAACGATGTCGCAGTTTTCGCGACGGCCAATCAAAATTCGTTCTTTTCTGAGCGGAATGTCTTCTCCGCCACCTGTCGGGACCAAAAATCCATAGTCGGCCATAACGAACCTCGTTCGCAATTCAGGGCGATTGTTGGGAGATGAGAGGAAACGGGATCAACGGACGGAAACCAGGGGAAATTGCAAAGCCAAAAAGTCCTTGGAATTTGCATCCCAAGCAGTGATTGCCTCCCGTGGGAGCCCTCGCAAAGCTTGCAATGCTAACTTACCATTCACTTTACGTTGCAAGAATTCGAGCGTCAACGATCGGTTGAGCTTGGATTGGGCCGATTTTTAGATTCTTAAACAGGGAGTAGGTATGCCAATAATCACCGTTGTTTTCGGGCTTTTGCTGAGTTGCTTAACGGTCTTTGTTTGGATTTACAACGGGCGAATTGAAAGTTTCAGCGTCTTCATTCCCACCTTTGTAGGAGTTCCACTGATCCTCCTTGGCCTGTTTTCACTAATGAAACCTGCCCTGCGCAAGCACTTGATGCACGCCGCCGTCACGCTGGGACTCCTCGGAGCTTTGGCCGCACTCGGCCGCGGCATTCCCCAGATTTTGAAAGTGCTCCGGCAAGAAGCCGTGGATTGGCTGCCGGTGAGCATGGTTTGGGCCATGGTGATTTTATGCGTGACCTACGTGTTTCTTTGCATTGAATCATTTATCTCCGCAAGAAAGGCGAGGCAAGCCGCCGAGGCGAAGGGCGCGACGTCTGATACCAAACCGGCGGGGTCATAACCCATCGTCGCTGAGCCTTGTATTGTCGGGTTCTCCTGCGTTGAGGTACTGGTACACCATCCTGCCGACGGTCGAACAGAACGACGGTATACCCGACCTAGGACATGGAGTTTGATTGGAATGGATATGGAGTTTGATTGGAATTAGATGAGCGTTTCGGAAAGACAATCCATGACTCCCTCGGGGACCCTCGAATTGCCTCAGCAGTGGGCTGAGGCGTGGCAAGCCGCCGTGAAGCCGCTTCTTAGAAGCGACGAGAAGATCGTTTCATGGTTCGAACCGAACTTGACCGAACAGCTTCGGTTCGGACGAGGCTTGGTGATTCTGACGAATTTTGGGATTCTCGCGCATGAGGTTATCGATCCGTTCGACGCCGAGTCTGCGACGCGGCTCAGCGATCCAGTCGAGAACGCCTCGGCTTCTTGGAAACGCTGGGATTTTTATGATGGGCTGGAGCTTAGAAAAGTCGATCGCGCTGGTCTTGGAGCGCTTGAGTTGATCGACCGCTCCGGTTTGGTTGCATCCTGGCGGTACACTGCCTCCCAAATCAATGGGGCGGCGACACTCGTCACGGATTTTCGCAGGCTTCGGTCTGGAACCGAATTGGAAAACACGAGTTCGGTTTGTCCATCGTGCGGTGGAGCGATGTTGGAAGGCCAAGTCCTTTGCAGCAATTGCGCTCCTACCGCCGTCCCCGACACAACACGTTCACTTCTGCGATTGGTTCGATTCGCCAAGCCTCGATTTTGGATGATTCTGCTGGGGTTCGCGTTGACGGTACTCAGTACTTCGGCGGCGATGATTCCACCATTGCTTACCAAGCCGTTGATGGACGATGTCTTGATCCCCTACCAAAACGAAAAGCCCGCAGATTTTGGCTTGGTGCCTTGGCTGCTCGGAGGAATGGTTTTGGCGGCCCTGCTGAGTTGGGCTCTCGGATGGGCGAAGACGTATGTCCTTTCCAGCGTCAGTGAGCGAGTCAGCGCCGACCTCAGGAATGCAACCTATGAACATCTCCAAAAATTGTCATTGGAGTTCTTTGGGGGGAAACGAACGGGCGACTTGATCTCACGAGTCAGCAATGACACCCAGCGGATCTGCGACTTTCTCTCGATCCATGCGGTGGATTTCGCTACCGACTTGATCATGATTCTGATCACCGCGGTGCTCCTGTTCTGGTTGGATCCCAAGATGGCCTTGGTGGGCCTGTTGCCCTTTCCGTTCATCGCCTGGATCGTCGCGCGCGTTCAGGCTCGCATGCGAGCGGGGTTCGCTCGAGGGAGCTCGGCGTGGGCCGAGATGGTCAACGTGTTGGCAGACACCATCCCCGGCATCCGGGTTGTGAAGGCGTTCGCTCAGGAACATCGCGAAGTCGCCCGATTCCAACAGCGCAATGATCATGTCCTTCATGCCAACGATCGGGTCAATCGATTGTGGGCCGCATTCTCGCCGATCATCACCTTCTTAACCGACATTGGTCTTCTCGTTATCTATGGCTTCGGTGCCTACCAAATCTTCCGCAAAGGAATCACCGTTGGCGATCTTTCCGTCTTCATCATGTGGGTTTCACGGTTGTACTTGAGGCTCGACGACATGAGTCGACTCTTAGCGAATGCACAGCGGACTGCCGCCGCAACCCATCGCATCTTTGAGATTCTTGATCGAGTACCTAGCGTTGCGGAACCGACCAAGCCCGTGCATCCCGGTCGATTGCACGGCAGGATTGAAATCCGCAAAATCACTTTTAGCTACGGCTCCCGACAAGTGATCCATGATGTGGATCTAACGATCGAGCCGGGGGAGATGATCGGGTTGGTAGGCCCCAGTGGTGCGGGCAAAAGCACCCTCGTTAATCTGGTATGCCGATTCTATGATGTTGCCAACGGCGCGATCGTAATCGATGGGACCGACATTCGTAATTTTCCTATCTCCGAATACCGAGGCAACATCGGGATCGTCCTTCAAGAACCCTTCCTTTTTTTCGGATCGATTGCCGAGAATATCGCGTATGGGCGTCCTGAGGCCACTCGCGAACAAATCATCGCCGCAGCGAGGGCCGCCAAAGCGCACGACTTCATCCTGAAACTCACCGACGGGTACGACTCGCTGGTCGGGGAACGCGGCCAATCTCTTTCCGGCGGAGAACGACAACGCATATCGATCGCTCGGGCGCTTTTGACCGACCCTAGAATCCTGATCCTCGACGAAGCCACATCCGCCGTGGACACAGAAACCGAACGCGAAATCCAAGAAGCCCTCGATGTGCTAGTCCAAGGCCGTACCACCATCGCGATCGCGCACCGAATCAGCACCCTTCGAAAAGCCAACCGTATCGTGGTGCTCGAGCGAGGTCGCGTTACGGAAATAGGCAACCACGAGCAACTCCTCGCCTTAGGAGGAACCTATTTCAGGCTCAATCAGGCGCAAAAGCAAATGAATGCCGGAGACACGATCGCCCCCCTCGAAAACGAGGATTCTTGATCGATGAATGGTTGGATCCAACGCATTGCTCGAGCGAACGATCATCAACATCGAGCTACGGATCGGACGTCGATTGCTTGGCGATTGCATCCATTGGAAACACAACCCTAATTAACCTTCCTTAAACATCAGTTCTTAAATAGCAATTACACCATGAAGGCCTCGCACGCACACTTGGTAACCGTTTTCGGTCTCGCATTCTTGATCCATTGTGGGTCGTTGGTCCCTCTGCCAACCAATGCCTCCGCGCAGGAGTACCCCGCGATGGGTGAACGGGACTGGGCATGGTGGCGAGGTCCGACGGCGATGGGTGAAGCGGACTCAAGGCAAGAGTATCCGCTCGAGTGGGACGACGAAAAGAATGTGCTTTGGCGAAGCGATGTTCCAGGCCGAGGGCACGGTTCCCCAATTCTCGTTGCGGATCGCATTTACATCGCTGTTTGCGATGAAACATCTGGTAGCCAAGGCGTATTGGCGTTAGACCGAGAAACCGGCAAGCATCTCTGGAAAAAAAACATCCATGAATCGGGCGCCATGACCAAGAACGCGAAGTCATCGGGAGCTTCGAGCACCATCGCATGCGATGGAAAGCATCTCTATATCCCATTCGCAAGCGCCGGCAAAGTGGTGCTAAGTGCGTTAACCATGGACGGAGAGATGGCATGGCAAACGGTATTGTGCGACTACCAAGTCCATCAAGGCTTCGCAGCATCTCCATTGCTTTACAAGAATCTGGTCATCGTGGTAGCCGACACCAAAGGGAACGGCGCCATCGCCGCCTACGATCGCGAAAATGGTCAAATGGTTTGGAAGCGGGAGCGTCCCTCGAACCCCAACTACCCCTCTGCCATCGTACATCGCATCGCCAACCGCGATCAGTTGATCCTGATCGGATGCGATGAGGTGATCAGTTTGGAACCGAGTACCGGCGACACGATCTGGCGACGCGAGGGAGCGACGACCGAATGCGTCACCACCACCGTAAGCGATGGCGTTCACGTTTACTCCTCAGGTGGCTACCCTCGCAATCACCTCGCTGCCTACCGTGCCGACCGTCAAGGCGAGATCGCTTGGGAAACTACCGATCGACTCTATGTCCCGTCTCTAGTCATACGGAACAAGCATCTTTACGGAGTCCTGGATGCTGGCATCGCGGTATGCTGGGATGCAGCAACCGGCAAAGAAGCATGGAAAGGCCGGCTCGGCGGAGATTTCAGCGCTTCTCCTGTTCTCGCGGGAAATCGCATCTACGCCACCAGCGAAGCCGGGAAAACGTACGTCTACGAAGCGACCCCGGAGCGGTTTCGTTTGTTGGCCACCAATTCGCTCGGAGATGAAACCTTTGCGACCCCTACCTTCTCCGATGGCCGGATCTATTTCCGAATTGCGACGTCGGCTAGCGGATCCCGGCAGGAACAGATCGTCTGCCTTGGAAACTCTTTTTGATTTCCAAAGACCAGCGTGAGGAACGCCTCGAGAACTGTTCCACAACTCGATGAAGTTTCGATGAAAAAGGATCGGCGGCAGGGCGTGCCACTACCCTTCCTCGAGCGTCTCGCGGATTTCCCTCACGATGGCATCTCGATCGCGTGACGCTCCTAACAAGCGTGTTGGGGATACGCCGAGAACCGAAGCTAACTTCATCGCCAGATCGACGGCGAGGACTCCCTCGTAGTGATTGACTGGCTTTTCCGCGTAGTAAATCGTATCGCGATCCGAATCAAATCCACTCTCAAAGGCATCGGCAATCTCACGGATCCAACTCTCAGGCACACGCTGCTCGCGACAGTATGCAACGGACCATATTTCGTCCCCATCGCATAAGGAAAGGAGAGCCAACGCATGCGAGCGACTGATCATGGTGCGATATAATGGACCAAAGGAATGTGCCA
>CAIYZV010000215.1 GCA_903930765.1 uncultured Pirellula sp.
GATATCTATCAAGGACTTGCTGACGCCAATCCACAGCACTCCGCCGATCAAGAAATGCTCACTTGGAACATGAAACTATTGGTTAGTTGTAATGAACAGATTGCGAAATCCTATATCGACAAGAAGCAATTCGAGATTGCGTTGGAGTTCTGCCAAAAAGCGGAAAAGCTGATACAGTCCCTCGCGGATCGCAATCCAAAGGATTCACCAACACAACGCGATTTGGCAGACATCTTCGCCTTGCACGCCTACCTTTCGAATGAATTGGGGCAGACGGAGGAGACATTGGGTATCTCTCAGCAGGGGTTAGCAATCGTCCATCGAGTCGCCGAGGCTGATCCGAACAATACCGAGGATCGCGAGGTCATCGAGTGGTATCGACGACTAATCGCTCGTTGCTACGAACAGCTTGCGCAATCGCATTTCGACGCGAAACAATTCGACAAGGCGCTGGACTTCAACCAAAGGGCAGAAGGGGTGTGGCGATCACAAGTTGAGCGAGCTCCCAAAGATGCATCATGGCAACGCAATCTCGCTTCGAGTTGCGGTAAGCAGGGAGTTGTCTTGATGGAACTGAAGCAGACCGAAAAGGCACAGGAATCTTTTCAACAAGGCTTAGACATCTACCAGCGACTCGTCGAGACCGACCCGAACAATACCGCGGATAAAGAGAGCCTAGCGTGGTACATCGAACAGCTGAAAGCCGCGAGGCTAAAAAAGTAAGCTCTTCCGTCGAATCAGTTGGTTCATCCGGTTGATGCACACGGGCTGAACCACGGATGACACAGATGGCACGGATAACCTGCCCGCTCTGAATGGTGTTGAGAGATCCGATCGATTGCGATCATCGGATCCTGCTTAGGTTGTGTTCGCGCGGAGGGCAATTGCACTCGTTTCGAAATCTCGAGAATTCGCTGTGGAATTTCGTCGAACAGCGGTGAAAAATGTGGCATGACGCTCCGCCGTCGTGAAATGCTGTTCAGTTATGTTCGATGTGGCTGCGGGGATCCTTGGTTTGAGGGTTAACGGAAATGTCTGATACGGCATTATCTAAAACGACGGCGGAGCGTCGTTCCACTTTGGCTTGAGACGCCGTTTGGAGCGTGTAGCGATAGGAATCGTCCTACAGTGCGCCTGCCAACTTCATTTTCAGGATCTCCAGGGGGCAAAATCATTTCTGTGAGTACATTCTACCCGTTCATCGATTTAGAATGGTGGTATTGGGATTGTTGGATTGAGGCGAATTTCACCGGGGCGTTCTTTGCACGCAATAGCCATGAAACGCAACCTTTTACCCTTGTTGGCAAATTTGCTTTTTTCGGCTGGCTTCCTAGCCGGTGCGGCTACCACAGGCACGATTCTAGGTTCGGAGCCGTTGGAGGATTTCCTTCAACAGCATTGCATTCGATGCCACGGCCCTCAAAAGGAGCATAGTGACGTTCGGATCGATCAGCTTTCACGCGACTTCCGCATGGGGGCTGACTCGCATCGTTGGGGCGAGATCCTAGAGAAGGTCAACAGTGGCGAAATGCCACCTCAAGAGGAACCCAAGCCGACGCAGCAAGAGATCGGTGCGTTCCTAACCAGTCTCGACGCCAAGCTCAAAGAGGGACGGGCGGCGCGGATGGCGGCGCGGCCCGCAGTGGCTCACTATCGCTTAAGCCGCAAAGAATATCAAAACACTGTCTATGATCTTTTAGGCGTTCGCTATGATCCGGCCAAGCCAGGGGAGTTGAACGAAGACACTCTTTGGCATGGCTTTGAACGGATCGGCTCGGAGCTTACTCTCTCCCCGTCCCACGTGGATCGGTACTACCGCGCCGCGGGCTTGGTGCTCGACCGCGCCTTCGCGGATGTATCAGGAGAGGCCCGCAAGGTTCGAAAGACGGCAGCCGACTTGCGTTACAACGGCGGGAAAGAGCAGCAAGCAATCCTGGATCGATTTGGTATCAAGCGACCGCTGCGATACTTGCTCTTTCCTGGCCGCGTGCAATCGGCACTCGCCCCGCATTGGTTCGGAAAGACCGGGCCAGAGCACAGCGGCCTCTACAAGGTTCGCATCCAAGCCAGTGGGATCCGTCCACCTGGTGGGCAACCAGCGCACTTGAGCATTGGCAAGCCTACCGGCGAAGAGACGGTCGATAGTATCCTGGATTTTGACCTTACGGCTCCCGAGGATGCCCCGCAGGTCTATGAATTTGAGGTTTTCCTCGAGATGCCAACCTCGCTCGACTTTTGCATTGTTTCGACCAGCCCCGTGGACCGTAGGCAAGGGGCTGCGTTCCGCAACGCGCTGACGAGTTCAAATGGTTATATCTTCACGCACAGCAGCGATACACTGCTTCTGAGCGCGAATGCGCCGCAGATGTTTGACGACCGAGGGAACGGATTATTCTCGACGGTGATTCTCGATTGGATCGAATGGGAAGGCCCATTGCTTACCGAGGAAGAGAAGTCCCGAAGGGCTGGAATACTTCCACCGGATGGTGCGACGGCCGAGGTGGTTGCAGAGCATCTGAAGCGATTCGCGGAGCGAGCTTGGCGCCGAGAGGTGAGGATGGAAGAACTAGCTGTTTATCGGAATGCATATCAATCGGAACGCGACGCTGGCGAATCCTTGGTAGATGCGTATCGCGTAGCGTTGCAAGGGATTTTGACGTCGAGGCATTTTATCTATCTCGTCGAAGGTGATCCGCAGGCACGCGAACAACTTCATGACTCGGAGCTCGCTTCGAGATTATCCTATTTTCTATGGAGTTCGATGCCCGACGAACCATTGTTCGCGGCTGCGAAAGCGGGTTCACTCAAGGGTGATGGATTGGCAAACGAGGTGGACCGCATGTTGGCCTCGAGCAAACCCGATCGCTTCATCGATGATTTCGCACGTCAGTGGCTGCAACTTCATCGGTTGGGGATGTTTCCACCGGACAACAAACTTTATCCCACCTACGATGCGTGGTTGGAGGTGAGTTTGCGTCGCGAGCCGATTGAATACTTCCGCGAGATATTTCAAAAGAATTTGCCTATCGACAACTTTATCGATTCCGATTGGACCATTGCTAATACGAGACTTTGCGATTTCTACGGTTTGCCCGAACCGAGCAGAGAAGGATTTCAGCGAGTCGCTCTTAAGCCCGAGGATCACCGAGGTGGACTGCTGACAATGGGAGCGGTGTTAGGATTGACTTCGGATGGGACCCGGCATCGACCGGTCCATCGTGGGGTGTGGGTTAGCGAAGCGATCTTTGGCAAGACGCCGCCATCGCCACCTGCAAACGTGGATCCGATCGAACCCAACACCGCAGAGGGTCCCAAGACCACCATTCGCCAAAAGATCGAGTCGCATCGCAACAACGCAAACTGTGCAGCTTGTCATTCGAAAATTGATCACTTCGGGATCGCATGGGACAACTACAACGCGATAGGACAATGGCGTACTCGCGAGCGCGTTGAGAAAGGACTCGGCGAGGATCCGTTGATCGATGCCTCAGGCGAGATGCCCGATGGCCGGCGGTTTCAGGAACCGGTCAAATTTAAGAAATTGCTGCTCGAGGATCGCGAACTGATCGCAAGGGCATTTATCGAGCACCTTTGCACCTATGCGCTGCGTCGGGTATTAACGGTGGACGATAAGGATGATCTCAAACGCATTGAAGCCGAAGCTGAGAAGAATGAGTATCGAGTCAAGGATGTCGTGCGAGCGGTGGCTTTGTCCGAATTGATGAGGAAACGCTAGTGTGATGTGGAATGGGTAATGGGTAATGGAGATTGGAAAATGCAAAATGGTACTGGATGAGAATGGGTAATGGGTAATGGAGATTGGAAAATGCAAAATGAGATGAGGAAAGGAGCGGACATCGAAGATCGATTGTTGGACTTTGCTGTTCGAGTTGGCAAAGCAATTGATATTTTACCAGATACACGACTTGCAAGACACGTGGCTGGACAACTGGTCCGTTCCGGAACATCGCCGGCCCCCAACTATGCCGAAGCATGCGCGGCAGAGAGCAAACGAGACTTCATTCACAAACTTTCAATCGCTCTCAAGGAGCTTCGAGAGAGTTCGGTTTGGATTCGATTAATCGTCAAGTCAGAACTGATACCGGAACAACGCCTCGAACAGCTTCAGGATGAGTGCGATCAACTTTGTAAAATCATCGCCAAGTCGCTCGTGACCGCCAAATCAAACTCATCACATTCAGACATAACCTAGCAACCATTTCCCATTTCCCATTTTCCATTTTCCATTACTCATTACTCATTACTCATTACTCAAGCTTTTTCACTCATTTATTCCTCCGGCGGTTTCTCCAAGCGGTTAAACCCTAAGACGCGTCTTCCCACAAGGAACCAAGAACCATGAACTTTTTATCCCAATCTTGGCTGATCGATCGTCGCCATGCGTTGCGTGCGTTGGGGAGTTGCATCTCGCTCCCGTTCCTGGAATGCATGGTTCCGCTTCGAGGTGCGGAGCCAACGCCGACGCCGCGTCGCAGCGCTTTTATTTATCTAGCCAACGGTGTGCATTCTCTCAACTACCAGATCACGGATCCAGGAAAGGAGTATCAGTTTTCGCGTTCGCTCAAGCCACTGGAGAAACATCGCGAGGTAATCACACCGATTAGTGGCTTGCACCATCCAGGAGCGCTCGGGCACCATCACAACTGCATTTCGGTTTGGTTGACGGGTGGCAAACTGGGGCCTTCGGATCGAAATACGATCTCGGTCGATCAGAAGATGGCTGAGGTTACAGCCAAGCATACGCGTTACCCTTCGATGGAGATCGCTTTGACTCAGGATTCGCTCGCGTGGACGGCTGACGGCGTTCGGCTACCTGCCATGCGCCGGTGCAGCGAGATTTTTGCATCCTTGTTTGAAGAGCCCAAGGGAGGGACTGCGGCGCAGCGCAAGGCACTTCGGAGAAAGGGGAGTGTCCTTGATGCCAACCTTGAGGAAGTCCGGAAGCTCGAGGAAGCGATGGGTGCGGCGGACAAAGGCAGGCTCGATCAATATCTGACGTCGGTTCGGGAGGCGGAAATCCGCACGCGGCGGGCCGATGCGTGGCTCGACACGCCCTTGCCGAGTATCTCAGAGAACGATCGTAAGAGAACCAATCGGGATGTTGCTGCGACGATGGCAGGGGAGTACTTCCGCACGGTTTATGATCTTATTGTTCTCGCGTTTCAAACCGATGTGACGCGGGTGGCGACGTTCAGTCTTGGGGGTGAAGGGGATGCGTTTTCGATTCCGGAAATCGGTATCACGGAGTCTCGGCATCAGCTAAGCCATCACGGTGGCGACCCTGGGTATATGGAGAAACTGACGAAGTACGACACCTTTGCGATTGAGCAATACAGTTACTTTTTAACGCGACTCTCAGAGACCAAGGACCTCAGTGGCCAGCCTTTAATCGGTTCCACGATGGCCCTTTTCGGGAGCGGTATGTGTTATGGGCATAGCCATGGCAATGCAAACCTACCGTTGGTACTCGCAGGTGGGTCCGATTTGGGCCTCAAGCACGGTAACCACCTTGATTTTAATCAAGGTCACTTTCAAGGTTATCAGCTCGATAAACCGGGTGAGCACTACGGACTGTGCAGTCGCCCAGCGAACTCGAACGCTCACATGAGCAACCTGTTACTCTTGATGGCACAGCGCATGGGGGTAGAGAGTGACAAATTTGGCGATAGCAACACAGTGATCGAAATATGAACCAATCTCAGACTTTAGGTTCGACAATCGCGATTTGCATATGCTTAGGAATGGTGACTCAAACCGCCATTGTTGCGGATGAACCATTTCGACCCGAGGCTGGGAAATTCCCGCCTTCGGAAAAGGCTCACGCGTACAAGGGTGAGTTGGTGTTCGTGGATCATGCGAACCGTCGTGGGAGTATTCGAGTCGCAGGAGGGGGGATGTTTTTCCGCAACGACCCGCATCCTTTTGCCATGCTTCCCTACGGCATCATTCGATACCATGGTGCGCCCGCTGACCTGAGAAATATTCCACTTGGCACCGTGCTCCATGTTCGAGCATTTCTGCCTCCCGATCCCAGGATTTCCTCGGTACCCGTATTGCCGGTCGACAACAAGGAGCGAGACGCGAACCACAATCGAGGTGCTGGAGTCGCCCCTGCAGAAAATCATGTCCTGTTGCTTGAGGACGAACCGAGTCACTGTTTGAGCGAGGGTAAAGTCTGGAAACTGCAGGAGCTTGAAATACAAAACAGGGAAGGGAAGATCGTCGCCGTTTGCGAATCGAAGCAGCCTTCTGAGTCGAATTCGTCGGTTAAAGCGGAGTCGCAAACCATGACTTTTGATGCTGCCACTCGAATTTGGCGTGGTCGCGAAAGCCTCGGCATCGAGGACTTGGTTGCCGAAGGGGTATGGCCGGCGAGTGGAAAGAAATCCCTGGATGGCCAGAACGTTTTGCTCGGGATAACGTGGAAGCCAACACCGGATGGCATCTTTACCCGGTTTCATATTTCGGACATTTGGTTGGACGATACCGCGATCCAATGTTCCGCACGCTTTCAAACCGAGGTGCACAAAGCATTCATTCGAAGTCGGTGGTTGCCTGCGTGGGTCGATTCGGTGGAGTACGGAAAATTCGGCCGTGCCACGGTAACCGCGACCTTGTTCGGTGGGATGGACGAGTCGCTTTACTCCGATTTCAAGTCAGGTGTACCAGCGATGATGAATGCGGTCGAGAATACTTTGAAGCACATTCACGGCGCCTATGGTCCAGCGCACATGGCCTCGCGCGGTTCTATCTTAGAAGTAACCAAAGCCTCCGGCGTTCCACCGCTTGGCAGTAGCGGCATACAAATCCGATTCGAAACGGACCTCGTGATTGAAGGTATTCGACCTGGCAAAGTGGTACGGGTTCGCCCTAACAATTGGCCGCTCGTCGATGTGCCTCGTGAGGAGTATCTCAATGATGCCAACAGTATCGAAGAGCGGTTCCCAACCCCGGCGATCTTTCCAAAGTATTGACTGTGGGTTACGACGTTTGACCGCACGAGAATGAAGAGTAAGCGAACCCCATCATTGCTGGATGAACTCTGGGGTTTTGGATGCAAGTGAAGTGCTTCGGATCGTTTTCTTTTGTCTGGAGTTGATTCAAACGCCCCGCGGAGGGCTGAATTATTTGTCTACTTTCAATCGGATGAGAACTTCGTTTCGACGCAGGGGCCCTGGGGTGAATGGTGGATCGTAGCCTGCGGTTTCGACGCCGCTTCCTTGGGTCGATTCATCGGCGACGAGGCCTTTGGAGTTCATCCATGCTCTTAGCTTGGCCTCGGATTCTTTGGCAGACTTTGAATTCAATTGACCGGAGAATCGCACCACGGCAAACCGCCCCCCTGCCCGTTTGCGAACATCGACTTGCTCGCCCGTCGGTTTTGGGACGCCTTGTGCGGCGACATCTTTGGGCATTACAAACCCCATCTGAACGCTGGAGCCTGCATCCTTCCCATCCATAAACACGGGGGTGGTCATCGAGATCTTCTGTTGGTTCTCGTTGGCACCGCTGATATACCGGAACAGCTTCATGAAACTGCCATCGCGGCCTTGGGAATCCAGGTTGGTTGTTGTTGCGGCCAGCATTAAGTCAGGATACTCGCGGACTTCGAACTTACCCTCGGATTCGACAACCTTATATTCTGCAGATTCGTAGCCCCCGCGGGCGATCAGATTCCAACCAAATACGCCAACCAGGGCGAGGCCTATCACGGTTCCTGAGTAAATCATCATTGCGAGTTTCTTCGGTTTTTGGAGAGTCACGGAAGGCACCTATCGGGGGTTAAACAAACCTCACTCACATTGTATCCGCCTGCCAACTGCGAAAAATCGCAATGGAAACGTCGAAACGAACCACACGGCGTATTGGCAAAGCCGAATCGGCGTGCAAAACCATTCGCAGGGCATCACCCGCAGGGCATCCGATGATTGCGTCCGGACGACCACAAAAACGCCTCCATCGGGATACAATAGGGAATTGACCAGGTTCGCGTGTTGCTAGCCATTGCGAGGGTGGCTTTCGTGCTGTCTAAGGGGGGCGGAACGTTGACTTTGTTGACGGGAGCAGGTACTCTGCGCGTGATGATTTCAGCTTCTATTAAAGACGATCTGACCACCTGAATTGCCGCCGGAAGGGGAGATGATGTCTGGTGCTGAATGCCGATCTAGAAATGGTTTATCTGAGAATCAATGCGGTGCTTGGCTCCGTAACCCGTGGCTGTTTATCCTCGCCGGTTGTTGGTTCATTTCTTTGTCTCTTTCATCGCGAGTATCGGCGGAAGATCCGGTCGATTACCTCCAGCAGATCAAACCGATCCTGCGCGAGCGCTGTTTTGCGTGTCATGGCGCGCTCAAGCAGGAATCTGGGTTAAGGCTCGATACAGCGGCATTGGCAATCAAGGGAGGCGATTCCGGCGCGGTGATCGAGCCTTATGATGCCAACGTTAGTCGTATGCTCGAGCGAGTCACCGCGACCGACGAGGGGGAACGCATGCCGCCGGAAGGCGAGCCGCTGACTGTTGCACAGGTCGCGTTGCTTCGAAGCTGGATCACGGCAGGGGCGAAGGGACCGGACGATGAACAGCCGGAAGCGGACCCGGCTAAGCATTGGGCATTTCAACCTCTCGTCAGGCCCTCTCTACCCGAAACACAATCCGATCGGGTTCGAAGTCCGATCGATGCATTCCTGCAGCAGCGACGTCAGCAGTATGGGATCGAGTCGCAGCCGGAAGCACCGCGTATTGTTCTGCTGCGACGATTGTATCTCGATTTGATCGGTATTCCACCGACGCTTGAACAGATCGCGGCATGCGAATCAGATACGTCGCCAGATTGGTATGAAGAAACAGTGAAGCGACTGCTGGAAGATCCGCGACATGGCGAGCGCTGGGCGCGGCATTGGATGGACATCTGGCGTTACAGCGATTGGTGGGGGTTGGGCGATCAGTTGCGAAATAGCCAAAAACATATCTGGCACTGGCGAGATTGGATTGTCGAATCACTCAATGATGACACCCCTTACGATGAGATGGTACGGTTGATGCTCGCGGCGGATGAGTCCCATCCGAACGATCTCGACAAGCTGCGAGCGAGCGGTTACCTCGCGCGGAACTACTGGCTCTTCAATCGCCCCCAATGGATGGAAGAAACGGTCGAACATGTCAGCAAGGGGTTCCTGGGTCTGACGATGAATTGTTCGCGATGTCACGATCACAAGTACGATCCGCTCAATCAAACCGATTACTATCGACTTCGAGCATTTTTCGAGCCGTATCACGTGCGGTTGGACATGGTGCCAGGCGAAGCTGATTTGACGCGAGATGGCATCCCGCGCGCGTTCGACGGGCTGATGGAGGAACCGACTTATTTGTATATTCGGGGCGATGAACGGAACCCGGACAAGTCAAAAATGATCACGCCTGGGGTGCCTTCGGTCCTGGCTTTTGAGGAACTCACGATCGAGCCGGTTTCTCTGCCAGCCGAAGCGTGGCAACCGGAGCGAAGGGCCGGGGTCTTGGACGCCCATGTGGCAGCATCCAGGAAACGAGTAGACGCCGCCGAATCGGACTTGAAAAAAGCACAGGACAGGTTGTTTGCGGCTACCAATGTTTTGGAGAAACTTCAGAAAGAAAAAGAAGAGGCTATTCATCCAGCTGAGAAGACAGCCGTTTCTAGTCCGGGCAAGAGTCCTATCATCGCGGATTCGTTTCAGACTCTGGATTCGACGCGATGGAAGTTATTTGGTGGGGAGTGGGTTCATGAACCGAAGCGGCTAACGCAGAAAAAAGACGGTCCCACCCGATCCGCCTTGAGGCTGATCGAGAACGTGCCCAGAGACTTCGATGCGACCCTGCGTTTCACTATCCTCGGCGGCAGCCAATGGAGAAGTGTGGGGTTGTCGTTTGATGTCAGTCAGGAGGATCCAACACAACCGTTTGCTGCATCAGATAGCGAACAGATGGTTTACGCCAGCGCGTACTCGGCTGGTTCCAAGATTCAGGCGTCGTTCCAGCGTGGTGGCGAGTGGCAGTACCCAGGCGGTAGCGCGGTGCGGGGCATACCTATCCATCTCAATCAGGAATACACGCTGCACGTGCAGGTTCGAGATTCGCTGATCAATGCATCTTTGAACGGTGAGTTGCAAGTCGCTTGGGAGTCGACACTTCCCCGGCGTGATGGAGCGCTGCAAGTGATCACGTTTGACGCGATGGCTGTCCTCCATGAAGTTTCGATCGAGACACTCGACCCGGCAGTCACACTTCGGCAGCCGGACGCATCGAACGGGAGTGTACCCCTAACGATTGATGCGGCTGAAAAGGCTGTCCGTCAGGCTCGGGAGGAGCGAGTGGTCGCCGAAGCAGCGTTTGCCGTGGTTCAATCGGAAATTCAAGCGGTTGAACGCCGAGCAGATGCGCAGCGTGCGGAATGGGATCCGCAGGATCCGACGCGACTTGAAAAGGTTGCGGCTGCGGTCCGTTCGGAGCGGCTTGTTGCAGTAGCTAAGTCGCGTCACGGTGTCGCAAAGGCCGAGCTGGCATTGCTAAATTCCCCGGCTGACACCAAGGAAGCCACAGAAAAGACACTGAAAGAGGCCCACGAGGCACTGGATAAGGCCGTGAAGGCCGCGGAATCCGAGGTTGCATCGACGGATCCGTATGCCAAGTTCAGTGGTGCGATGTGGACGCCGACACGATTTTTTGACTCGGGCAAGGACGATCCGGAAGTCAAGTTCCACGCGCAGAGTACTGGACGACGCACGGCTCTTGCAAAATGGATCACTGACCGTCGAAATCCGCTCACAGCCCGAGTGGCCGTTAACCATATCTGGACACGTCATATGGGGCAGCCACTCGTTCCGACGGTGTTCGATTTCGGTCGCAAAGGTATCCCGCCGGCACAGCCTGAATTGCTGGATTGGTTGGCGAGCGAATTGATGGACAGCGGTTGGAGCATGAAGCATTTGCATTCCCTCATCGTGAACTCGGCTGCGTACCGGATGAGTTCGTCGGTGGCGGGAGCTGATTCCGAGTCGTCGAAAGATCCCGAAAACCGTCTCTGGTGGAGACGTATGCCGATTCGCATGGAGTCCCAGCTCGTTCGCGATTCGCTTTTGTCTCTGGCGGGGACTCTCGATCCCACCCGGGGTGGCCCAGCTGTACCAGCTGCGGAGCAAGCGACATCGCAACGGCGCAGCCTCTATTTTTTCCATTCGAACAACGAACGCAATTTGTTCCTGACGACCTTTGATGAAGCGCTCGTGAAAGACTGTTACCGTCGTGAGCAGAGCGTTGTCCCGCAGCAAGCGTTAGCGCTTTCGAACAGCAAACTCGCACTGGATGCTGCCGAAAAGATTGCTGGGCAACTGACCGAAAATCACGCTGATGAAGCAGGGTTTGTTCTCGCTGCATTCCGATTGGTCATCGGGGTGAATCCGAATCAAGACGAGATGGCCGCGAGCGCAGCTGCGCTGGAGGCATGGAGGGCGATTCCCGGCGAAAAGGACACGTCCGCCCGTGCGAATTTTGTGTGGGCTTTGATCAATCACAACGACTTCGTGACACTGCGTTGAACTTAGAGAAAGTCATGAACATGAATAACCGCCGCACTTTCCTCGCCGACTTTGGCATGGGTTTTACGGGCCTGGCCCTTTCGGCCATGCTGCAGCGAGATGGCTATAGCAGTGATGGAAACTGGATACCGCCCAACGGCCAGCCGCATTTCCCACCCAAAGCGAAGAGTGTGATTTGGCTGTTTATGAATGGTGGTGTCAGTCACATGGAGAGCTTTGACCCGAAGCCGATGCTGACCAAATACGGTGGGAAGACCATCGCTGAAACTCCCTTTGCCGACGCTCAGGATCCGAAGAAACTGGCGCTTGAGCGACTGGTGGTTCCTGATGGAAATGGCAATCAGCGGAACCTGCTTTACCCATTGCAGGTGGAATTTCAAAAGCATGGCCAAAGTGGTATCGAGGTCAGCGACTGGTTCCCGCATGTGGCGAAGCAGGTCGACAAGCTGGCCATTGTCCGTTCGATGTGGACCACCGACAGCAATCATGGAGCCCAAGCTCAATTCCACTCGGGGCGTCATCAGAACGACGGTGACTTCCCGAATTTGGGTGCATGGGTGCATTACGGGCTCGGGTCACTGAACGACAACTTGCCGCAATACATTTCGATCGGCAACAGAGAGTATTGGAACAAGCGGGACGGGCACTATCTCGGACCGTCTCACGATGCAGTACCGATGCGAGTCGATCCCAACAACCCGCTCGACTTCAGCCGCCCGGAGCGAACGTTCTCCGCCCAATCGCAGGTGATCGGCAAGGATCTGATTGGTCGGCTCAATGCTCTGCGAGGGGTGGAGTATCCAAATGACCCAGAGATGGCGGCTCGCATCGCCTCCTATGAACTCGCGTTTCGCATGCAGCAGTCCATTCCCGAAGCGGTGGACTTTTCTAAAGAAACCGTTGAGACGCAGGCGCTGTATGGAATCGACAAGCCGCACTGCCGCGACTTTGGCATGCAAATGCTTGCTGCCCGACGGCTGGTCGAACGTGGCGTCCGCTTTGTCCAGATCCAGCACGGCGCTGGTGGCGCGGGAGCGTGGGATGCGCATGGAGGACTCAAGGCCAATCATTCGAGCAATGCGCTCGCGGTGGACCAACCCATTGGCGGCCTACTGGAGGATCTTGAACGCCGTGGTTTGCTCGATGAGACGTTGGTAGTGTTCGCCAGCGAATTTGGTCGCACACCGGGTTCGCAGGGATCGGATGGTCGCGACCATCACATCTACGGCTTTACGGTCTGGATGGCAGGCGGGGGCTTAAAGCGAGGTATGGTGCACGGAGCAACGGACGAAATCGGATTCCATGCGGTCGAAAACCGTCATTACGTCACCGACATTCACGCAACAATCCTGCATCAGCTCGGCCTCGATTCACGCCGCTTGGAAATACCGGGCCGCAAACGGCTCGACATCGATCATGGTAAGCCCATCTACGAGATCATCGCGTAGTTGAATTGACGACTCTCGTCGCAACAACTCCGAAGGAGCAGCACAGGTGAAATAAAACCAAGGGCTGTCGGAATCTGCTGGGTTTTTTTCGCTGGTCCTCACGGCGACGTCGGTATTGTCCAGACCCACAACTGTTTCTGTGCGGTGCCGTTATCTCCCAGCTGGAATACCGCCGCACCAGCTACTGTGAACTTGGTTTTATTGAATGGCGCAGCCTTCATCTTTTCCACGAAATCGAGAGGTCCAACGCCGACGGTAACATGTGGGTTGAAGTTATTGCCGTTGCGTTCGGGGATGAACGAGTTGACGTACTTCAGCGTCGGTTCGTTGATGTCAGGGTGCTCGGGTGAGGTCACGTAAGCAGCTGCGGTACCATCGGGCTCGGTATAGGGTTCTACCGCTTCGATGACGGCTTGTTGAAGCTGCAATAGCTGGGGAGTTGGACGGATGACGATTCCAGCCAGCCCCATGTTATCGAAATTGAGGTAGTAGTAACCGGTAGCTTCCAGTTCCCAGCCGGCTGGCCGTTCGCGATTGAAAACCTGTTTTATTGCTGTGTAGACCGAGTCTAGATCTTTTGTTCGGACATAGCGTTGGAGAAGTGTGATGTGTGGACGGTGAGTCGCATCGAGCGCGAACCCCTCCGGATACACATCTCGAAGTTGATCGTTGGCTGCCTTAGCAAGCTTGACCATCGTCGGGTCAGGCAGCAGCAGTACATCAATCGCCGAAAGCGCATTGGTCGGCGGATCCTTTGCGATAGACCGAGTGATCGATGTCGCAAACGCTACAACGAATAGCCATGCGACGAGCCCGGTTCGAAATGGGAAATGGGACATGCGAGAGCCTAACCTATGATTTAGTGATTTTGATTAAGAAGTCCGAGCATCGCATGTCCCATTGCTTCCCCTGCATTCATATAAACCGCAGCTTTGCCAATGTAATGACCATTGCCGCTATCCCCTTTGACCTTGCCTAGTCCTATCAAATTGAATGGCCTAAGGCAAAAAATACTTGGACCGGTTTGTTCCTATTGGCGGGTTTACCGTTGTATTTCGCGATGCTATGCAAACGGAATATCGGCTGACATTCATCAGACGGATGATGCTGATTTTTTGGCGGTTATCGCGGGAACGATCGGTGACAAGGAGTCAAGCCAACGTTGGTGCTTTGGAGAACGTATCCAATGGCATGGTTCTAGGTTCAAGCTATTTTTTCAATTGGATACACAGGACCTCACTATCGTCGCGCAGGTAGCCATAGCCATTGGCGATGGAGAGGGTTTGGCGGTTTTTTCCAACCAGTGATGCGCGAGCTAGTTCTTGGAACCCTTTCGGATCCGCTTGGGCGATAACCAGTTCGCCATCGATCGTCGTCAACCAAAACTTCTTGTCGGCATACACCAAGTTCCCTTTACCGAATCGCAACTTCTGCCAAACCGGTTTACCCGTTTTGGCTTCGATGCACGAGAAGTGGCTCACGGGACCTGCCGCACCGACATTGTCAAACCCGTAGAGATAATCACCGACAACGATCGAGGTTTGCCATTCGTTGCGCATAACGCTCTTCGAATCTAGCGATTTCCACCGTTCCGAAACGGAGTACGTTCCATCCTCTTTCTTTACATCGAGTAGAACCGAACCGTGGTTTTCGCCAGAGGAAATGAAAACGCCGCCATCGAACCAAACCGGGCTGGCGGTATTGCAACCGTAGTCGGTTTCAAACGGGTAGCTCCAAAGGTTTTTGCCATTCTTCGGATCGATTCCCATCACGGCAGTGCCAGTGAAGCTGACGACTTGTGCGGCACCAGCAATATCCATGGCTACGGGAGAAGAGTAGCCTGCATGACCCTCGCCACTTTTCCAAAGTAGTTTGCCATCGGAGGCAGAAAATGCAACAACGGCTGCATCGGCGGCTCCTGCATGGACGATCACTCGATCATCGACCACCAAGGGCGAGCAGGACATGCCGTACTCGGACGGTTGGGCGGGTAGCTCTTCCATCACATCTTTGCGCCAACGAATTTTCCCCGTTCCAAAATCCACCGCAGCGAGGATTCCGTCGCCGGTATAAACATAGACACTTTTTGCAGCGATGGTCGGTGTAGCGCGCGGTCCATCCCCCATAGGGTTCTTGTAAGCCTGACCCAACTCGGTTTTCCATTCCTCTTTACCTGTGGCCGTATTGAGGGACACCAACCATTGCTTACCGCCGGCATTCCACGTCGTCACAGCATGGTCACCTTGAACCACAACCGCCGACATTCCGACTCCACCAGGGACGCGCCAACGGATTGCAGGGCCTGAGGCTGGGAACGTATCAACGAGCGAAGTCTCACCAGAGATTCCGTTTCTATTCGTTCCGAGAAATTGGGGCCAATCCTCTGCTTGAGTTTGCTTGCAACAGACATCCAGGGTCAGTAAAGCAATCGAGAATTTGAAAGCACAAGAATAGCTCATCCTACGTCCCCTTTTTTTGGGAGTCAGTCGTTACGAGAATCGGTATTCGGAAAACAAGAACATGTTGGTGATCAAGAACATGTTGGTGATCAAGAGCATGGTGGTGATACAGTAGCACGGTACGTTTCACCAAAAAAGGGGGCAAGTGGCTCTGATGGTGGCCTTTGGAAAATGCGGAACGAAATTGATTCGATTCGTCCTCAGGTTACTCGATTTTTCCGCGCATCTGGTAGAGCCATTTGAGGGCGGTATTCATCATGGTTTCACCTGCTCCTACTTCTGCCGTGGCGACTTGCGCGTCTGCTCCGTATCCACCTTCTGCGGCCCCTTCGATGGTCGGGAAGTATTGGTGGTATCCGTTGCTATAGCCAAAGAAGAACAAGTGCTTGGTACGAGAACGTTCGCGCAAGCGGTTGGCGTGTTGGCAGAAAAATTCTCCGGAGCCCCCGACGATCGCTATTTCTTGATTGAGCAAAGCAACAGTTAGTCGCGGGCGGATACCTTCTTCGTACTCATCGGCAAAATTCCCCACAAGTTCCGGAAAGAATGCCAAGCCGTAGGCTCCTAGGATGAGTGGGTTTCTAAAATCGGTTCGCGATTGAAATACGAATCTCTCTTCTCGAACTTTGAGCGATGGCGATGTTATTGGTTCTGGGGTAAGCGAACTCGCCAGTTTCACCGCTTCGCGGCCTAACGCTTGGCCATAGGCGATGTGATCGCCGTGCGGGCCTCGATTGGTGGATATATCCCCCGAGGCTCCTTGCATGAATACCGCGATACCACCGCGGTCCTCTTCGACTGCTTGACGGATCCCCGCAACATAGTCCGAAGAGAACTTCAGAGTCTCAGCGGGGATACTGGTTGGGTGGGCCGTGAAATTGACAAGCAGTGCGATTGGGGTGTCGTCGGATGCTCGGTCGAACCGCATCACGCTCAACGTGGGATCGATGGGAGCGGGTTGCAATTTTGAATGGCGGTTGCGGTTAAAGTCAACGAGTTCCGTGGAACCGACAGCAAGTTTTGCCGGAGTCAGTTCCCGATTGGCTTGCAGGATGCTTTCCACGATGCCGTCTTCTAGTAATTGGTTGTATCGGATGGCAGCATCGAATCGGCCCTTGCCTCGCCCCCTTCGATCGGTCAATTCAAGGACTGGGCCGTGGTGCGTGTGCGAGCCAGCGATGAATGAATGTTCAATTCCCGCTTCGTCGCGGATGCGATCGCGGATCCTTTGCAAGGATGCTTCGGCGGGGGAGCGGCCGAGATCCAATCCAACGATTGCCAGCTTTCCAGAGCCGGCTTGGATGACAACGGTCGATGCGAA
>CAIYZV010000216.1 GCA_903930765.1 uncultured Pirellula sp.
ACTACAGCAGCGTATCTTGGCGGTCGCATCATTGATGCCCGCTTCGATGGTAGCTCCGAATCTGCCTCTGTTGTCGATTGTTGGCAGCTCTGCGGTGTGTCTCTCCATCGCAGGCATGGTGGGTTGTGAATCCCGTTCGGAACAGACGGCGGCTGCAACGGCCGGCTCCTCGTCGACGAGTGCATTAGCCAACGGTTCCGCACCGTCCAATCTCATCGAGTTCGTCGATAAAACCATCTCGGAGAATCGCGATCGCAGGTTGCTGTCGGTCGATCGCAATGCGGCTTGGCAAGTAGCCCATGGTGCGGTGGCGTATGGTCTCGAGCTTCCCTTGGATGTCGACGGGAATCGGACGCCTGCATTGGGGTATTTATTCTCAGGTGGGGCCATGCGAGGTTGGCAGTTGTCGACTGGTCCAGTGCATCCGACAACCGGACGGCCGATGCTGAAGGCCTTTGTGGAAGCGGGGAGCTATGTTGGCCAAGGCCACGTCGACCAGTTCTTGGGGTATATCTCCCAGAATCATCTCCCCCTCGATCTGGAGGTCTTGGTCGACAATCAGAAGTTGACCCTCGAGGATTGGGGGCGGACGGCGCAATGGGAGATACCCAACAATCCGTACCGCGAATACAGCTGGACCTTGATCGCCCTTACGAACTTGTTCCCCAACGACTATGAATGGCAAGCGGCTGATGGCAAGACCTGGACATTGGAGCCGTTGGTGGAGTTCGAGGCCAAGCAGGACCTTACCGACAGCCCGTGTGGTGGCATGCATCGTTTGATGGGGCTGGCGCACGCGGTGAAGTATTGGAAAGCGAGAGGTCTTGGGTTTCGAGGTGGATGGGCGCTCGCCGACCAAGTCGTCCGCAACTCGATCGACACGGTTCGCAAGTTCCAAAACTCCGATGGGACGTTTTCGGCGAATTACACATCTCGACCGGGTACGAGTTCGGATCTGACCACCCGTATAGGTACAACAGGTCACACGCTTGAGTTCGTCGCATTCGCATTGGACGACCGAGAACTTCAAGCCCCATGGGTCGAACGATCGGTCCGGCGACTCTGCGAAATGCTTGCTGCAGCCAACGAAGTCGAGTTGGAGTGTGGCGGCCTCTACCATGGCCTTGCAGGCTTAAAACTCTATCGCGACAGGATGCAATCACTGGGAGCGAAATCGGTGAGTAGCTCGACTCGTTAAACCAAATCGCGCAACGCCGATGCCACCGCCCGGTAGTGGATCTTGCTAAAGATCCCTTGCATGAGCCGCCGTGGATCTTGCTAAAGATCCCTTGCATGAGCCGCCGTGGATCTTGCTAAAGATCCCTTGCGTGCGATTTCCAATAAACAGTTCAGGAAATCGATAATTGTTCCATCCACGCGACGAGGAAGCGTTCGTGTTGATTGCGTAATTGCTAACAAAAAAGGGGCATGCTTAGCATGCCCCTTAAATTCGATAGATCGGATCCCTCTCGTTGCCTTAATCAGGCATCGTTGCAATCGCACCTTCTTGCATGCCACCCAATGCTCGATAGGTGTCGATGTCGATCTGATTGGAGATCAGTCGTACGCTCCCGTCTGCAGAAGCGAAATTACCGCCCACCGAGTGCTCGCTCATGAACGAATAGTTATTTGCCCAGTCGAGGTAGCAAGCTTCCAAGCCCTTACGGATCGGCTTGCCTGCTGCGTCTGGACAAATTGCGGGTTGGTTGAGAGGAATAGCGACGGTGGCAACGCTTCCGTTGAACCAAAACCACCAATTGTGGCTGCTGTACGAACCAACCGCTTCACCAATCATGAGTGTGTTGCTCAACCCATCCTTGACTGCGGCGATGAGCGTATTGCATGCTACCCCGCCACGTGCATTTGCGGGTGAGGGTGCCAAGCCGTTATAGCCGGCGAAGAAAATCCCGTTACCGTTTCCAATGCCGTTGCCATTGTTGATCAAGAATGGGTCGGTTCCGAATACTGGGTGAGTTGCAGTGGCGCTAGCACCCCAGGCCCAATTGGATCCTGCGACCCCTTTGTAGCTGGTGACTGCATACTGTTGGCTATTGGAGCTGCGCTGAGCTCGGTTTGGAAGCACGGTTGGCGTTGTGTCGCTCGGACAACGGAACAATGCGATCTTTTGCTGAGCAACCCAAGTGTTCGAATTGACGGTTGGTGTCACTGGGCCGGTGGTATTCCGCGGATCGTTCGAAACGTCGGCGGTTGGCAAAATCATCCGATAGAGTGTGTCTTGTTCCATGTACGGCAGAATGTTCGTCATCCATGAGATTTGGGTGACAGGTGACGCTGCAGGAAGTGGATCGGTCATGATGTCAGTGCTGGAGTTGACGGTGCCAACACTACCAGGCATCTGTTTGCGTGCGGCTTCGAAATTGGTGACAGCCATCGCGAGTTGCCTAATGTTGCTGCTGCAACTCATTCGACGCGCTGCCTCGCGGGCGGCTTGAACGGCGGGCAACAACAATCCGACCATCACGCCGATAATGGCGATTACCACCAGCAGTTCGACCAAGGTGAAGCCTCGTCGACGAAGCCGAGTACGCATTGACATGTTTTCTATCTCCAGAAGTCTGAAAAGTTGACCAGCCCACAAATCGAAAATAAATGCGACAGAGGTACCGGAACGCGAGCAATGTTGCAGTGCTCGTTTCGCCTTGGCGGTCAGGTGCTTGCAGAGTGAACTCGGCAGTGTGGTGTGCAGCGGCGGAAATCGAAGTCTCGGCCTAGATTGCTCCATTCAAGGCCTAGCTCTATGGTACGGGATGCAGGTGCAATGTCAAGAAATCCAAAGAAATCCCGATGCAATTAGGGGATATTCCACCTTCAGGCTTTGCCGGTTGCGCGGTCGATGGGCGCACCGTTCGTGCGGCTTACTCATCACCTCGTACGGGCGTCACGCGTCGCTGTTTCGCAGGTTTTCGTTCGCTGGAG
>CAIYZV010000217.1 GCA_903930765.1 uncultured Pirellula sp.
CATGCAGCTCGTCATTGAAAATCTAAGCAAAACGTACCCTGGAGGCGTGCGAGCGCTCGATAACGTTTCTCTGGTCATTCCCAAGGGGATGTTTGGGTTGCTGGGTCCGAATGGGGCTGGAAAATCGACGTTGATGCGGACCTTGGCAACGCTCCAAAACGCCGACTCGGGATCCGCCCGATTGGGAGATATCGATGTCTTGAATGAGAAGACTCGGGTCCGCGAGATCTTGGGGTATCTACCTCAAGAGTTCGGTGTTTACCCGCGGACTAGCGCCGTCAAATTGCTCAGTCACTTGGCGGCCTTGAAAGGGGTTGGCTCAAGCAGCCGGGACCGATTGGCCGTGGTCGAATCGCTTTTGGAGCGGGTCAATTTAAGCGATGTACGCCACAAACCGGTAGCGACGTATTCCGGTGGGATGCGGCAACGATTCGGGATCGCGCAGGCGTTGCTGGGTGACCCGCAATTGCTGATCGTCGATGAGCCGACAGCGGGATTGGATCCGGGGGAAAGAAATCGTTTCTACAATTTGTTGGCGGAGGTTGGCGAGAGCATCATCGTGATCTTGTCGACCCACATTGTTCAAGACGTCAAAGAGTTGTGCACCAACATGGCGATCATCCACCATGGTCGGTTGCTCAAGAGCGGCTCGCCGTCCGACGCCGAGGAATCGCTGCGTGGTTATGTTTGGTCCAAATCGATGAGCAAGCGGGAACTGAGCGAAAAGAGTTGGGATTACCCGGTCTTGTCGACGAAATTGGTCGCGGGCAGCCCTCTCGTTCGCATCTATAGCGAGAGCGACCCAGGGAATGGCTTTTCCGAAGCGGCACCCGACTTGGAAGATGTATTTTTCTCGTACTTGAATCGATCCAAAGCCAGTTAATGGTCAGTGGAAAACGACACGGTATCGATACCATCAACGGTAACTGACATGCGTTCACGGACCTATCTTGATTACAAGCGGCTAGCGCCTTGCTGCTCACAGAACCAGGCTCGCGCGCTGGGTGAGCGACTGGGCGCTAGCCGTCGGTGTCTTTCAGACCACTACTTTTCATCCATTCGACAGAAAATAGATCTTTATGTTTCGTGAGTTTTTCAAATTCGAACTGTCGTACTGGCTTCGAGGCTGGATGGTCTACATCTTCGTCGCCGCGCTTTCTATTTTGTTTGGACTGGCCGCGGGCTCTGATTTTGTGCAGGTGGGTGGCCCTGCGGGCAATACCCACAAGAACGCGCCGTACATGATCGCGCTTTGGTACGCCGCCTCCAGCGTCTTGACCTGCTTCATGGCCGCCGCGATCTACGATTCGTCAGCTTCACGCGATTTCAGCAGCAAGATGTCCGATATTCTGTTTAGCAAACCTCTCAGCAAGTGGGGATTCCTATGCGGTCGCTTCTTTGGAGCGACCGTAATTGCTTTGATACCTGCGATCGGCATTTCGATCGGAATTCTCGGGGCTCGATTGTTTGCGGGTTCGGAGTCGGAGCAATGGGGAGAGACGGCATTCGCACATCATTGGATGCCGTTCTTAATTTTTGTCATACCCAATACATTGCTTTTCGGTTCGATCGTCTTTGCGGTGGCGAGCGTCACTCGCAATACCCTCTACTCGTTCATGGCGCTACTATTGCTGCTGGTGGTTTATGCGGTCACCCAGTCGTTGACCGAGTGGCTCGAGTATGAAAACCTGGCTGGCCTCATCGACCCCTTTGGATCGGCTCCGTTTGGGTCGGCAACGAAGTACTGGACCGTGAGTGAGCGCAATTCGCTGCTGATTCCGATCACACCGCTCTTGATTGCCAACCGATTGATTTGGTTGACGGTTGCGTTTGCGATCTTCGCGATTGCGGGGCATTACTTCCGATTCGAGATCCAATCGAGCGGCCGGCGGCGCAAGGCATCGAGCGCTCCGAAGGAAGAAGAGTACAACGCCAATTTGGTCCTGAACCAAAGCGCTGCGATCCCCAAGCGGCAACCGGCACCATCCTGGTGGACGCAGTTTGCGTCGACCCTCGCATCCGACATGCGATCTGTCGTGGGCAGCACGACCTTTATCGTGATCATGTGTTTTGCACTACTGAACACCACGGTTGGCTTGTTCCTCGGCAACAGCGGGATGTATGGTGGGTCGTCTTTTCCTGTGACCTACAACATGGTTGAGCAAATCTCGGGTTCCTTGCTAGTTTTCCCCCTAGCGATCATCACCTACTTCACCGGTGTCTTGGTTTGGCGGGATCGGGACAGTCGGATCCACGAGATCCTGGGAGCGACGCCGACCCCGAACGGTGTTTTTACTCTTTCCAGACTGGTGACGATGCTGGTCATCCTGTACGCCATCTTGCTAGTAGGCATCGCCATCGGCTGCTTTTATCAGTGGGTGCACGGATATACCCGATACCAACTCGATGTTTACTTCATGGAAATGATCGCTATCACGGGAACACGATTAGCGTTTTTTGCGGTGGTTGGATTTGTAGCGCATACGTTGGCACCCAACAAGTACATTGGTTACGTGCTGTTCATTTTGTTCATTGTTGTTAACGGCCAGGTATGGCGATGGTTGCGTTGGGAGACGTTGCTGTTCCGATTTGGAGCCATGCCGGGGTATGTTTACTCAGACATGTTCGGCATCCAACCGTACTTACCTGGGCTCATCGGTTTCGGCATTTACTGGATCTGTGTCTCTGCCGTGGTACTGTGGTTGTGTTCGGTGTTGATGCACCGTGGTGTTGCGCGATCATGGGTGACCCGTTTGCGAGAGGGGCTGACATCGATCCCTCCGCGCGGTTGGATACTGCCTTCGTTCGCAATGGTTGCCGCGGTACTGATGGGGTGCTACCTGGCCTACAACACGATGGTACTCAACACGATGATCGGGAGTTCGGAGCAAGAGCGCCGTCAAGTCGAATATGAAAAGACCTACCAGTCGGTCGTCTCGATCCCGCAGCCAAAGATCCTTTCGGTGAATTATGCGATCGACATTTTTCCCGAGACCCGCAATATGCGGATGAGCGCGGTCCAAACCATCGCCAATCGATCGGACGCCCCGATCGATACGCTCTACGTCAATGTGGCGCCGTTTCTCGAGACCACCATCGAGATCCCTGGTGCGATTCTTGACAAGGATGACACGAAGTTGTTGATGCGAACCTATCGCATGGAGGAACCGATCGAGCCGGGACAGACGCTCGAAATGAAGTACACCGTAACGAGCAATACTCGTGGAATCGAAAATAGCGTTTCCAATGCTCAGCTCGTGCAGAACGGGACCTTTTTCAATAACGGTGTGGCTCCTGCGTTCGGTTTCTCCGCAGAGCGGCGGGTAGTGCTGCCGCGGCGCCGAAAGGCGTTTGGGCTACCACCTATCGAATCGTTCCCTGAGCTAGCCAGGGAATGTGGCGATGCGTGCAAAGTCCATTACATCGCTGACGACTCTGACTGGGTCACGGTGGAGACGGTCATCAGCACCTCGGCCGACCAGACCGCGGTCGCGCCGGGAACCTTGGTCGAGAAGTGGTCTGAGAGTGGACGGAACTACTTCCGGTACAAAGTCGATCACCCCTCGCTCAACTTTTACTCATTCATTTCGGCGAAGTACGAAGTGGAACGCGGCAAGGTCGGGGATGTCGACACCGAAGTCTATTACCACAAAGACCATCCGTGGAATGTTTCCCGAATGTCCGAAGCGATCCAAGAAACACTTGCTTATTGCAATGCCGAGTTTGGGCCATACAAACACAAGCAAGCTCGCATCATTGAGTTCCCACGGGTTGCTCAGTTTGCCCAAGCATTCCCGGGCACGATGCCTTATTCGGAGTCGATTGGGTTCATCGCGAATCTCGAGAAGCCGGACGACATCGACATGGTTTCGTACGTGGTCGCTCACGAAATGGGGCACCAATGGTGGGCCCATCAAGTCGTCGGGGCAAAGATGCAGGGAGCGACACTTCTATCGGAATCGCTAGCGCAATACACGGCCTTGATGATCATGCGAAAAAAATACGGCGACGACATGATGCACAAGTTCTTTCGGTTTGAGATGGATCGGTACCTAAGGTCGCGCGGCACGGAGCAGCTCAAGGAGCGGCCGCTGATTTCCGTGGAACCGAGCCAAGGTTACATCCACTACCAAAAGGGCGGATTGGCGCTGTACTACCTCACCGAAATGATCGGTGAAAAACGGATCAATGCGGCCCTCAAGGACATCGTGGACAAGTATGCCTATCAAGGCCCACCGTACCCGAACTCGTATGCCTTGGTCGATCGATTGCGAGAGCAAACCCCACCCGAGCTTCAGTATTTGATCAAGGATCTGTTTGAAGACATCACATTGTTTGGGAATCGAACGCTGGAAGCGACCGCCGAGAAGACAGAGGACGGCAAGTATCGCGTGAAGATCAAGGTCCATTGCGAGAAGTTCAAGGCGGATGATCGAGGCGAGGAGACCAGCGTCGAGATGAACGACTTCATCGAGATCGGTGCTTTTGCGAAAGCGGAGTCGGGCAAGCGGTATGGCAAGCTATTGCATCGCGAGCGTGTGCAGTTGGTTGG
>CAIYZV010000218.1 GCA_903930765.1 uncultured Pirellula sp.
CACACCACATCGACACTCTTAGGCATCTTCGGTGCCATCTTTCCGTTGGGGCCATTGAGCATAATGGCATTCGGGACCTTGCCATCCTGCGGATCGACCAACACAAAAGGAACCCCTTTGAAGAACTTCGGTGTCCAATCTGGGAAGACGAGTCGCTCTGCTTGCCCGTCAGGATCGAAGAACATGCCGCGCGACGTGATGGAGGTTGCTACCCCAGCGATCGACAGCGGCACATACTTGCCTTTGCTGGTCAGAAACTCGAGAAGATCCCGCATTTCGTCCCTCGTCATCTGACTTTCGAAACCTTCGGGCATCAGCGACTTTTGGGAACCGCTCAACCGTTCAATGTCTTCGCGAAGCACCACCTCGCGTTTGCCTTGGACGTTCACGATTTCGATCGATGTCTTGCTTTCACCAGCCATCATCCCCGTCACGATGTTTCCATCCACCGTTTGAACGTTGTACGTTCGGAAATTGCCTTCGACACTTCGATTCGGATCGAGGATGTTGATCAGCAGTTCCCCCTTGGGATGAACCGCCATGCCTGTCAATTCAGGGCCGATGGCGTTGCCGATATCGCCATGCTTATGGCACAAGGCACAATGCTTTTGATAAACGGCTTTTCCTTTGGCCGAATCCCCGGACTCCATGGTCAGCGGCATCCACGCATCGACCAACTTCTGCCGGTCCGCATTCGGGATTCCACCGCTGTTCTTCATCATCGCGATCGCTTTTTCACGGATCTTGGCATCCGGATGATCGCGAAGCAACTGCCTTTGATCCAACTGGAGATCGTTGATGGTGAGCTTGCCACCCTCGATCGCTTCGATCAACTCGCGCGTCATCTCTGGACGCCCCAGAACCATTCGAATGCTGTTTCGAAGGAAATCCGGTGGCATCGACTGCGATTGCTCGAGCAGCTTTCCAAAGAGTCCGTTGAACTTGCTACCTCCTAGGGCCGCAACCATTCCCGCGGCAAAATCCGGGGTCGATTGCGCGTTGACTTGGGAGAGCAGCGACTCGAGGACTTTTTCGCTATTCGGCTCGAGCAAGATCATCTGCTTGGCTGCGGCCAATCGCTGTGCTGGATCCAATTGTCCGTCATTGACCATCGTGAGCAATTCGGCGCGAATCTTTCCAACAGCCTCTTCGAGTTTCTGAACTCCGAGGGAACTCGCCAATTGGATGACTTGACCCTTCACATCCAACGGCAGATCGCCGGACAACCAATTCGCGACAAACGCATCGCTGCTCTTATCGGACAACTCAATTCGGTAATCCTTAGGCCATCCACGGACCAGTCCGGAAATCACACTGGAGATGACTTGTGGATTGGATTTCGATTCGATCAACGCCGCCATCGAATCTGCTTTTAGCTTGTTCCGCGCGGCATGTTCCGCGACAATCGCCAATCGACCCGCGAGATCGTTGGAAACATTGACCTTTTGCGATGCAATCCGAGGCAGCAGATCCGCAGCATGGGTTGCAGCAGCGCTGGTCCACGCATCCAACAGCCAGCGATCGGTCGCTGACTCCGAGCTCGCGATCACCGCCTCGGCAACACCCGCCGTGCCGGCTGGGCAATCCGCCAACTTCAAAAGTGCCGCCAACTTGACCTGCGGATCCTCGGAACTCAAAAGTTTGGACTCCAGAATCTGCGATGCCGTAACCTCGCTGGGAACGGCTGCAGCCACTGCATTGCGAGCAACGCCGGCGCTTGGGTGACGCATGGATGCGCCAACCAAGTCGCCCGACCATTGGCCGTGCGCTGCCAAAACCCAGATCGCATGGATAGAACCGACGTTCAACCCAGCATCGTCAACATTTTTGTTGTTCACGAGAGCTTGCAACGCTGCGATCGTTGCAGGCTCGAGCTTGCTCTTTTCCACAAGCAACCGTTGGGCGGACCGGCGCCAGAACATGTTTGGATGCTGAAGGGCTGCAACGATGGAACTCTCGTTCGCTTTTGCCAATCCACCTCGCACCAAAGCGTCCCCGCGGCTTAACTCTTCCGTCGACATTCCTTCCGAGCCGTTATAAACAACGCGATAAACCCGGCCGTATCGTTTGTCTCGCAACTTGGTCTCATAAGCATTCCCTTTTCCCGTCTGGAAACCTTGAGGCGTTGGGTTGTGCTGAACGATGAAGTTGTACCAGTCGAGAACCCAAACGTTTCCGTCCGGGCCAACCTCGGCCATGATCGGAGCCGCCCACTCATCGTTGCTTGCCACCAAATTGAAGGGACTGGTGGAGCGGTAGCCCGCCCCATCGCGAGACAGCACGAAACTGCCGACCAAGTGACCGGTGGGTTCGCAGACGAATGCTAAACGGTTCCACCAATGCTTGGGATAGTTTCTCGCGGTGTAGAGCGCATGCCCAGCCGCAGCCGTGTAACCACCATGCCAGTCGACTTGGCGAACGTTCTCGGTCACCGGATCAAACTTGAATCCATCCGCAATGTTGCTGAGAACCTGAGGTGACCAGCCGGTAACGCGTTCGTAGTATCGATTGGGGATCGGCATAAAAATGCTCGGATTTCCGTTGGCCGTCGATCCGAAAATCAAACCTTCTTCGCTGATCCCAAAACCCCACGTGTTGTTATTCGTCGAGCGGACAAACTCGAGCTTGCTAACCCGCAGCGAATGCGCATCAAATTTTTGAGAAGCCGTTTTTTCCGTCGACCCGTCCGTTGCAATCGCATAGACCGGTGCCGTGCTGCTCGAAGGGGACTGTTCCAACGCAAAGCGCCAAAAGCCTTGCCGGAATCCTTGTTGCTTTTCTCCGTTGATCACAGGGTAGGAGTCGTTGTAACCCTGCATGGCCCAAATCCAGTTATCCATACCGTATTGGAAGTTGCTGACGCCACCGTGCGTATCACCCATCGCCCAACCGGTGATCAGTTCCTGCTTCATATCAGCGACATCGTCCCCATCGATATCTTTCATGTAGATGGTTTTGGTCCCGTCTTGGACCAGAACGCCGCCGCGGTAGGAGACAATCGCTGTTGGGATACTCATCTCGGATGCGAAGACAGTGAACTTGTCCGCTTTTCCATCCCCATCGGTGTCCTCGCAAACGCGGATACGATCGCGACCTTTGCCCGGGACTTGCAGTTCGTTGGGATAATCCACGGTTTCGCAAACCCAAAGCCGTCCGCGTTCGTCCCAGTTCATCGCGATCGGCTTACCACCTAAACCTGCGATCCCTTTGTCCGCTTCCCCGTCGAGCATATCTTTTTCGCTCGCCCATAGCTTGACATCGAATCCTTCTGGAGCGATGTAATGCTTCTGCGACTCGACTGCCGTGATCGGGTTCTGCATCTGGCTCTTGCGTTCACCTTGAACGCCCCATTTTTCATTGGGAGTGTAATTCGGAATCTCTTTCCCAACGTCTGCAAAGCTGAACTCGGCAACATCCTTGCGAGCGGCTGTCATTTTGGGAATCTCGAACAAGCTTGGATCGCTGTAGCGAGGAATCGTTGACAAATCGCGTTTGCAGGCCCACGTGATCCCGCGAGCAACGAGGTTCTGGAAACCCTCATTACCCCACGTATCCATGTTGTGCCCCCACGCGGTGTAAAAGACTCGGCCTTCTCCATGCGTACGGACCCATGTCCACGGCTCAGCTTGGGTGCCCTCCGCCAATTTGCCTTGACGGCGTTCTTCGAGAACGATCCGATCCTTGGTGTTATGCATGTGGTGAATGTACGTTTCATCCCAACTTTCAAAGCCACCGAAGCCTTGCATGATCGGATGCTTTGGTTCCACGATGCGCGTGGTGAATCGCTGCCCACCGTGCTCTTTGAACTGCGCGCCCACCAATGCTACGTACGCTTCGGAATTTCGGAAGCAAAACGACGCGCAGTGCAACGGAATAATCCCTTTCCCAGAAGCGACATAATCGAGCATCGCTTTCTCTTGCTCCTTGCCGATCGCGTCGATGTTCGCGTAGATCAGCAAACCATCGAACTCGTTCAGCCGCTGCTTGGTCAGTGAGTTCGCCACATCTTCCGAGTAGACGATCTGTATTCCATACTTTTTCATCGCTGGCTCGAGCACTCGATACAGATCCGAAGGCCGATGGTGACCTTGATCCCCAAGAAAGAGGATTCGAATCCCCTCTTGCCCAACCGCAACCCCGTTTGAGTGCGTCCCAGAAAACGCAATGAGCATGGGCATTAACGCCATAAACACGCGGAATAGACTCCGCCAAGCGACAGACCGACCGAATCCTGATACGTTCATTTTTTCTTCTCTAGGTAGGATTTGCTCTTGGATAGTTCTGCTGAAACTCGCTCTCCTGAAACTCGCTCTGCTGAAACACAGTGGGGACGAACCCCGCCATGGTCCCAAAACAGGGAGAATCCGAACGCGTTATTTACCAAGCGTGAACGCTGGTAACTTGACAATCTGACCACCGTTGACGGCGCTTTGATGCGCACAGATACCAACACATGTCCAGTTGGCGGACGTTACCGCATTGGGCCACGGATCTCGCTCTTCGACCAAGGCGCTCACAAACTCATGGACCAAATGGGGATGCGACCCACCATGCCCACCACCTTGGATGAACGACAGGTGATCCGCATCCTGAATGGATTGGGTGAACTGCCGGATCGGTTCTGGCAGTAAATGCGCGTAGTCGGGCACTTCGATCTCCTCAGCGATCTCATGCTCGGGCTTTTTGGCCGTGTGCAAAATGTGCGGTTTGCCTTCGACCAGCGACCATTCGAAGCTCTTTTTGGTGCCGTACACATCGAAACTCTCGCGATACTGTCGCGCGGTATCGAACAGGAACCGCCAAATGTGTGCTGCAACGTCGCTGTCCTGAATCTTGATATGGCACGACTCCACCGCGAACGAATTGCCTGACTTCTTCGCCAGATCCGGACGGATCGTTCCAGAACCAAAGCAGGAGACGTATTCGGCCAATCCATTGACCAAACCGAGTACAGGCGAGACCACGTGCGTGGCGTAATGCATCGGAATCATTCGCTCCCAATACTCTGGCCAGCCGTCCATGTCTTGAGGGTGCGACGCCGCCATGTACTGAATCTTGCCGAGTTCACCCTTTTGATACAATTCCTTAAGGAACAAGAACTCTCGGCTATAAACGACCGTCTCAGCCATCATGTACTTTTTGCCAGTCGATGCGACCGCTTCGCAAATCTGATCGCACTCTTCGATGGTGGTGGCCATGGGGACCGTGCACATCACGTGCTTACCAGCCTTCAAAGCCTGTAGACTCATCCACGCATGGTCGGGAATAGGCGAGTTGATGTGGACGAAATCGACCGCGGGATCCTCGAGAACCTTCGCGTAATCGGTATACCTCTTAGCAATCCCGAAACGGTCAGCTACCTCATTCATTTCCGCTTCGTTGCGTCGGCATACCGCCACGACTTCTGCATGGGGATGACGCTGGTAAATCGGGATGAACTCAGCACCAAAGCCAAGTCCGATCATGGCCACTTTGACTTTCTTAGTCATGCTTTTGCAACACTCCAGAATGGAAGAGGGTGGGAGGACTCTCGAACAGCCTTTCCGGCTTCATCGACCTCTATCATCATCCCCGTTTGCTCGACAAGTCGCCATGCAAAATTGCGCAAAAAACATAAGCTTTTTTACAGCTCCGATCGGTTCCTACCCCTTGAAGCTTACCGATTCGAAACAAAAAAGGACGTGAAACGATCCGCTCAACCGTCCCAACTCTGCCCGTCCCAGTGGACCACGCGTTCCAGCCATTCGACCAGCGCATCGGAAAAGAGTCGCAGCAACACATCCCCTTTGGAGCGACTCGCTGCGTCGGGAATCCCAATATAGCCAGGCGCCGTCCGATCCGCGGTCTTCCATGCCCGCACACCAGGTCGAAATGGGTTGCCAGGATCGACCGGGATCAATTCTTGGTAATCGCCAACCAAGTCGGGGCGTATCGACATAACCATCGAGGTCTCCCATTCGCACGCATGCCCCATCTCACGCTGCACGATCGAAGCATCCTCTTTCCAAGGCTCCACGCCGAGCCCCCAATACGTCGTCATCAACAGTAGCAAGTCCGAGCGATTGGCGTACTTCTGCCGAACCTCAAAGGTCGCTTGCTTCGCCGGCACATCGTTCCCACCGTGACCATTGATAAAGACAATGCGACGGAATCCTTGCGAAATCGCATTTTCCATCAAATCGCTCAGCAAATCCAAATAGTTGCGGGGTGACGACGAAAGGGTGCCGGAAAAATCCAAGTGGTGATGGGAATTGCCGAGCCACATCAACGGGGCGAATAAGACCTGATCTTTCAGCCGTTCCGAAACGCTCTCCATCAACGTTGACGTGATCAACGAATCGGTCCACACGGGCAAATGAGGACCATGCTGTTCGATCGCAGCGATCGGAAATACGATCGGTGTATCCGGGGCCAAGGAACGTATTTTTGGAGCACTCAATTCTGCAAATTGCACAAGGCACCTGTCCAAAAGCATTCAGTAAAGAACCATCAAGGAACAACCGGGTCCGTAAAAAATTAGGGACCTCGCGATCCTATTGTAGCAAGCCTGCTCGGACAACGGACAACCCGAAACACGTCAATACGTCGGCAACCCGATATCGCGGAGCATTCCTTATGGCACAATTCCAAGAATCCCGGAGTATCGCTTTGAAGCTCTACATTTCTGTTTATTATCTTGCTAATGCTCGATCGAGCACGAGCACGAGCACGAGCACGAGCACGACAGAATAGACTGCGGAATAGACTGCAGAATAGACTGGTGATGTGGCGTGACGGAAACGCTAACTAATCTTTGGGGATCACGAACTCCGTCGGCAAATTCGCTTGATTGGAGGCCGCCCAAACACGCGTTGTCATCTCCAATTTTTTCTTGCTCGGCGTCGCGGGGTCATCGATCAAAACCCACACAACCTTCTGGTCCTTTTCATTCGGAGCCTTGACCGTCGTCACCGGATTGGCGCGCCGAGCCAGAGCCGTCAGCACCTCCCGCAACGGAGTCTCCTTGAAATCAAAACCTCGAATTTGTTGGTTCCTGGTGATCCCCTCTTTCTGAAAAGCTCCGCCATTGATGGCCATCGGCAATGCCTCGACGCCGCCGGTATGACTGTCCCGAACCTCATTCGAAATGGCCAGCAATACCGCTTCGAGAGACTCCTGCTCGAGCTTGATATTGATCTTTGCTTCGAGCAACTCGTCGGGCGTTTTCGAGGCCGACGGAGTCGGTTTCGCCACCGCAACTTTGCTCGTCGTCGCACCGCTGTCGGCCTGCAACGCCATCCAACTCGAAATGGTCATGTTGAGGACAGCTTCGCTCGGCAAGTACGCATTGATCACCACTTGGCCGTCCTCGGACGCCGCACGGGTGTAACTGACCAGCTTGCGCAGCATTTGCGGATAGCGATTGGCAAGCGCCCTCCAATAGGGATCTGCTGGCTTTGCCGTAAATCTCGCTTCCATCTCATCCGGCAACCCTTCGAGTCGCTTCTTGGCTTCCGCAGCATCGCGAAACGCGCTTTGCAGATCGTTCCCGAGCGTTCTTACCTCGACGTACCATGCCGGTTCCAAATGAGTGCGGATCAGGAGTGCTTGCACATTGTCATCGACAAACGATCGGAGCAACGACAGGACTCTGCCCGAATGCTCGCCCATGAGGAGTTTGCCATCGCCATACAAGAAACTCGGAGCCGCCAGCACCGTAACATCCGCGCGGCTATCGGTTGCCTGCAGCAGCACTTCCATCTGCCGCCGCAGCGGCCCCGATTTGCCTTGGTTCTTTGCCAATTGCTCAATCAATCCGACGGGGCCAACCGTAACTCGCCTCACCGACGCATTCGCATCCGACCTCAATTCTTCACCCGCAAATGCGACTTGCTGGCCATCGACAGGTGCGATCCAAAACGTCTGCGAAGGCCCACTCTCGGAGGTTACCTTTTTGGGTTCCATCGACTCCGAAGCAACGATCCGCTCCGAGAGTGGCTTGCTGTCCGAATACGTAAAGCGGACCACCCGCTGGAAGGTTGAGATTTCAGCCCCTGGGTACCAGGCAATCGCTACCGAATCGAGCCCTTCTCGATTCACCCATGCGAACTCAGGAATCGACGATGCGTTGCCTTGAACGCCTTGCCACCACTGCAGCAATTGATCGGCTGGTTTCTTGGGCTCAATCGCCGCCCCCGAAAGAAAAACCAATGTTTCAATTCCCATCGGCAGCATATCCGTCGAATACGGCGAACCGATCGTCGGAGGAGTCCAAGGGGACTTTCCGTCGTCTTCCTTCAATGCAAAATACTCAAGCATCGGGTCGATCGCGACCCGCTCTTTTCCTGCTCCATTCGCGACGCTAGGAACAACCTTTTCGTTCTGCGCGACCGCCCCTTGATTACGCTCCTGCGGCTTGATCTTCACAACCCCAACACTGGTGTTTCGCAATACCAACACGAGCAACAGCATCATCAGCAACGAGCAAATGAACATCAGTGGCATGAACCATACCGGCCTCTTCGTTTTCCGTTTCCCTTTGACTCCCTTGCTCCCTACCTCCGCGACCTTCTTGCCTTTGGCCTCTCCGTCTTTGGAACGCGGCTTCTTCTTTTTCTTCTTGGCTCCAACCTCTTTCACATCCAAGGCATTGAGCTTATCGAGCACGATCGTAGGCTTACCAGTTCCCGATCCGAGTCCCTTGTCCGCCCCCCCAACCGGCACATCCTGCGAACCCTCAGGCTTCGACTCGACCGATCCCCCCGACACCGATCCCCCCGACTTCGATCCCTCCGACTTCGACTCTCCAACAGGACCGCTTGGCGTATCGCTGACACCTTGACCGTTTGACGACGCGTCCAACGATGGCTTGGATGCGCCAAGCAGCGGATTCGATATCTCCACCAAAGGAGGCGTCACTGGCGGATTCGATATCTCCACCAAGCCAGGCGTCACTGCCGGATCGATATCTCGCGCCGCATCCCCAACGGCTGCCTTTATTGCAGGATCACTGGTTATCGCCGCATTCTGCACCGAAGCTGCCACCGATTTTTTAACGCGGGTTGGGCTCTGTTCCGACGAACTCCCTTTGGACGCGCGCCCAGACTCCTCAGCAGCACGCATCGCGTTCGGATTGCGCGTCACAGATTCGCTAGTGCCAATTGGTTTTTCACCCGAAGTGATTGCCTTGCCGCCATCCACCTCGGAGGGACTTGACTTCCATTCACCAGACTTGCTGTCGGCAGTCTTCGGAGTTGACTTGCCCGGCGAAGGAGTTGCCACATCCACTGGCGATACCTCACCGACGGTTTCCTTCTTGGTCGTTGAGGTCAGAGCGAAACGCAACGCATCGAGCAAATCGTTCGCCTTGCGGAAGCGGACGGTTGGTGATTTCGCTAAGAGATGCATCAAGCATTTTGCGAGCGGCTCCTTGAGACCGTCGGGCATCAATACTGGGATCTGCGCGTGCAGCACCGACCATTTGGTTGGCGGAGCATCGATTCCTGGCTGGAACGGCCATTGGCCCGTCAAGGCACGGTACCAAACGCATCCGAGCGCATACAAGTCGCTTTGCACGGTCGGTTTTGCTCCGGATCGCGCTAACTCAGGAGCCGCCACGGCGAATCGATCCTGTTCGCCTCCCAATACCGATGGCGTCCCAACTCCATACGCCGACGCAGCGGGGAATAACGGGTCTCGCAAAAGTCGGTACGCACCCACGGATGTGCACTGAATGGCATCGAGAGAAACCCGGCCATGCACCAATCCCATGTCATGCAATGCCTGCAGACCGGTCGCAACCTCGCCGACCATCTGTGCGCATGCTTCGCTATCGAGCGGCCCATCCATCAATCGCGCGGACAGAGTTGGTTCATTGGTCCGCGTTCCGGCCACGAACAGATGCTGAAGCGTTGCGCCCGAAACACTCCAATCGTCGAGATACGCGGACTTCGCTTTGCAATGCTCCTCGGCCCATAGCAGACTCGGCGGCCAATCGTGCATTGGCCCCGAGACCAAGTTCGAGGCTGCTATGGCCACAACTGTATAATTCGATCCGGTGTAATTCGATCCGGCGTATTTTGACTCGACCCCTTGGTTGCCGGACACCCCTTGCTCGCTAGAAACACCCTGCTCGCCGGAAACCCCTTGCTCGCCGGAAACACCCTGCTCGCTGGAAACCCCTTGCTCGCTAGAAACACCTTGGTACCAATAAGGCCCCCACTCCGACTCCAAGGATCGAACCACGCGGATCGACCCTAATTGAACCGGGTGGGACATCCCTTTGTAAAGCACATTCGCTTGGTAGGGTGTCAAGTAACCTTGGCCCACCAGCTCCTTCGTGAGCCTCCCCGGATCCGACAACGCTTCTTTGCCTACGGCGGCAGCAACGCTTTTCGCCCATCGACGGCATTCCTCGGGCGAGGCTAACCCCGATCCGTGGATGCGTTCCCAAAGTTGTACCGTCGTCGGCTGCATTATTCGCAATGTTCCTTCAATTCCGATTGTGCCGCAAATGGGGACTCATCCCTCGGTGCCCACCCTGGTCCGCAGGGATCATGCCCACCCCAATCGAATCCCACTCCCTGAATTCTGCTCACCATACCCCATTTTTGGAAGCCCCGACCGTTCAAGCGTCCGATGGTAACTTCGTTCTGGAACCTGACGGTTCTCTCCAACAACGGTCCCCAACAAAAATCGGCCCGGGCAGGATGGGAATGAACTCTCAAATCATAGTCAAAACAACCGCTGACGAGGTGGCTTCGGCCGTCTGCGAATGGCTTATCGAGGCGATTGAGAACGCAATCCAGGAACGAGGCAAGTGCAGCATCGCTCTCTCCGGAGGATCGACCCCAAAGCTTCTCTACGAAAAGATTGCTGAAAACGAACTGCATTGCGTGGACTGGTCGAAAGTGGCTTTGCTGTGGGGAGACGAGCGAAATGTCTCCCAGGATCATGAAGATAGCAATTATGGAATGGTCAAGCGAGCATGGCTCGAGCGGGCTGAAGCAACCCGGCAACCTCGAGCCATCCCTCAAGTATACCCAGTTCCAGTCCAAACCAATGCCCCCGATCGCACTGCCCATGAATACAGTGAAACAATTCGAAAGGTGCTGGGCGAAAACAACGAAAACGCAGGGTCCAGCAGCAGCGCAAGCACCTTATCAATCAGCGATCGCATGGCGAAATCCGATCTCCCCAAAATCGATATCGTGTTGCTAGGACTCGGCGATGACGCCCACACCGCCTCCTTGTTTCCTGAAACCCAAGCCCTCCAGGAATCGGAAAACCTTTTTGTCGCAAACTTCGTCCCCAAGTTTGAGGCTTATCGCTTGACCATGACCCTGCCCCTAATCAACGCCGCAGACAAAGTGGCGTTCCTGGTTTGCGGTCCATCCAAACGGGCGGCGATCGATGTCGTCTGGCATGGCCCTCGCCAAGTAGAAAAATATCCCGCTCAAGGCATCCATCCGGCAAACGGGGAGCTTCTATGGTTCCTCGACGTGGCAGCCATGCCAGAACGCCGACAAGGCTAACCGGTAACCGGCAACCCACGAACGAAGTGTGGTATCCATTCACAAATAAATACGGTGCTCGCTCAGTGAAACGGTGCTCGCGCTCAGTGAAACGGTGCTCGTAATCGAATCGAGGGAACCATGACAGAATATCTATTTGACCATGGCCGACCTGATGTCTATCGCTTTGCGATCGAATACGTCGCGAATGCTTTTGAAACCTCGCGGTCGTTTGCGAAATGGCAATGCGTCGCTTGAACTTCGTTCATCGCTCTAGCGTGCCCGCCGGGCTTGGCCCACCCAATCGAACCCAACCTCCTTCACCCATCGCTCCTGCAACCAGCGACATACAGGTCCCGCCTCCCCTGTACCAATCAATTCTCCTCGCACACTCGCTGCATGCCAAACACAACCCGAATTGCCGAGTAGGAGCAGTTCCGCGGCCGAAGCCAATTCGTCGAACGCGACATCTCGAAAAAC
>CAIYZV010000219.1 GCA_903930765.1 uncultured Pirellula sp.
CTGCGCTGCTTCGATTCGCTCCTTGTTCTCCTCATCGCGGTTCAATTCGTCGTTCTCCATCTTGCGCCGCTCCAGATACTCCTCCTCGGTTTCATCATCCTCCTCATCGCCATCCTGATCGACAACCGATTCCTTTAGGTTGGCCAACTGCTTGGACAGCCTCTTGATTTCGCGCGTCGCCTTGCGGAGTTCGGCGTCCATCGCGATGACCCGACGCTCCAAGGCACGATGCTCGGCCAGAATCATCTGATGCGAGCTTTCATCCTTCGGAGGCAACCAGTCGCATCCCTTCCAGACACGATGCGTCTTGTCGAAAACCAAGACCCTCGACCTGGGATTTCGCATGCTGTTGAAGGCCGCAACCGCACGGCCAACCTCCCAGCCCGTATTCTCCATTATGTAGGCCACAACCTGCGAGCGGCTCGGATCGATGTCGTGATGCAGGGGCGGCATCAATCTGAACATGCTGCGGTGTGTTGCCCCGTTTTCCAGATAACTCATACTGCAAAGAAAGTGTTTTGAAGACTACGCACATGCAACTAAGAACATGATGCGACACATTGCTCCATCAGAAAGTTAGCTTAAATTTGTAGCTATTCATCTGAAAGATAAACATTACCCCCTTATAAATAAGGGGGGTTAATTCGGAAACGGCTCCTCGGGGCGGCTGTGTGCGCCGCCCGAGCCGTTCCGAATATTGGGGAAGAGATGCGTTTCTGCCGCTCAATCGCTCGGATTGAATGCTCACCAAACGCTCTAAACGCCTCAATGGCGCGTTTTGATTGTCGGATGATGTGTTGGTAGCTGATGCGGTGTTTTCGACGCCAGAATCGAATCGATGAAATGACATGGTTTTGGATGCGCTGGAATGGGGATGAATGGCCTACTCTCGTCGGATAAGAAGTTATCCGGCGGATTTTGGATTTTCGATGCGGACGATGAAAACGGGTGTTAGCTCGCCGACGTATGCTCCGGCCTGATTGAACTCATGGTACTCGACTGCTTCCTCGTAGGTCATGCCGTGGCCTTGAAGCTGCGCGATGACCAGATCGTAGTCGTAGGCGACGACCGGTTCGCCGCCAAAGCTATGGCATATCCCGATGATGCAGTCATCGAAGCCGTCCATGAGCAGAAGCTCATCGTCGATATCGGACAGAAGTTCTCGGATAGTTCTCATGGGTTAGCTTTCGTTCGCTCCGTCACCGGATACACATCGTAATCCTCCGGCATCTCGACCGGGACGACGCGAATCCGCCCCTGCGTGTACTCGCCGGGATTGAGTTCCTTCGCCGCCGCTTCAGCCTCCTTGCGCGTCGCGTATTCGATGGTGCGGAAGCTCACCACACGTTGCTTCAGGTCTGACCAGCCAATCGCGCCGGATATCTGAACCTTGAAGATCGGCGGTGCGAAGAGATTGCGGTTAGTGCTGCTCATGGTTTTCCGGTTTTGAATTCGCGGATCATGCTCGTCGCGTCGTCAATCATCTGCTGCCGCCGCTTCTTACCTTCGGGACATTGGTCCTGATACATCCGCGCGTAAAATAGGGAGTCTTCCAGTATGGATGCGATGAGCGTGGCAAGGTTCAGGCGAACAGCACCCTCGCTCATGATCGAATTATGGAAGCTCGCACCCATATAAGCGAGTGATGACGCGATATAATGCACCGATTCATGCGCGCACGGCTCCTCGCGTACTATCCAGTAATTGGCCTCAATGGGCGACTGCCGCAGCGGATTCAGAGTGCCGCCGCGCTTCTTTATCTTCCTTTTCGCGGTTGTCATTGGAGCGTCTCCGGTTCGCCCTGTTGGATGATCTTATCCCCGTCCTCCCGTTCGATGATCAGCTCAAGGATCTGCTCGCCGTTGGCCGCGACGATGCTGCAGATATGCTTCTCCTCATCGTAGATGGAGAGCGGCGTTGCCTGATGCTCCTGTATCTCGCCGTTGATGATTGCGTTGAACAGATCGATGATCGTCTGCGCGTTGGTTTTGGACTGGATGGTTAGTTTCATTGCTTTGTGCTGTTTTACCGTGCGGTGAAAGTTGGGTTTTCGGTGAATGCAACTTGTAAGCATTCCTTACAGGTTCGCTGCCTTTCTAACTCGCGCATGACCCGTCGGGCGTAGGCGCGCGTGGAAGATTTCTTAGCTCCTTTTGGCCCACCTTGCCAGATCCGAGCGAGACTTTCATCGCTGAGATTGCGTCCGTAATGCGCGAGGTAGGAATTCGCGATGAAGACGGCGGTTGCGCGATTCGTTACCTGCGCGTGGGTGTAGTGCGTTCCCATGATGTGGTTCACATCGCGGACCATGATCGGCTTGATCTGCAACGCGCCTAGCTCGCCATGACGGCCTTTGGCATGATCGTTTCCGTTGGATTCGATCTGAATAAGCGCGGACAAAAGCAATGGATGCATAATTTGATTCTCTTTTGCGTGATTTTCTTAGGATTTACCGCTCGGGTTGCCAATAGCCGATTTCCTTTTGCTTCTGGTTCACGTTGACCAGTCGCCATGCGCCGCAAGGGCAGACCTGCTCGACCGTCGCCCATCCGTGCGCGCGGGGATTCGGACGGCGCGAATCAACCGGACCGCTGAAACATCGGCTGATGAATGTTTTCGGCTTGTGAGTGTGTTTCATTGCTGGCCTTTCTCACGCACAACCCGTCCGCCAAGTCGCTTCGCCAGTCGTTGCGCGTCGCGTTTGCCGTTCGGACCTTGGAACGTGTACTCGCTACGCCGGAATTTGCCGAAATAAACTGTCCAAAAGACTTTCATTGCTGGCCTTTCGCCCTGGCAATGACTTCCCGCGCGTAGTCTAGGTCGTCGTCGTCGGCCATTGGATGGGCGAGACGTTCCAGCGCGAGCAGCATTTGAGGCGCGAGGGACATGAGGCGAGCGTTGGCTAGCTTCTCAGGCTCCGGCGTTTCCGCGTTCGCGTGATGATTCATTGCATAGCAAATCAGAGCGTCGCCTGCGCGGACGTTAGGGCCGGTTTGACGCCAAGGGCCGGGGGTGAATGGGGTTGTTCTCATGCTGCACCTCCAGTCGCTTTTGCGATTGCTGCTTTTGCTTCATGTTCCGCTTCAATGGGGCGTCCAATGATTCGCTCAAAGTCTTCGACCAAGGATTTAAGCGCGGCCAGCAACTCAGGCGCGGCTGCGATCAAATCCGCATCGGCTTCCATCGTGGGCGTCGGCAGGTCGTCACACGTGTCCCATGTCTGGGCGACTCGGTTCTTTCCGGCGTAGATCGTGCATCCTTGAGTATGCCACGGGCCGGGGGTGTGTTGTGGTTTCACTGGTTTCCTTTCGCTTTGATTTTCCTCGCAAGACTTTCAGATTCTC
>CAIYZV010000220.1 GCA_903930765.1 uncultured Pirellula sp.
AGCGGATCGCCCTGTGAAATCATGTTTCCAACGCCGTCATAACCGCGATTATCTTCGGCTCGAGTCAGTGGCCCTGCGCCGTCGGCATCGGGATATTTGATTTTTGAAACTTGGCCTCGATTGTTGTATTCAACGTCAATTATGTTCCCGAGGGCATCTGTCTGCTGAATAACGCGTGAGAGGGAATCGTAAGCAAACTGTGTCACGGAGGCGACGCGATCGGTGATCGAGGTCATGCGCCCCAAACTATCAAACACAAACGTCGTGGTCTTGCTCAACTCGTCCACACTGGTGAGTATCTGATCGGCGGAGTTGTACGTAAACGTCTCTGTCGAACTATCAGGATTGGTAAGCGTGACACACGCCCGAAAGAATCGTAGGCGAGCCCAGTGACCGGGGATGTGAGTGGTCCTGCTCCATCGGGGTCGGGAGGAGTGATGCTCGTCGGTAAACCAAGAGAATTTACGGCATAGGTGGTCGTATATCCTGCTCCATCGACGCTGGTTAACTGGTTACCGGCTGTATCATACGTGCTCGATGTGGTGCGTCCCACGGGATCCGTTACCGAAAGCAATCGGTGAAGAGTACTCGAATAGCTTAGGGTTGTTACGCCACCGTCGGGTGCGATAAGGTGGGTCAAGTCCGATTGCGCGTTGTAACCGATAAAGGTCACCGAACTGCCCAATGGTCCCGTACCATCAGGATCCGGCTCGTTGACGACGTACGGATTTCCATCGGAATCGCGCATGGAAGTTCGTACGTATCCCAATGCCGTGATCGACTCTGTGATACCTCCGTAACGGTCGGTGCGGAATTTCCAAGCGTTGTTGCGTTGGTCAGTGACCGTCGCTTGCACATCGATTGGTTTCTTCAGCGTGTTACCGGAAATACCTGTCGGTAGGCCAATAGTCTCGGCAGGAACCAACTGCCACGTCTTTGCATCGGGGTAGGTAACGGTTGTTAGCCTTCCGTCATTGGCACCGTAGGCATAACTTGTTGTTTGCGAAAGAGGATTGGTTCGGCTGGTGAGTTGGCCGGACGTATATGTAAACGCAACCGCAGGGGCGGTTAATGGCCCGCTGCCGTCTGGGTCGGTCAAGGTGTAGCCGGTCAAATTCGCGCTGGTGTACGCAAGGTTCGTCGTTCGCCCTGAAAAGTGCGCGATGCTGGAGACTTTGCCCGACGTGTAGTTGATATTCGTAACGCGGCCAAAGAGATCCGTGACCGAGATCAGCTCATTGGCGATCCCATCGCTGTTGCGATCCGCATAGGCGAGGGTTGTTGTATTACCATTGGAATCGACAACGCTGATCAGCAGTCCAAGGGTAGAGAAGTTGGAGACCGTACCGGTCTTCGAGGTGACAGTGAACGTTCCGTTGACGTTCTTGACGAATGTGTTGTACTGGACGTCTCCGGCTGCATGCAGGTAGTTTGAACCTGACTTGGGAAACCACAGGCTATCTCCATTCCCTTTAACGAGGATCGCTCCGGCGGTGCTATCAACGACGCTGTCGAGCCCATCGAGCCACCAGCCAGATCCGTAGACGCTCGCGTTTCGATTGACGATCGCTTGTTTGCCGGTGAAGTTCTGGGTGTAATTGATTCCCGAAATGGTTAGGGTCACCGCAAGGGTGTAGTCGTAAACTCCCGTGGCGAGGGCAGAACCGTCGGCTTGGAGGGCAAAACGCATGCCTTGGCCGGTGGTCATGCCAGAGGTGGAATAGGAATAACTTGTTCCCGCAACACCATTGAAGATCAATTGGGCGGATACGGCGGATGGAACGGCGACTCCCGGAGCAAGCTGTGTATCGACGGCGATAACGGGTTTGACAAGGGAGTTCGATCGATAGATCAATGACTGATCGGGGCTGAGGACCTCGAGCAACTGCAGGCTACCACTTGCGGCGAGCGATCCATCTGTCCTTTGCGAGGAACCTAAAGGAATGTTCGATTGCCCTTTGCCATCTGCGGTTTCATCTTGCCTGGAAAACAAATCCATCGACTGCCCCAAAAGGGAGCGATAAAAGGTGTCGAGATTTTGACGAGCGAGCAGCTTGGTGCCAACACCGATGGCGATCGTGGCGGCAATGCTGTCGTTGGTTCCATCGCTGACTTTGTAGGTTAGTGTATCGATTCCGACAAAGGCAATATTCGGCCGATAAGTGAAGGTACCATTGGAATTGAATGCAAGAATGGTTCCGTTGGTTGGTCCGACTACGAGGCTGTAGGTTAGCGATGTGGAATCGATGTCGAGATCATTCGCTGCAGGATATGCAGGAAGACTGGACGTCGTTACCACCAAATTAGTATTCGCTGGCGTGTAATACTCCATGTCGTTACGAGCGATCGGATTCGCGGCCATCATCGCCCGCAATTCGAGCGATTCATGCAACAACGCTCGAAACCGACGTTTACCAGCGAACGGCTTTGATCGGACTTGCAGTCGGTTTATGTGGGTAAAACGGGTGTGCGCAAGCACAGAACGGCAACAAAGAACAGCGCGGCGGAGAAGTGCGAGAGCCATAGAAATCCATTTCGAGATGAGGAGCGTATTCAGTTCGATTGGCTGACGTTGCGGGCGAGAATATGATGAGTCGCGCCTTGCAAGTCAAGAAAATTATCTGTGACTCGGGGATATTTGTAGCGAGCTCATACCAATCCCCAAAATCTTCGCTGAGCAGATACCCTTACCTTGTGGCATCCACAGCAGCGCACAGAGAGCGATCCTGACTGCTATTGACCATAGCCCCTCACGGCATCATGAATCACAGTGAACTATGCTGGTGGCATGGTTGCCTTCACACGTCCACAGAGAGCTTACGATCATCGACTGCACGAATTGGTTTATCATTCCGGACTTGATCCAAGTCATGTCGGAATTGCGATCCCACGCTCTACCCTTCACACGTGGAAATCGCGAGCCCCTAAGCCGGTCGTCGGTCTTGTCACTTCAGACAATTCGATCGAGAAACTCGAATCCGAAGTCGCTCGATTAACCTTGCAAGTGCGTAAACTGCGGTGCCTCCTTCGTCTTGTAGTAGCGATTCTCAAGCTGTCCGGGTTTTCTCTGGAACTGACGAGACTTCCTGAAGGTAAGAATAAACAAAGACTGCTAAGAGAAGTGGATCGCGCTTGCACATTCTTTCCACTGCGCAAAGTGCTCGGCATGATCCGACTCTCTCCGAGTCGATACCATGCATGGGTAAGGAAACCCCGGTGTGGATTGACCGACATGCCATCGTGTCCAAAATCTAAACCGAGTCAATTAACCTCGAATGAAGTCTCTACCATTCGAGAGATGATCACAGGGGATGAGTACCGCCACGTTCCTACGACTCGATTGGCAGTCCTTGCACAACGGATGGGCAAGGTCCACGCATCGGCCTCGACATGGCTACGATTGATCCGGGAACATGGCTGGCGCCGACAGCGTACCAGGGTTCATCCAACGAAACCACGTGTGGGAGTTCGAGCTACTAAACCCAATGAGATCTGGCATGTGGATACGACACTGATCCGATTGGTAGGGGGAGCCAAAGTGTATGTGCACGCCGTGATCGATAACTACTCACGGCGCATCCTGGCGTGGCAAGCCAACGAATCTTACGACACAAGCACAACGAGTAAACTCTTGGTCGAAGCTGCCAAGGGATTAGAGGGCGTAGTCCCCAAGGTGTACATGGACAGCGGGGTCGAGAACCTCAACGCACATGTGGATGCACTCGTTGCTAGCGGTACGATCCAGCGCATCCTGGCCCAAGTCGACGTCGTATTCTCGAACAGCATGATCGAATCGTGGTGGAGAATGCTGAAGCACTGGTGGTTGTACTTGAACAATCTCAATTCGATCGACGACGTGCGCAAGCAAACAGCCTTCTACGTAGACCAGCACAACCGAGTCATTCCCCATTCGGCGTTCAAGGGCCAAACGCCCGATGAGATGTACTTTGGTAAAGGAAGTGACATTCCGAACCAACTCAGCGATGCTCGCTCAGTTGCCAGACAAGCAAGATTAGCAGCGAACCGCGCAGTAACTTGCTCCAAGTGCGCCTCCAATGAACCAATCATTCAGATCGAAAACAAA
>CAIYZV010000221.1 GCA_903930765.1 uncultured Pirellula sp.
GAAGCCCGGTGATCCTGGGAGCTCGCAGCCCGGTGTTGCTGGGCGCTAGAAGCCCGGTGTTGCTGGGCGCTAGAAGCCCGGTGTTGCTGGGGGCTTTTGGCCCCCTTTTTATTGGTGAAACCGATTGGAACGCGAGGGGGGTAGGCGGATTGGAGGCACCGGGGGCGAGGCGGGGGAGTGCTGCTCCGGGAACACGGATTGTCTATTGCAATTGATCGCCTAAAAACCGATAGGCGAGGTCGCGAGCTGCAGGTGGGAAATCGTGAGCGCTGTCCGGATAGATGGCTTGCAAGCGTCCATCCGCATTGAAAAGCTTATAAACAAACTCCGCTTCCTTCATCGTATCTCGAACCCCATCGGCATCGAAGTTGTCGTCGCGCACCGGTGAACTGGTAAAGAACCCCCGCGGGGCGATCCCCGCTATCAACTCTGGAAAATCGAACGGAACTCGATTCGGGTCATTGGCATACTCGCTGCTGATGCGAGGCATGTATCGATCGCTCGTCCATCCCTTCAATTCGCCGTTGTAGTATTTGTGAAACCGCGTGAATCCACAACTGGAAACCACCGCGCGAATCCGCTGGTCGAACAAGGACGTAAAAATCGCATTGTGACCGCCGAGCGAGTGACCGATACAGCCAATTTTTCCTTCATCGACCCAACCGAGTTGCAGCATCAAATCGATGGCTCGCATGTTATCCCAGATCGCCTTCATCGAGCCACTTTTCCACTCGGGGTGCTTCGAGAAATCATAGGGATGGTCTCCGAAAGATGGATAATCGGGAGCAAGCGTAACCATACCCCGTTCGGCAAGTTCCTTTGCGTAATGCAGATTCGGACTCCCCCCGAGTCCTGCTGGCTCTTCTTTGCCAATGGGGATCGTTTGGTGCAAACAGAGAACACCTTTCTTCGAAAGGTTAAGGCCACGTGGCTCCTCGCCGACTAGTTTGGGGATCATCACGTAGGCATGTACCCAGTCATCGCCATCCGAAAGGAACCGAATTTCCTTTTGTTGAATCCCACTGTCGAGGACTCGCTCGTCGAGAACTTGCATCGTGACAGGGGGTAAATTTTCACGATTGGGAAGTGAGCCCATCACCGTTTGGACGTTCGCCAAAATGGCATCGCGCCGTACACGCCAGTCCTCCGGAGTTGCAATCGGCTTCGCTGTTCCATGGGTGTCGACGAAGTACCCGACACGTGTGTGGTCGTTCGCCTGCAGAGCATCTTTTGCTGGACTAGCAACCGTTGATTTGGCGGCTTCCTGGGCCCATGCAGATGCTGAGATACCGCTAACAACCAGGGCGTAGATGAACGAGGAGCACTTCATAATCTATCATCCACTTTAAAGGTTACAGCCGTCTATCTTCAAGGAGTTCGTACCAGCAATATCTTGCGTGACATCGATTCACAGTGGAAACAAACGTAGTCGTATTGCTATGCGTTTTCAACGCAGTTCGTTGAGCATCGATAGCGCTTTTGTTTCGAAAATCTCTTGCCATTCCGGGGCGAGGATACAGTCGCTATCTTCTTGAGCGCCACCGAGATTCCGAAGTTGATCGGCGGTTGGGGCGTAGTAGATGTAACCATTGGTGTAACCTGAGACAAAAGTGTTCGGGTAGGGTGCCTGGGATTTGATATTCAATCCGATCTGTACGGTCAGTTCCCCCGGGAAGGTGATCCATCGAAAATCACCAATGCGTAGTGCGGAGATTTCGACGCGGATCGTTCGGCCCGCCGCCGCCGCGTTCTGACGCTCGTGCATGCGCAGCAGTTCCAAATTCGTTTGGACTCGCGAGAGATTTTCCATCGTGTGGATATTATGGATATAGGCGTTCATGTTCTTGAGGTTTTCGGCATCCATGCGCCGTAGATCTTCTTTACCGATGGCTTGCTCTTGAAGGTAACGATGGGAGTAATAGGCGGGGTGTTCTGGGTCCATACGGTACTTCGCGACGAGCGGCAGAAACGTCTTTAGATTTAGGCTGGTTCCTTGGAGGGATGTTACAAGTCGCTTTTGTTCGGTTTCGAGTTCTAGGATCCGTTCCGCGAGGTTCGCGCGTGGGAGTTCTATAAACGCGGTCGTCAATCGCATCCCTTCGTTCGTTTTGCAATCGATCGATCGGACTGCTTGCAACGTGCTCAACCCCAGCTTGGTACCGTGCGGCTCCGCGTCTCGAGGATGGTTGACATCTTTGTAGAGGACTGGATTAATGTCTCCGCCGCAGCCTTGTATGAAAAAGGCCATCGCGCCTGGGGAGAGGTTGTCTTCGATCACCTTCGAAGCGAACCCCACCAGGTCGGCGGTATTACCACCATTCGGGACACCTTGGATGGGATGGCAAGCAAAGTTGTAAACGACGGCCAAGGTCTCACCGGAAAGCCGATTGATGCGCAGAACACCGATTTGTGGATCGATCGGCCCCACGCTTTCGACCTCATCGTCAGGGGGCAAGGAGTACGCGTGCCTAACATCGAGTTCGCGTCCATTTTTCAGACGCAATCGTCGATTCTCCATGATCCGATTTTCGTGACCTGCTCCCGCGCCGACCGTAACCGGCGTCAACGTTGCGAGGGCTAGTTGGACAGCCTCGATGGTTCGGTCTTCGATATCATCGCAAACGACGCCGTGGCAATGGCTCGCATTAACGATAAATGACTCGGCTGGGATTTGGTGTTCGCTTTGGAGTCGTGCGCGTACGTTTGGCAAATAGCTGTTCTTGATATGGCCGATTTCGCCGATAGCGACCGCGTCTACGGTTCCCAGGACCACCGTAGAATCGTCGTCCTTGAGCACGAGAATCTTGACGTAGAGCGGGTCATTGACCGGCCCCGCCTCACGTTTCGTGATGTCGACTTTGGCGATACCTGCCACGAGGGGCCCCGCCGCGATGCCGTTGATGCTGCTGATCGCGACGAAAACGATCGCAAACCCGAGCGAATACATAGTATTGGATCCCGAGCGGATCGCGGGCTGCATGGCATAATCTCGCGAGGTTTTGCATTGCATGATCAACTCCTAAGAAGCTTTGAATCGGCTCTAAACTCTGCCGAAAACGCGGCTCGAATCACGGGGAGATTTCGAGCAATGAGCGGATAGCTTCGACCGGGACGCAACGTCTCAAAATCTGTTCCGCAAAGGTTCCTTTGTTGTCACCGTTAGGCCCGTTGCGTCGGGCGTCACCAGGAACATTGTCGGTGCGAAACAGGGTGTGGATGCGAGACACTAGAGCGACCAACTCTCCACGTTCGTTGAACACACCGGAACCGCTGGAACCCCCAGAGAACTCCGCCGTGATTTCCAACCACGTGGCAGAGTCACCCGACATGGTTGGTTTGGCGAGCCGACTAGCGATGCCTGTTGACAAGACATAGAACTCGTTATGGGGGTGACTGAGCACCATCACGCGATCGAGCGCCTTGGGGGAAGCGGCCGCGATGGGGACGGGCTTGAACGGAGTGTCCGATACGAGTCGAATCAGGGCGATATCGTCTTTCTTCGAGGTGGCGAGTACCTCTGAAATAGCGAAGCACTGCCCCATGTGGTTCATCGCCGCGAGCCCTTTCACGGCAGCATCGTTTCGAGAAAGGACGTGGTAGTTGGTCAAGGCGAGTCCGTCGCTGGAGATGACAACACCTCCCGAGATATTCCCATGAATGTTGCTGCATCGACCGCAATCGTAGAGAGTCCCAACCATGAGCGAGGCTTGAGTCATCCGCTCGAGGATTTCGTTGGGAGCAACGGGCGGTACATCGCCGATCGATACAGAGATATGTTCCGGAGCTGTTTTGAGCAGTTCAAACATTTCTTGATCGGTCACGATCCGGTCATCGTGTAGAAGCTCCTTCCCTCGATTGACGAAGGCATCATAGATGCGACGATTGTCGATCACACCTGCCGTGAGATCGCCGATCGGGCCGTTGTCGGCCGAGATCCATTCCTTGCGATCGCCCGAGGCGGGCTCGTTCCCAGGAAGGGCTGGAGCTTCTTGCGCCACGCAGAAAGAGGAGACTAGCAACGCCATCAAACTCAAGGCTACGAGTGGATTTCGAAAGGACTTCATAGGACTCACCGTAAGGTAAACGATATCGGATCGGATCTGAGGCGATCAGGCCAACGACCAACCAGCCCGAGGTACTCGTTCGATGAACTCTGTCGCCGCCGGACAGTTCGTGGCGCGGAGGGATGCCGGATCCCATTCGAGCTTTTGGCCGGCGCGGTAAGCAACGTTTCCTAGGTGGTTTGCAATGGTCAGCAAGCCAGCATAATCGAACGGGCTGCCGGTAGGAGTACCATTGCGAATCGCGTCGAGCCATTCTTGCTGGTGTCCAGGCGATTCGCGGAGGAACGGTTTTGGTCCTTCGAACGATTGGAACTTTGACTCGGGCAACAGCAGATGGCGTCCATAGTCGGAGAGGAGCATCCCGTCGCGACCGATGAACAAAATACCGTTCTCCCACGTTGGGATTCCCTTCTCCTTCCAAATCTGCGGCTTGTCGGCTCCTTGGTACCAAGCCACACTGCATGAGGGCAGATCACCTCTGGGGCCGTACTCGTAGAGAGCGGTCATCGATGCTGGCGCAAGCTCTTTATGTGGCGGTGGCCCGAACGCTTCCACCGTGCGTGGATGATCAAGCTTGAGCGCCCAAAACGGAAGGTCGTTGAAATGGCTTCCGAGATCGGACATCGTACCGTTGGCAAAGTCCCACCATCGGTACCACTTCGGTCCTGGCAGATAAACATCATGGAAGGGCCGCGCCGGTGCGGGACCGATCCATAGATCCCAATCCACCTCTTTGGGCGGTGGCATTTCCTGGGTCGGGCGATCGGTCACGTAGACGATATCCCCATTCTTCTTCGAGTCTTCTTCGCTTTGCAAGCCCCAAGCCCGCGACGTCCATACGTGCGCTTCGGAGACGGGACCGATGGCTCCCGATTGGATCAATTCCACCACGCGTCGATAGTTCGCCGTCGCATGGATCTGTGTGCCCATCTGCGTTGGGACCTTGGCAATCGCTGCCTCGTCCATGATCCGCTTGGCTTCTTGGATGTTGTATGTCAGTGGCTTTTCACAATAGACAGGTTTTCGTAGTTGGAGCGATGGTAACGTTGCGAATGCGTGCGTATGTTCCGTGGAGCTAACCACCACCGCATCGATATCCTTTAACGCATCGCAGAGTCGTCGAAGGTCTACGTACTTGCGAGCTTTCGGAAATCGTTCAGAGACTCGATCGAGGGTCCCTTTGTTGACATCGCAGATAGCGGCGACGTTGACTCCCGGATCCTTGATCATCTCTTCAAGGTTTCCGCCGCCACGCCCCCCCACACCGACAAAGGCTATGTTGAACTTGTCATTGGCCGAACAAGCTCGGGCCAAACGATTTGTTGCTAGGGTTGCCGTGCATGCGGTTGCGGTCGCAAGGAATTGTCGCCGGTCCAAGGAGCCTAGAGTCGGGTTGCGCTGCATGATTTGCGGGTGGGGTAAGAAAGGGGAGGGGATTAGGAAACGACCAATCACGACTGGCGACTGGTGAGCACGCCGGCCTTCAGTTTATCAGCAGGCGAAGCGGAAAGAAACGGACCACGGAAAAGAAGGCGCTGCGCCGAGCGACGTTCGTTTCAATGAGACTGCTTGTCGATTCAATGAGACTGCTTACTTCAATGAGACTGCTTACTTCAATGAATCGTTGGCGATCGTGTCGATTGATTGCCCAATCCAGAATCGATTCCCGTCGGGGTCGTCGATTCGAAATTCGAGCATGCCATAGAAAGTTTTCTCGAGATCCGGGATCGCGAGCCCCCGCGATTTGACCGCTTGATGGTACTCTGCGATGTCGTCCGGATAGAGATAAAGGACCTGTTGTTTCGGGAGTGGGTGGGGGTGATGGATGGATTGGTCGAGCATGATACGGCAGTCGTCGAACCGGAGCATGGCCCATCCCCATTCTTTTCGAAACTGATCGACCGAGAACCCTAGTTGTTGATAGAACGTGAGGCTATCTTCCACGGATCGAACCGGTAGCATCGGGATCAGTTTCATCGTTTCGAGAATCAGCAACGAGGTATTGCGCGAGGTGCGCAGGGGATAGTATGCAAATGGATCCGATCAATCCCCATGGTATCAGGTTTTACAAACCGTGTTCATCGATACCCAAACGGTTCGTTAGCTTCTTTTTCCGACTGGATGTTTCGTGCAGCTCGTTGCTATGCCAATTGGTAGCTGGGCCAATTGGTAGCTGGGCCAATTGGTTGCTATGCCAATAGATCGATCAGATCCCGTCGGATGACGCGGACGAGATACAGCAGGTTCTTTGTGTATCTCGGAACCAAGCGGCGGGGATCGTGGCAAGCTCGGTAGAGCCACTCAAGCCCGATTTTTTGGAATACTACGGGGGCTCGTTTCGCTTTGCCAGCCACGAAATCAAACGAGGCTCCAACTTGGATCGACATGGGGATCCCTAATTCTTGGTAATGCTCCTCGATCCAATACTCTCCTTTGGGTTGTCCCAATGCGACCAGCAGCACATCCGGTTTCGCCGCTTTAATCTTTTGCAAGGATGCTTGGATTTCAGCCGAGCTAGTGGCGCGAAACGGTGGGCACTGCACCCCGGCTATTTGCAATTTCGGATATTTCCTGAGTAAAACTTCTGCTGCCTTGTCCGCGATTCCGGGTGCAGCGCCGTACAAATACAATCGGAACCCGTTCGCTTGGCAGAGTTCGGCCAAACGGTAGATCAAATCCGATCCAGCGACCCGTTCGGGAAGTTTCTGAGCGTTAGCGAAACTTCGCCATAGAATCGGCATCCCGTCGCAAAGAACCAAAGCCGCGCGCTCGGTGAACTTCGACAGCCTTGATTCTTGTCGGCAGAGCATCGAATAGTTCAGGTTCGAGGTGATGGCATAGCCTGGAATCCGACGGCGAATCCACGCTTCGAGATAGAGCAATGCTTCTTGCATATCGACGGCGTGATAGTCGATTCCCCAAATACGCGATGCCTTTAGTTGCGGTAGCACCACGGGATTGTTTCTTTTCGAGGACGGCGCGTCCCCTTTGTCAGCGTCCCCTTGCAGCAACTCGGAATCCGATAGGACTCCGTTGAAAAACTCGCTTTCCTTTCGCACCCAAGCCGGAAGTTCGATCGCCGGCTTGGAACTTGGAAAGGTCGGAGAAGCGACGGAGTTTGAATCAGGGGGCGTTCCGCCCGGTAGTTCTGCCATACGTACCTTGGGCTCGGCGCTCGTTTCGGAAAGAGGCAAGCGAATGGGGGTGGTAGGATCTTGGCTCATAGGGTTTGTCGTCATGCGGTCCAGGAGCGGGGAACTGCCGGTTCAACAAGAACGCGTATTGGACCCTAGGTTTTCCTGGCTGACGCACCCTCTCAGAGTGCAAACAATTCAACGTTTCATCCAGGTTTCTGCTGCTGTTTTTACCGGATGTAACGATTGGACCGCGCCGTCGTTTCCGATGCGGATTGCGAAAGAATTTAGCGCAGCGGTCGCTGCTCCAGACTCTTGGAGATTCGAGACCTCATCGGTGTGGGAGAGGTCGTCGACGTTAGATTCGGCCATGGCAGAACCGAAGTCAGATAGACGGTGTTCAAATCGACCGAGGGCAAGTTCGGGGAATCTCCGAGCGGAGTCGCTCGCAATGCAGCAACGATCGCATTGAGTGAACTTAGGTTCTCCGGCGCTACCGGTGTGCAGATCGTCGAATCCTGAAGCTTTGCAGCGACGGGTGGCCAATTGGAGGGACCGGGCAATGCCCCCGCGAGTCGCAAACCTGTGCTGTCCAGGTGGAATCCGAAATCGATGGTGTCGATCGCGATCGACTCGGGCGACGGCGCAGAGAATTGTGCTGGCAATTGCAGTTGCTGGCTGGTCCGCTCCATCCAAGATTTGCTTGCGACTCCCCCCTCGCATCGAGCTTGCCCGATCGCTCGGAGGATCTTGCCATCGCGAATGTTGAGCTGCGCCAGGCTCAGCAGGCCCGAACTCCGAACGGGTGAGCCGAGCGAAGCGCTCATCGCTCCCCAATCCACGCGATCGAATTCCCCTTGTAAGGAAACGTCCCACTGTTGGCTAAGGACATTGCATTGCAGATCCCCGCGGAAACGGGATTCGCGCCCCAGGTTCTTGAGGATGGTAAAGCGATCGCTCAGCACGTCGCATGGTAGCCATGTTTTGGGGGATGATAATGTTACCGAAGTCGCCGTCGTCTCCGGATTGTGATCCCGAGATACTTGAATCGCCACCTCACCAAAGGGTTGGTCTTTTAAAATCAGTTTGGCTTGGATGGTCGAGGTGCGTTCGGCTGGCCGGAGCAGGATCTCCATCCTTTCAATTTCAGACACCCCCGATGGGCTATGCATCGTAAGGCCATGCGGTATGCCAATGGCGAGCAAATGGGAGGATTTCTGCGGCCGGCATAGGAACGAATCATGCAAAACCTGGAGTCCACTTTCGAGTTGCCCGGCATCGAGCTCTGGCGTTTCCAGCAAGATCGACCAGCCTTTATCCCGCATCAGTCCATTGAGCCGGGCGATTCGAGCCAGGATCACATCGGTCTCCGGGTGTCGCAATTCGACGCCCTCTGCATAGAACTGGTGCGGAGCCGTCAACGTGAACACTTTCGTGCGTACGGTCACACCAAGGTTCTCGCTGATCCTCGCTTCCCAAGTCCCCCGTTGCCAGGACTGGTACCACGGCGTGGTAATAACGATCGACGCGATCACCACGCACACGAGTGGCATCAGCGCAGCCAAAACCCACACGCATCGGCAAAGCAGTCGCTTGGTCGATTCGTGCATCGCGAATAACTTTTTCGCTGGTGATAATCGCATCGTGGCCGTGCGCAAAAAATCGGTGCCCTCACTCTCCAACCGGTCTTGGTTCCGCTGGATTTGCAAGGAGGAAATAGTCTCTAGCGAGGGTATCAAAACAGGTCGATCAAGGGCAATCCGACTTGAGGTTAAGTAATTATCCTTATGGTGCGAGAGCTAGCGATTTGATATACCACGACCACTTACTTGGTTGGCCGTCGCAGCCTTATGGCTCTCGAAGCTCGGCAACCATCGTTTTTTGTTTTCCATCGCGCGACGGGTCGCTCCGTCGCAAAATGGTTGCGGGCTTTGGTAACGCTAGCAATCACGCGAGTGGCTAGCAGGTTCTGGCAGGATTAAATAGGAGGTTACGAAATGGGGTTGATCCAAGAGTTCAAAGAGTTTGCGATGCGGGGCAACGTCATCGACTTGGCCGTCGGTGTGGTGATTGGAGGGGCATTCGGCAAAATCATCAGCTCCATGGTTTCGAACATAATCATGCCACCGTTGAATCTCTTGACATCCAAGTACGGGGTCAACTTCACGGAGCTAGCGTGGAAAATTAAAACCGAATCTCCCAAACTCAAGCCGGACGGCACCATGGATTTGGTGGATGGCAAGCCGGTGATGATGTTGCAGGATTATCCGATTCTCAATTACGGACCTTTCATCCAATCTGTGGTCGATTTCCTTTTGGTTGCCGCAGCGATCTTCCTGGTGGTCAAAGCCATTAATACAGCGAAGGCTAAATTCGACAAGGCGAGCGGCGAAGCACCCGCAGCAGCGACACCCGAGGATGTTTTGTTGCTTCGTGAAATCCGAGATTCCCTGAAGAACGGCAAGTAAGCTGAACTCGACTCGAGCGCTCGGGATTGTCGTGTATACTACAGCGGCAACCCGAGTTCCCGACCCGTTCCTCATTTCGAAGTCATTATGCCTAACCTCGTCCCGATGCAGCTTGCGAGGATCATCAAAAGCGACATCAGTGAGAATCAAGTTATTTACCTGAAGGAAGTCGATGGGGAGAGGCAATTTCCAATCCTTATCGGCTACTTCGAAGCGACCAGCATCGATTTACGGGTGACTCACGCCGAGCGCCCGGCGAGGCCGTTGACTCACGATTTGATCGTCGGTGTCGCTCAATCCCTCGGTGCAACGATCGAATCGGTCGTTGTTGCCGAGCTGAAGGACGAGGTCTACTACGCGATTTTGCGGCTCAAGCGGGACGAGCAAACGATCGATGTCGACGCTCGACCCTCGGATGCGATCGCTGTCGCTGTTTCTTTCCAGCCACCCCTGCCGATCCTGGTGGCCGAAGACATCGTCGAACGACTCTCCCCTTAGCGGGACTTGATGACCATGTCACCGCGCGGATTTCCGAAGGTCATCGGTGGCTATTCGCTATCGGCAGATTATTTGTTGCCGCCGAGGAGCTCTTCGATGTGCGCTACTAGCTGGTCGCGTTCGTCAGGATCGAGCCAAATGTACGAGCCGACCAGGGTCCCTTTGGCGTCCACCACGCAGAATCGATCCGGGTGCCCACGTCGCTCGACGCCGGGTAGGTA
>CAIYZV010000222.1 GCA_903930765.1 uncultured Pirellula sp.
GAGTTGCCGAAGAACGGGTTGGATAAGCCATCGGACACGCTGATAACCCGACAGTGAGCGACTGCTGAGCCGGGCGTTGACCACCACCACGGGAATATCTTTCGCCGACGCTGCTGAAACCCAATTCGGCCACAGCTCGAGCTCTGCCAAAACGATCAAGCTTGGCGAGATCCTTTGGATCGCTGTTCGGACTGCCCACGTGAAATCGAGGGGCGCGAAACTGACACAGTGTCGCGCATACATCTTCTTAGCCAACTCATAACCGCTGTCCGTGGATGTCGTAACCACCAAGGTAACGTCGGGACGTTCCCGTTCAAAGGTTTCAATCAATGGCCGGACGACTTGGAGTTCCCCAACGCTGACCGCATGAAACCAAACCACAGGCTTCTCATGAATAACGGCTTGGTCGATGTCCCTCGCACGCGATGGAACCTCGACCATCCCCAAAAGCTTCGCCCCCCAGCCGCGTCGATACCTTCCTTGCGTCACGCGTCGCCACACGATCCACGGGGAGACCGCGACCAGGAGAATCGCATAGATCAAATTCAACAGGATGGACATGACTTGGGATTGATGGTGAGAATACGATCCTCTCGATCGATCATCTGGAATCGATCGTCTGGAATAGCGGCCGAGAAAAGTGACCTTATTTCACGGTTCCTTATTTCACGGTTCCGTATTTCACGGTTCCGTTCGGACTCGGATTGTAAGCGTTACTATCCGAAACACGGGAGGGGATCTCGCAATCAGAGCACGATCGAGATGAGTTGATACCGAATGATTGCTCACGCGCCAACGCTATGCATTCATGAGCGGATTTGGCGCTCGACGGTGGATTGTGACCGCGTTGCTAATGTGACTGCGCTGCCGAGAGGTTGGTTTTCAGCAGCTGATTAGCCGATTAGGCGGTTCGGCTGCGGTAGGTACGTTCGGCCAGATGCTTGACCCGTTTGCCGGCAACCGCCACCGCCCGTTCCACCGATTTCAGCTTGCGGTAAACCCCGGGCCGGTTCACAAAACGGTCGAGGGAGCGGCGATACTTCAGGAAGAACATGAAGGTTTCCGCAAAGTCCTCGCTGGCGTTGGTCGTGGCGTAATCGGTGATGAACTCGCTGAGTAGATGGCCGTAGAAATACCGGAGTTGGCCTCTCTCGGACCGGCACCGCTTCTTGCCCGCTTGGTACTCCGGGTTCCGCTTCAAGATCCGGCGCCACGTGTTGTACGGGGTCGCGTTGCAGTTGCTGTAGGAAGTACCAAAGGTCCGAACAAACCAATCGTCCCGGAAGAAACTCGGGTCGTGAAAGAACCATGCATGTGCGTATTCATGCCGGATGGTATCGCACAAGGTCATGCCAGGCTTGCGAGGTTGATGGGGCAAATCGCGGGGCAGATAGATCACCCCAGGTCGATATCCCCACTTCGCATAGTGGCCGACTTGTTCAAAGACATAACCGCGTTCCCCTTCGCTCTTATCCCCCGATACAACCAGTTCAACCGCATCCAAATACAATCCATCCGCGAGCAAACCGACTTGGGCAAGCTCTTGGCGAACATGATTGTATGCGCGATCGACGTTGGCCATGACAGGAGACGGACTATTCTCTGGCGAGTGGAAAAACGCTGGAAAAACTGAACCTTTCAGTTCCCCAGCGGGATACTTGGCCGCGTCCCTGCTCACTTCAGTCTGCTTCGGGCTCTCGAGCGGTTCAACGTGGAAAGCGGGAAAATAGGCATGTATCCCCAAAAGAGGGGTGAGTGCCTTTCCCGATGTCCGAAACGCTCTGCCCGTGAGCAGCATCGGGATTCTTCCGCCTTAAAACTGCCCAGACAACACCTCCATGAGAGGGGTTTTTGACCTAAGGGATTGGTGGTGCGCAGTTTGCGTAGATTCCCAAATCAAGCCTACGCCACCGGACACATCCCGGTCGCTCGATTTCTGTCCCACCATCACGTATACTAAACATGTCGGCGGAATCATTAGCAGTTTTGCTTATTCTGGATTGGAGGCTCCCGTGGGTGCCCATACGCTGGTTCGAAGATCGATTGGCCGGGAAAAATCGGCACTCATGGATCGGGTGGGTTCCTCGGCAGAGTTGCTAGCACGGAAGTTGCCAGCACAGAGGTTGCCAGCATGGAACGGGCGGGCTCGTTCTCGCTGGGGACGGAGTGCTGCGCGTGGAATTTTCTTTGCGATTTGCGTCCTCTGGGGCATCGACGGTTGGGATCGAACGAGCCGTGTGGTCGGGTCGGATCCCCAGGAGTTGCGCAAGCAAGCCAGTTGGAGTTGGCCTGATGCCGTCAAGGTGCGTGGTCAGTTGGAGCAATGGATCGATTCGGCGACCTCCGGGGATTCTCAGCGTGAAGCGCGAGAGGAAGCTGCATCGATTGTCGCGCAGCGGGGAGTTTTCTTGCACGAAGCGGTCATGCAGGTCGCGGGACTGTGCGATCCTGGTATCGCCAAATTTTCCGCGATGCTTCGCTCCGATTGGAGTTCGGAGACGTTGGCTTCGCTCGAGGCTCAGTTGAGTTCGTTGATCGCCAATGGGGCGATTCCTGCGTGGGTCAAGCCTGAGCTGCAATTGGCGTATGCTCGGGCGTTGATCCATCATCAATTCGTCGACGAAGCGATGCAGCATTTGCAACCGTTATCGATCGAAGCGACGAGCGATCCCTCGACATGGCTGTTCAGTCTTGCTGTCTGCCAGCACCACTTATTGCTGAAGCAGCCTTGTGAGGAGACGCTTTCTAGACTTCTGGAGCGAGAGACCGAAATCCCCACCCGATATGCGATTACCGCCAGGATGATGTTGACCGATATCGAGCCATTGAAAGAGGATTCGCTCGACGAGATCGCTCGGATGATGAACGACGTCGAACGCCGGTTGGCCTTGGGCCGCGCGGGTAAAAAGGTTCGCGATCAGGAACAAGCGATCATTGACAAGCTCGAGAAGATGATCGATCAGCTCGAGCAGCAGCAGCAACAGCAGCAACAGCAACAAAAGCAGCGTCAGAAGAACCAGAACCAAAAGAACCAGCCGCAACAGTCGCAGAACCAGCCCATGGATAAGACTCAGACAGGTGGGACCCAAGGGCCGGGCGATGTGGACGAGAAGGATATCGGCGACAATTCAGGCTGGGGAAATCTTCCCCCAGCCCAACGTCAAGAAGCATTGCAGAGCATTACGAAAGATTTACCGAGCCATTATCGCGAGGTGATCGAGGCTTACTTCAAACGGCTCGCCAATTCCCCCTCTCGCCCATAATAATACTCGCCCGTAATACACGCCCGCAGCGGGCATCGCCACTGCTTGAGGATGTCGATGACGTCGGTACCACCAACCCACAGCGAGGAGCCCGGTCAGGATGAACCGAACGTCTGGTACGCGGGGGGGTTATCGTTTCAATGCACCGGCTGCGGAAATTGCTGCAGCGGACCGAGCAGCGGTTACGTCTGGGTCTCGGACCAAGAGATTGAGCGATTAGCTCGGCGATTAGGGATGGCCGACGATCTGGAACGGTTCGAGCGTCAATTCGTAAGACGCGTGGGCCACCGTCAAAGTCTGGTCGAATACTCCGACGGTGACTGCATCTTTTTAGACCCGAAGACTCGCAGTTGCAGTGTTTACGAGGATCGGCCACGGCAATGCCGAACGTGGCCATTCTGGCAAGGCAATCTGGAATCTCCGAAACATTGGGCGAAAGCAGCCAAAGGGTGTCCGGGGTGCAATCAAGGCCGCCTCTACTCGCTCGGCGAGATCGATCGGGTCCTTCGCGAAGAGTCCGAGGCCTCCGATAAGGCTCGCTCGGAAACAACGTCCGAGCGATCTACGGATTGAGAACCGATTACGAAGAAGGCCGCACGAGGTTTATCGCGCGGCCTTGATCCGTAGTTCGATGGTGCAAACTGGTTGCGCTGTTGCTTGATCGTGCTCTACTTGATCTTGCTCGCGTTGCCCGCTTGGCCGAAAGCGACCATTCTGGCGACACAGACATCTTTCATCGCCGTCCGAGCAGGTTTGAGATAATCGCGAGGATCGAACTTTTCAGGGCTCTCAAAGAGAACCTTCCGGATGGCGCCAGTGATCGCCATACGGCAATCGGTATCGACGTTGATCTTGCGAACACCGCTCTTGATGCCACGCTGGATTTCTTCGACCGGGACACCCCAGGTCTGCTTCATTTGCCCGCCGTACTTGTTGATGATGTCTTGCAACTCTTGTGGTACCGAGCTGCTGCCGTGCATGACCAAGTGGGTGTTCGGGATCTTTTTGTGGATCTCTTCGATACGGGACATCGC
>CAIYZV010000223.1 GCA_903930765.1 uncultured Pirellula sp.
CGGCACGCCTCCAAGGCATCGCCGCGAACGGCGATACCTCGTCCTCGAAACGTTTCGACGACGCCATCGTTTTGAAGTTGAGAGAAGGCCTTGGCAATCGTGTTGGGATTGATGGCCAAGGAAACAGCCAGCGTCCGGACGCTCGGTAGCAACTGCCCCGGCACCAGAACTCCGTCGGCAATCGCGAATTTGACTTGGCGAACAATCTGTTCGTAAATCGCGATTCCGTTATTGGGATCGATAGAAAAGAACATAAACAACTCCTGGGTTCTTGCTCCCTAGTGTGCTACCTAACTAGAACACAGGTCGGCGGCGTTGTCAATATTCGTTCGCTGGATTTTCTAGTTTTTCAAAAGTTTCGAATCGCGAGGCATTGCTTGGACTTAGTAGACGAAAAGCCGAAGTTCACGCGGAGACGCGGTGGCGCGGAGTGGGTGATTGGAGTGGGGGATGGGTGGTTATCCTGATTCTCCTTCGCGTGCTTCGCGTCTTCGCGTGAAAATGCCCTCATCGCATCGCCTCGCCCGCCCCGACTTAAGGTCAACCACCGTTCGCAGGCCAATGTCAATTGCTAGCGAACTTGATGACGGTTCGATCTTGACGCATGCCTCAAAAATTGCGAATCAACGCAGAACTGTTTCTCTCGATCTTCGTTGGTGAAAACCAAATCCCCTGCACGTTCGATCTTAATCGTATGCCACTCTCTCGTTCCTACCGTACCGACCGACGTCGCCGTGTTATGCGCGAAACGATTGCAGCCGATTCGGACTTTGCAGTCGAGTCAGCGCGGGCGCAAAAGAAGGCTCGACGCGCGAGCGAAAGCGATCCGACGGAACTGCTGCTCGGGAGCACTGACAAGGGGTACAGCCAAGGGGTGCGCAAAACGTGCCAGCATCGTTTGGTGCAACTGATTCCGATACGCCCCGGATCGTTGGCGACGGTCCTAACGATCCTTTGGTGCGCATGGGGCACACTGCTCTTTTGCCATTACTGGTTTCATGTCCGCGCGAACTCGATGGGGCGGTCTCCTGTTCTATTGTGGCAGTTATTCGATTTGCGCAGTCCACACAGCATTGCGAATTGGTTGACGTGCCAGCTGTGGATGATGACCGCGCTGTCCGCGTGGATGATCTTTCAATTGCGACGCCATAAAGCAGATGACTACAGCGCGCGGTATCGCATTTGGATCCTGCTCACCGGTGTGGCGATCTTCTCAAGTTTCGACACTTCAACGGCGTCTCTCTTTCTCCTCGGCCAAAGCATCGATCCCTGGACTCGCAGTGAGATCGGGTACGGCGGCTGGCCGTTAGTACTAGCCACCTATGCCTCGTTCGTCGGCCTGATCGGCTTAAGGCTCTCCACGGAATTGAAATCCACACCAGGTGCCTTGGTCCTCTGGATCGGTGGTCTTGTTTCATGGGCAACTGCCGCGCTACTCGGAACGGGCTTGCTCAAACTCGATTGGAGTCCTGGCACCATTGATTTGATCGTAGGAGCGTGTTGGCTCGGCGGTGTTCTGGCGGTCTTTCAAGCGGCCGGACTCTATTTGAGGCAGTGTTATCTTCAGGCTCAGAAGCGATTCCTCGAGCGGACCGCACTCGCCAAGCAATCGGGCTTCGCGATGCCAAAATTGCCATGGAAACGCTCTGCGGATCCTGATGCGCGAGGTGAATCGAATGACAGCGATGAGGATGTTTTGGGAACGATTCCTAAACGAAGCTGGCTTCCGTGGCGAAATCGTTCGGCAGATGACGAGGATCTGGAGGACGAGTACGACGAGGACGAGGCAGGAACGGATACATCGCGCCGCAAGGCTGCGTCTACCACAACAAAATCAAGTCCGAAGAAGTCGGTAGCCCTCGATGCGTTTGGGGAGCCGAAAAAGCCGATGCGACTTTTTGGATTCATCCCTCACCGAAGCGAGCGCAATGAACAGATTGTCGATGGCGAGTTGCTGCGCGAGGATGATGGCGGCCCGGTCGATGTCGGGTTGACGAAGAAGTCCGGTTGGTTCGGTCGAGAGGCTCCTGCATCGACCGACGCGGATAGCAAGGAACGCACCCCACAAAAACAATCCATCGAGAAACAGCCCGCTGCGAAGAAACCACCCACGCAGGTTCGAAGCGATTCCGATGCTGATGCGCCGGATGCTGAAACACGCGAGAAGCGACGGTGGTTAGCCAAGTTCTGGAAGTCCAAGACCGCGGAAATGGCAAACGATGCTGACACGGATGTCAGTTCGCCGAAACCATCGTCATCGAAGCCTATCGCTGCCAAAGCATCTGTGCCGGAGCCTGCAGCTCTCAAGTCAAAATCCGCCGTGGATGACGACGAAGACGCGGCCCCTAAGAAGAGTTGGTTCCCATTCGGGCGATCCAAGTCCGATCCGTCCGACCCGAACAAGGGCGATGATCTAGCCGCATCGAAAAAGGGAGCGAGCGAACCGAAGCCGAAGAAAGAACCGAAGGAGCCCAAGGCACCTAAGCAACCTGGACAGCAACGCGTGAAGAAACTCGTGGGACGCATCACGAGTTGGCTGGATGGATTGAAGCTCAAGCCACCTGTCGATGAATCGACGGAGTCGGGTTCTACGGGATCCGATGGCTCCGTCGGTAGTCGCGCTGGATCTTCTGGACCCAAGACGATCGATTCGAGTCGGCCGTTGCCGGGCACTCAATCGGGTTCGAGTTCGCAATCGTCGAGCTCCGCATCGGATACCAATGACGATGACGACAACTCCGAAGATTATCGGTACCTTTCCAAAGCAGAACGAAAACGAATGCGTCGTCAACAAAACGATCGCGGTGCCGCGTGAGAGGAATCGTGAAACTTCTCGCAATCCGCCTTTTCTTGGTTGTGCGGATGACCTATAGTTGACTTCAGTGCGAGTTGGAAATGATTCGCACTCTTGCCTCCGGTCGTTTTTCCGGCTGAGGGACCATAATTATGCGTTGGCCCAAATCATAACGGCGAGTGCAGTAGCACGCTCGATTTGCGTCAGTCTCGCAGCGGCTCCGTGTCGTGCCGCAAACGGTCGGAGGATTTTTGAATCATCAGAGAGCCATGGGTTGCACGCGCGACCCATGGCTCTTTTTTTCTTTGGAATGGTTTACTATAAAACGAGTTCAGTTCACCAGAACGTGTCACCCACTATTGCCTTGTCTCAGGAAAGGCGCAGCGAGCTAAGTCGCGCAAACCCATGGCTTCCACCGACGAGAAACTTCTCCAAGCCTGGCAATCGCACCAACGCGGCCAAGTCGAAGCGGCCAAGCAGGTGTACACCAGCGTTTTACAACGCGAACCCAATCACCCGAATGCTTGGTGTTATTTGGGGATCGCGCTCCATGACCAACGCCGCTATGCCGAGGCCGTCGAGGCGTACCAACGAGCGATCGCGCTGCAACCCCGTTTCCCGATCGCACTCAACAATATGGGGAACTCCTTGCGGTATCTAGGCAAGGTCACCGAAGCAGACTCCGCGTTCCAGAAAGCGATCGATCAGCAACCGGGGTACTTCAACGCCTTTCGGAACCGAGGCACCCTGCACGCTTGGACCGGCCGAATCGATCTGGCGTTCCAGTACTACTACGAAGCGATGAAAATCCAGCCGGACGATGCGGAACTCCATCGCAACCTCGGCGTGATCCATCTGCTCCAAGGAAACTTTCCAGAGGGATGGCGCGAATATCGATACCGTTGGAATTGCAAGGAAGCGATCCAAACGAACTACGCGCAACCGAAGTGGACCGGTCAAGATGTCCGAGGCAAAACCGTACTCCTGTACAGCGAACAAGGGCTCGGTGATACCATCCACTTCGTTCGGTTCGCCAAAGTGATGAAGTCGCTCGGCGCAAAGACCATTTTGCATATGCAACCGCAGTTGCTCGCGTTGCTCCAAGGCTGCGACGGGATCGATGCGATCGTTCCGAACACATGGAAAGTGGAACAGCCATTCGATTTCCATTGTTCCTTAATCGACGTTGCCGACGTGCTGAATATCAACGCTGAGAATATCCCAAGTGAAGTTCCATACCTTCGGATCGGTGGAAACCTAGTTGGTTATTGGCGCAACCAATTGAATCGGATTCTTCCGCCTAGCAAATACCGCATCGGCCTGGTCTGGCAAGGGAACCCTGACCATCAAGCCGATATGTTCCGTTCGTTCGCGCTCAAGGAATTGGAACCCCTCGCCGATTTGGATGACGTTCAATTGATCAGTTTGCAGTTTGGGAAAGGGAGCGAGCAAGTGCGGGATTGGACGGTCAAGCGTCCCATTTACTCGCTCCCGAACGATTTGGATCAATCCAGCGGAGCATTTATGGATACCGCTGCCATCCTGAACCATTTGGATTGGGTCGTTACCAGCGACACCTCGATGGCCCATCTTGCGGGAGCCTTGGGCCGACCCACCATGTTGATCCTCGGATTCACTCCGGATTGGCGATGGCTGCTCGAACGGGACGATAGCCCGTGGTACCCCTCCATGAAACTCTTCCGGCAACGAGAGATTGGAGTATGGGGACCGACGGTACACGCGGTCCGCGATACCATCGGACGAGCCATTGCAGGCCAGAGCGCACACGCCTCCGTTGGATCTGAGGATGTGTCGCAACCACAAAAGGCATCTCTCTCATGATCCCGGGAATTAAACCACTCAAGATTGGAAACGTGGAGATCGGGTTTCCGGTTGTCCAAGCTGCCCTCAGCGGATATAGCGATTGGGCGATGCGGATGATCGCGCGTCGCATGGGTGCGTCGTATTCTCTCTGCGAAGTGATGCTCGACCAATTTTTGGTGAGTCTCAAGGATCGAAAAAAGACACAGCACTTTCTGTACAACACGCCTGAAGAGCATCCGGTCGCTGGTCAGTTGATGGGAGCCGAACCGGAACAGTTTGCGCTCGGAGCTCAGAAACTAGTCGAAGCCGGATTTGCGGTCATCGATATCAATTTCGGTTGCCCGGTGCGCAAGGTCCTCGGTCGTTGTCGCGGTGGGTTTCATCTGAGCCAGCCTGCGGTGGCATTGGAGATTGTCCAACAAACGAGAGACAAGGTTCCTGCGCACATTCCTGTAACGATCAAGATGCGGCGTGGACTCGACGATACGGCCGAAAGCCGCGATAACTTTTATGAGATCCTCGACGGTGCTTTTGCGTACGGCATCGATGCCATCACCGTCCACGGACGCACGGTCCAACAACGCTACATCGGACCGAGCCGCTGGTCGTTCCTCAAAGAAGTGAAGGACTACGTCGGACCCGACAAGACGATCCTCGGAAGCGGCGATTTGTTCTCTGCCGACGATTGCTTGCGGATGATGCAAGAGACCGGTGTGGATGGAGTCACGGTAGCACGAGGCTGTATCGGGAACCCATGGGTTTTTGAACAGGCCCGCAAGTTATTCGACGGCGAGCCGCTCCCTCCGCCACCGAGCGTTCATCAGCAACGCGAAGTGATGCTCGAGCATTTTCGACTCGCCGAAGAACTGTATGGGCCCGAGCGAGCTGGCGTTCCGATGCGCAAGTTCGGGATCAAGTACGCTGCGTCGCACCCTCAAGGGCAAATCGTCCGAGACGATTTCGTTCGCGTGAAGGACTTCGATGCGTGGCGAGCGGTCCTCGACCGCTGGTACACCGACGATGCACCCGGGGTGTACCCAAGCCGATCGCTCTACGAACAAGAGCAAGAATGCGGATGAGCTCGTCAGTCCACCGGATTTCACTCGCCAAAGCATGGCGTTGGGAAGGCACCAGCGACGCTCCCGGCGACCGGCGATCGATCGCCAGGGTGTTTCATGCACCGCCTGGTGGGGTTGGAACCGCTAGGATCTTTTTGGTGATCGCGCGCGATACTGCGGCACAGGCGAACATGGACACGATTTTCCTTAACGACAACGCTCTCACTTGGTGTAAACTAGAGACGCCAAACCGCTGGGATATCACCGAATCGATCCTACCCACGAATCGCCTGAAAGTCGTGTTGGGAGATGTGGGCGAAAAGCAGGGGTTGGCCAACGGAGCATCCACCCCATTTGGTTTTAACGTATGGCTAGAAATCTTAGAACGCTGATTCGTGCATGTGGTTGGAGCATCGTCGCCCCAGTCACTCTTGTTTCCCTAGTATCCTTTGCAGGTTGTGATTCACCAAAGGCAAAAGGACCTGCGGTGACTTCTTCGTCGACGAATTCGACAGCATCCGGTGAACCGCGATTCGCTACCAAGCCCGAATCCCCGGCGGAAGCCGGAATCGCTCAGGAACGCAGTCCCGAAAAGCCACAGGCCGACAAGCCGAAGGAAGTCGCATTGGATGCGTCGGTCCTCGTCGATGAATTGCTCGTAGCCCGCCTATCGCCCGAGGAGTTGGATCAAGGTTGGATACGGTTGTTCGATGGGCAATCGATGATCGGATGGAAGAACACCGGCAGCGCCGATTGGGCGGTCAAGGATGGGGAGTTGGTTGCGAACACTGGTGAGCCAGGTCTCTTGGTGACCCAAGTCCGCTTCTCCGACTACGAGATCGAACTAGATTACTTCGCTTCCGAGCAGACCAACAGCGGCGTCTTTTTGAGAACGCCGGAAAAACCGACCGATCCCGCCAAGGATTGCTACGAACTCAACATCGCCCCCACGGACAACCCGTTTCCGACAGGTTCCTTGGTCGCGCGTGCCAAGGTGGATGAGTCGATCGATGAACCGAATGCAGGGGAGTGGAATACCCTACACGCGTTGGTCGATCAGAACCGCATCCAAGCGTGGGTGAATGGCCAGCAGTCGGTCGATTACACCGACGATACGGGATTGACGTCGGGGCGAATCGGATTGCAATTCCGAGAAGGGCCCATTCGATTCCGCAACATCCGCATCCGTCCGATCGGGTATTCCTTGATCCCGAACGCAAAGCCATCGGATTGGAACGAGCCCAAGGGGATGATTGAAGCGAAGTTCACGGAAACGGGAACCATCCAATTGAAGGGTGGTCGTGGGCATTTGGAGTTGTTGCAACCCCACGCCAATGTGTGCATCCAAGCGACCGCGTTGACACTGGTCGAGAACGTCAACTCGGGAATCTTCTTCCGGTGTATACCTGGTGAAGACATGAATGGGTATGAATGCCAGATCCATCATGGATTCAAAGAAGATCGCCGTCGAGCGGTCGACGCGGGGTCGGGTTCGATTTTCCGCCGTCAGAATGCCAAGGCGGTTCTTAGCGATGAGGGGCGTCCGGCGCACCTCACGATCGTCGCCGATGGCCCGGTTATCGCGACATGGGTAGAGGGCATCCAAGTCGTCCAGTGGGAGGACACGCGCAAACCGGACGACAATCCACGCAAAGGATTACGGACCGCTGCGGGGACAATCATGTTGCAAGGTCACGATCCAACCACCGAGATCGAGTTCACACGATTGCTCCTAAGCCCGATTACCGACACCAACGACTAGCAAATCGCAACAACGACGAGCAAATCGCAAGAGGAGGGCTTTCCCCCGAGTTCGTACTCAGTCCGCGAAGCGGACGGTACTCGTACTCGATGGCTCGTCGTCGATAGCGGCATCGCGATTGTCCGACACTCCGAACCGGGACGCTGCAATGCATTTTCCCTCCTCGGCCTCCCACAGGATTTATCCCAGTGGGGGGAGCAGGTAGCTGTCAGTCGTGGCTCCACTGGTTCGAGGCCAGTGGCGGCCGGACATTGCGATGACGAAGAAATCGAAGGAAGACTCGGGAGGACGATAACAGCCGGAAGCAGCCGTCGAGGTCGAGTACCGCTGCGCTGAGTACGAGTAGGGTGAAAACCCTATGAGCCGTAATGCGTGAGCATCGGTTGATGCTCGAGCTAACCCGCAATTGCAGTAGCTCACCCATCATTCATCTGCGGACCATGGAGCGATGGGGCTGCCATCGGGGCCTTTAGGTTTGGCAGGATTGGTTCCGCGAAGGCTCGCCACGTAGGCCGACAGCATGATGATGTCGTTCTGGTTGGGGATTCGGGTCGACCACGCTGGCATCGCGCCACCTGCGACCCCTTCGTTGATCACTTTGGTGATGTCAGTGATCTTCTTGATGTGCTTGTAGTTTTCATCGCACAGATTCGGCCCGATCACACCCGCTCCTTCGGCGCCGTGGCACGATGCGCAATTCGTTTCGAAAATCACCTGGCCCACTTCCGTCCACTTCACATCGTCCTTGAATTTCATCAAAGTCGCCGCATCGGCGGTTAATAGTGGCAGGTCCGCGTATTTCTTGCGCTGGTTCTGATCCATGGCCGCTTGGAATTGTTCCTGAATCGATCTTCCGGGGGCTCCGACATGGAAGTAGAGGAGATAGAGCGGTGCTATGAGGACCGTGATCACGAACAGCTGCTTCCACCATCCCGGAATAGGGTTTTCATATTGGTGGATGCCATCGTAAGCGTGTCCGAGTGGAATGTTGGTTGGATTGGGATCGGTGGTGGAACTCATCTCGGATTTCTCCCAGAATTTGTGGATTGGTTACTTTGGCTTGGTTTCGGATCGACGACATCCTCGTTCAGAGGGATCGATCCATATTTGTGGGTAGTTTCTTTTCGCAAGGATAGTGCCCACGCAACGATCGCTAGGAAGCAAACGGCAAAGATGATCAGGGCGATTTCGTCGAAGAACGAGTAGTCGATCCAGGAAACAACATCTTTTAGCATGGGACCATACTCATTGCGAAATCGACACTGCCATTGGTGCTTCGGTGTTTCGTGCTTCGGTGTTTCGTGCTTCGGGGGCCTGCGCTGGCGCGGGAGCGGCCGATTCCTCGGGTTTGAAGAGATCGGTTCCGACCCGTTGAAGGTAGGCGATCAATGCGATGACTGTGGAATCTTTGGTAAGATGACCGTTGTACTCGACAGGGCCTCCTTGAGTGATGATCTCAGCCGTCACTTTTTCGGCTTGCTTGCGAGCGACATCCGCCGAGTCTTTGAGGTCGAATGCATACGTTGCTCCTAGAAATTGGGCGGCTCGAACACGTTTTTCGATTTCTTGATAGTTCAATCTTTCTTCGAGCAAGTGTCGGTAGTTTGGCATCACCGAGCCTTCAGAGATAACCGAAGGGTGTTCAAAATGTTTCCAATGCCACAGGCCGCTTTGCTGGCGGACCCCGATTCTTGCTAGGTCAGGGCCGATTCGGCGCGAACCCCATTGGAACGGATGGTCGTAGATCGATTCCCCAGGCTTGCTGAACTCCCCAAACATCAGTTTCTCGGCGACCATCGGCCGGATCATCTGGGAGTGGCAGTTGTAGCAACCTTCTGCAACGTAGATATCGCGTCCGGCGAGTTCGAGCGGGGTGTATGGTTTTACCGTTGCGATGGTTGGTATGTTGCTTTGGATCAGAAATATCGGGAGTAATTCGAGCGCGCTAGCAAACAGGACGGCAAGCATGATGGCTATCGTGAATCGAACGGGCAACCGTTCCCAGCGACGATGCCAATCGAACTTGGACAACGCGTCGAGCTTGGCAGCGAGCTCCAGGACTGGTGTACCTGCCAAACCGCTCTTGGGAATTTCTGGATCATCGTAGGTTTTTGAAAATCGTGGTACCGAGTAGACCGGGACATCGTATTTTGACGGTCGAGACATCCACGTCATCAACGCATTGAAGGCGAGCATCAGGACGCCGAACACGTACAGCGACCCGGCACCGACACGCGTCCACCAAAAGGGGATGATCTGCTGGAGCGAATCCAGAAAACTGTACATCAAATCCCCATTGGGCTTGAGGGACCGCCACATGAGGCCTTGGGTGATCCCCGCCGCATAGATCGGGATGATGTAGAGAAGGATAGCGATGGTACCGATCCAAAAGTGCCATTCGGCCATCTTGGTGCTCCAGAGCTTCGTTTGGTACAAACGCGGGAGCAACCAGTAGATCATTCCAAAGGTCATGAAGCCGTTCCAACCGAGGGCTGCTGAGTGGGCGTGAGCGATGGTCCAGTCCGTATAGTGGGATAATGCATTGACGCTTTTGATCGAGAGCATGGGACCCTCAAAGGTCGCAATCCCATAAAAGGTGATTCCAACGACGAAGAACTTCAGCACGGGATCGGTCGTCACTTTATGCCACGCTCCCCGCAACGTCAGGATGCCGTTGATCATACCACCCCAAGATGGCATCCAAAGCATCACACCAAAGAGCATGCCGAGCGTACTGGCCCATTCTGGCAAGGCCGTGTAGTGAAGGTGGTGAGGGCCAGCCCAGATGTAAATGAAAACCAGAGACCAAAAGTGGATGATGCTGAGTTTGTAACTATAGACCGGGCGATCGGCAGCCTTCGGAAGGAAATAATACATCAGTCCCAGAAAAGGGATCGTCATAAAGAATGCGATGAAGTTGTGGCCATACCACCACTGCATCAATGCGTCTTGGACTCCAGCGAACAACGAGTAACTTTTGCTCCAGCCGGTGGGAAAGACTAAATTGTTAAAGACATGAAGGATGGTGACCGTGACGATGGTTGCGATGTAGAACCACAAGCTAACGTACAAATGCCGCTCGCGACGGGTCAGCAACGTCATCATGAAGTTCACGCCGAAGAAAAGTGTCCAGACGACCGCGATTGCCAAATCGATCGGCCACTCCATCTCTGCGTACTCTTTGCCTTGCGTAATCCCCATCGGGAGCGTCACCGCCGCCACCACGATGATCGCTTGCCAGCCCCAAAAATGGAGCCGCCCCAACGTCCAACTCCACATGCTGCATTTGCAAAGCCGCTGAGTGCTGTAATAGACTGCGGCAAAAATCGCGTTGCCGGCAAAAGCAAAAATGGCCGCATTGGTATGCAGGGGACGCAACCGAGCGAACGAAAGCATCGCCCCAATGTCGCTCCGGAACATGTCCGAAATCGATGGCATGACCAAAAGCACCGAGACCAAAACACCAATGGAGGTACCGACGAACCCCCAAAAAATGGTTGCGGTCACGAAAAGTCGAACAATCGCATCGTCGTAGCTAAATTGTTCCAATGCTTCCGATTCGGAGGCAGTCAAAGAAGTCTGCGACATGACGAAAAACTTGCGATCAAAAACGTGGCGGGGAACATTGCTTCGCAACCTCGATTGCCAGAGTGGTTGGAAGCTTCGACTCAACGGTGCTACCGATTGTAGCTTTCAAATCGAAAATTGTTCATGTCGAAGGAAGCCATTGCGGTGAGAATCGTCCGCGACAGATTGAAGCAACTCTATAAGTTTTCCCTATTTTGTTTCGTAGCGAAAAACGAGATTTGTGGACGAGGTCTCAATCCCGGATGGGTTTGCGCAAA
>CAIYZV010000224.1 GCA_903930765.1 uncultured Pirellula sp.
CCCGAGCAACCTCATCAATGCTTCCGCATTCGACTTCGTCTTTTGAGTGGTTCCGAAGCCAGGCATGGTAAGCCCGACGATTCGATCGTGCTTCCAACCGAGCATGTCACACATTTTAACCGCAACTAGCAGTGCAAGCGTGCTATCGAGCCCTCCGGAGACTCCAATGGTGAGGGGCATCGACGCGGGTAGACGAGTAACGCGTTTCGCGAGAGCCGAGCACTGGATCTCGAAGACATCCGTGCAACGCTGCGAGAGCTCGCTGCTCGACTGCGGGACGAAAGGATGGGGATCGATGCGACGGAAAAGAGGCGATTGCGTGAGTGGCAACTGGAACGGGATGCGGCGGAATGCGACTTTTGTGGACGCGTCGGCCGATTGGTGCATGGTCTGGAACGCGCGGCGGTCATGCTGCAGCCGATCGAGATCGATGTCTGTGGTGGCGTGGCTGGTTATGCCGTCCAAGTTCGACTCGGGACGCAAGCACAATCCCGTGCCGACACGTTGCGACTGAGCGAGGAGCGAGCCGTTTTCGCAGATCAAGCAATGGCCACCAAAAACAAGATCCGTTGTCGACTCGGTGGGACCAGAGCTCGCATACGCATACGCCGCCACGCATCGGCCCGATTGCATCGCTACGAGTTGCTGCCGGTAGCTTGCCTTGCCGATGGTTTCGTTGCTTGCCGATAAATTCAAAAGAACATTCGCACCCGCGATGGCTTGGGAACTACTCGGTGGAATTGGAACCCATAGGTCTTCGCAGATCTCAATGCCAACCACGGCGCTGCCGCATGTGAAAAGCAGATCAGCCCCAAAGGGCACCGTTCCGAAACCGTCAAGCTCGATTTCTTTTTCGGTGGCGGTCGATCCGCTATGGAACCATCTGGCTTCATAAAACTCGTTGTAGTTGGGGAGGTGCGTTTTTGGAACGAGCCCCAGCAACCTCCCGTTACCAAGAACCGCAGCCACGTTAAAAAGTCGCCCGGAGATCTCCAAAGGTAGTCCAACCACCACCAACTGCTGACCGACGGAATGGGCGAGTTGGCGAAGCTCATGCAAGCAACTCGTTAATAGCACACGCTGCAAGAACAATTCACCACACGTGTAGCCGCTCAAGCACAATTCGCCGAATACGATTACATCGGAGTCGGGCAGATTCGTTAATGCCATCGCGATCGCTTCGCGATTTGCCGACGGGTTCGCAACCCGGATCGGAGTTGATGCGGCGGTGACGCGAAGGAAATCGAGTGCGTGCATTTCGGTCTCAAAAGGGGCGGTCGTTGCGGACTGCCGTTCGTGGTGTTAGCGGGCTGGGCTACGATGGAAATGAACGTGTTTCCATTTGCCCTGCTGGCGGTGCCAGACCCGAGTTTCTTCCATGGCAGCGGTGATCGGTTTACCGTCCGCAATTTTTTGGGTCAAACGGACGTAGGCAATCACAGCTACGTCCCCCATGATTCTGATGTGCGGCGCCACAATCGTTGACTGTACCGGAGTGCTGCTGGTTGGCAAGTTAAAATAGTATTGGTGGAAGTCCAAGCCATCGACCAGATTCCCGAGCGCCTCAGGTTCAAAGCAGGTCAACGAAGGGCAGCAAAGTTCCTTGTATGTATCCCAATCACCGCGGGTGATGCAAACGAGAAGTTTCTGGGTAAGATCGAGAATAGCATCGCGATCGTCTTGCAATGACATTGAAAAGTCTTTCTGCGAATGGGAAGTAAAACGCGATTTTGAAGCAACAGTAGGCTCGATTTTAATCGTGGTCGACTTTAGTGGGATCGGCCCTTCCGAACAATTCTACCGGTAATGGTTGTAGGGATTGTGAGGGTCGGGAACTCTTCTGCGAGCCTGCACGCTGGTAATGGTCGATAACTCGGACACGCGAAGCCCGATTCGCGGCGTTGCTGATTCATGTCGCTGCTTCGATGCATGCAATCTTTTTCCCGCTGTTGAACCACCGGAAATGACAAAACCAGACGCCATCGAACTGTTTCTCCGCCAAGAAGTTGAATCTGCTAGCCCGGCCAAGCTGCATTTTCTGCTGCTTCAGAAGGCCCATGGCTTGAGCATTTTGATCGGCGATTTATGGAGAAAGCAGGATTACAGCGGGGCGGCACAGTGGGTGATCTTGGTCCGCGACATCCTCTCTGAGTTGCTGGCCGGAATTGTGGATTCGTCCCATCCTTTGGCCAAACAGCAGTCGGATCTCTACGTTTTTCTCTCCAAGTTGCTCATCGCAGCGGAACTCGATCACGACGTGATCGCGGTCGACAACATGCGCGAAATCCTCGACATCGAGAAGACAACTTGGGAGATGCTAGTCCGACGCGAGCAACTACAATCAGCCCCGCAGACCGTTTCGTCGAATGCTAGCTTTGGGTCATCATTCGACTTCAGTGCGTGATAACGCTATCTCTCAGCGCGTGATAACGCTATCTCTACGACGTCGGCATTCAATCCACATTCAATCCAACCGTTATCGCTATCCAAGCGTTATTGATTTTGACGGTTGTCCCGGCTATGAGTTCTAAAGAGCGAGTGCCGTGTAGGAAACTTGCGAGGGTAAGACCTTGGCGAGGCGATTCGCGGGGTAGGCTTCGTGGACCGTAAAAAGTGGGTTTCTCTGGGCGTGCGTCGAAGAATTGGTCTAACGATCGGTTCCCCGCTCGAAGAAATCGACTGGAGCTTGCGGTGCACGGTGACGACATCTTTGGGAATCTTCGGGATACCCTTACGGTGCCATGTCGTCTTGTGGAGAACAGTCATCTCAGACGCTGGGGTTATTGCATGTGCGGAATCGTTGGTTACGTAGGTAAGCAAGAGGCATGTCCGTTCCTTCTTTCAGGACTCCGTCGATTGGAGTATCGAGGATACGACAGCGCAGGAATTGCCACCTTAACAGGCTCATCCGGGTTCCAGCTCCATCGTGCGGTTGGTCGCATCGATAATTTGGCGGAGAGGATCGATCAAACGCCGATGCAGGGCAGCACAGGCATTGGGCATACGCGTTGGGCGACGCATGGTGCAGCAACCGAGGAAAACGCGCACCCGCACATGGGCGGTCACGAGATCGTCGCCGTTGTTCACAACGGCGTGATTGAGAACTACCAAGTCCTCAAGGAGATGCTCCAGGAGAAAGGCTATGTGTTTCAGTCTGCTACCGATACCGAGGTGGTTGCGCATCTCATCGCAGAAAACCTGAAGACCCTGATGAACGCACCGGTAGCAACCGGGGGCCGAAGCTCCGGCGGGGCTGACAGCCGCTTTGCAATTTTCGTAGAAGCGGTTCGCGCGTCGTTGCCATCGCTGCGAGGAACCTACGGATTGGTCGTGATGTTCCGGGACCGCCCCGACTTGCTGATCGCTGCCCGTTGTGGCAGCCCGCTCGTCTTGGGTGTTGGTCGCGGTGAGCAATTCATCGCGAGCGATACGTCACCCTTGGTCGGGCATACCGACCGCATCATCTATTTGGCAGACCATCAAATCGCCGTTGTTACCAAGGATTCCATCCAAGTCGTCCACCGGGATCAAGGTCGCGTGCGGCCCGAAGTGCGGGTTTTGGAGTCGACCGATCAAGAGGTCGGTTGCAACGGGTTTCCTCACTACATGCTCAAAGAGATCTACGAGCAGCCTACGTCGCTTCGAAACGCGATGCGAGGAAGATTGGACCGAGAAAACGCGACCGCAAAGTTCGGTGGTCTCAATTTGACGCCAGCTCAGCTTCGCGGTGTGAACCGATTGATCCTGACTGCATGTGGCACCAGTTGGCATTCCGCTTTGGTCGGGGAGTACCTGATCGAAGAGTTTGCGAGGTTGCCCGTGGAAGTCGAATACGCGAGCGAGTTGCGTTATCGAAATCCGCCCGTGGACCATGACACCTTAATTTTCGGGATCACCCAGAGTGGCGAAACCGCAGACACCCTAGCGGCCCTCCGAGAGATGAAACGCAAAGGGCACCACACGTTGGCGATTTGCAACGTGATTGGAAGCAGCATTGCCCAAGAAGCCGACGGTGGGATCTATTTGCACGCTGGTCCTGAGATCGGCGTCGCATCCACCAAAGCCTTTACTTCGCAGCTCTGCGTCCTTTCGATGCTGGGGCTCTATTTCGGACGGCTCAGGCATTTGAGCTTTGAAGCTGGTCAGCGCATCATCGACCAGCTCGAGGCATTGCCCGATGTCGTCGAGCAAGCGCTCGAATGCAGCTCGCGAGTTCGCGAGGTGGCGGATAAGTACAAAGATGCTACCAACTTCCTGTACCTCGGCCGCCACTACAACTTCCCCACCGCTCTGGAGGGGGCCCTGAAACTCAAGGAAATCAGTTACATCCATGCCGAAGGCTACCCGGCTGCTGAAATGAAGCACGGGCCGATCGCGCTGGTCGATGAACACACCCCCTCGGTTTTCCTCCTCCCACGTTCGCACGTGTACGACAAAGTCATGAGCAACTTGCAAGAGGTGAAAGCTCGCGGTGGGCCGGTCATCGCCATCGTCGATCAGATGGATCGCAAACTTGAGTCGCTGGTGGATGACATTATCGAGGTGCCCTACGTCGAGGATTTCCTACAACCGGTTGTCGCGTCGATCCCGCTGCAACTTTTGGCGTACCATATCGCGATCGCTCGCGGTTGCGACGTCGATAAACCGCGAAACCTTGCCAAGAGCGTTACCGTTGAATAATGTTACCGTTGAATAATGTTACCGTTGAATAACGTCACCTTCGAATGGCGTTAAAATTTCCGGGATGGCGAACGGCGATGTAGACAGAATGGCGAAAAGCAGCGATCGAGGGCTCGCAAATCTCGACTACGATTCGGGCACGTTGCTCCTCGATGCATGGACCGAGACCGCCGTTCAAAGGATTTTCGGGCAGGGGATTTGGGTCTGGGATTCGCGGGTTAGGCGATGGCGCACCGATGCGTGCAATTACCGACTCGTACGTGATGTCTTGGCGACCAGGAATTATGGAACGATCGATCGAGTTCCCCAGTGGCAGACGGTGAATTGGTCGAAGATAGAGATCCCACCGTTGCGGCCCGAGCAACAGAAGGCCGTCGACGCGTGGCAGCAGACTCGTCGAGGGATCGTGGTCATGCCGACGGGTACTGGCAAGACCGAGGTTGCGATCCAATTGATGGCCAGCGGTAGGTGTAGCACGCTGGTTATCGCCCCGGTACGGGATTTGATGTACCAATGGCATCGAAGGATCTTTCGAGCTCTAGGGTATGATGCGGGTATTCTCGGGGATAACCGGTTTTCTGTGAAACCGATCACGGTCACGACGTATGCGAGCGCTTGCATCCATCTCGCGGAGTTGGGAAATCGATTTCAGTTGCTCGTGTTCGATGAGTGCCATCATTTGGCGGGCCCGTTACGGAGCGATGCGGCGCGATGCAGTATTGCATCGGATCGGTTGGGACTGACGGCGACATGGAATCCCGACGTGGTGAATACGAACACGGCGGGAGTCGTTCGATGGGATGACATTCTCGGACCGGTCGTGTATGAATTGGGGATCAGCGATGTTCGTGGACGGACCCTTGCTGAGTACGAGGTGGTCCGCATTCCGGTGGCGCTCAGCGACCTGGAACGGAGCCGTTACGATCAGTTATCGGAGCATGTCTCCGACTATGTCCTGCAGCGCCGCACCGACGATCCAGGGTTCCGTTGGCAAGATTTATGCGCGGAGACTCAGTCGAGCCGAGTCGCATCGAGGATTCTTCGGGCATTCCGTGAAAAGCAATCGATTGAGGAGCGTGCCGAAGAAAAGCTGAGAGTGCTCGAGGATCTCTTTCGGCTCCATCCTGGGGAGCGAATGATTATCTTCACTGGCTCCAATGCGATGGCTCGAGAGGTGTCGCTCCGATTCTTGATTCCATGCTTGTTGAGCCATTGCGGCAAACGCGAAAGGCTTGATTATTTGGAAGGCTTGCGAGACGGGGTCTATCCGGCGATCGTGGCCAATCAAGTTCTCGATGAGGGAGTCGATTTGCCGGAACTCAAAATCGCGGTCATTCTCGGAGGTAAAGGTTCGACGCGTCAAGCCAAGCAGCGATTGGGACGAATTTTGAGGAGGCAAGGTGAGGCGAAAGCGATTCTGTATGAAGTGGTCACCTCGGACACGAGGGAGGTAGAACGATCTCGCAAACGGAGGAAGAACGATGCTTACGAGGGAACTCGCCATCGCAAGGTTCGAAAACGGCCTGGTGCTTCCTGATCGCCTGACACGGATCAAGGATCAAGCGTATGTCGAGTACGCTCAGCAGTTGTGCGAAGTGTATCGCAACGGAATTGGCTGGACACGCAAATCGCTTCACCAAGCGGTGCAGCGTGTTCTCGAGCAAGATCCCGAGTGCCCTGTGCGCCGGATCGGCGCGTTCTGCAAACTGCTGGACGAATGGTCTCAGTTTGATCGCGGTAATCCACGAAAGACCGCAGAGTTGCGGCGAGCTGTGTTTCGTCGAGCGGCTTCCTTCCATCCGCTGGTCGAGGTGGCGGAATCCATACTGGAACACGCTGAGAAAGCTACTAAAGGGACAATCGCGAGTGAGCTTGGGACCGAGTGGTTGCAGCTAAAGGAGGATTTGTTCGCGGACTTGATCGAGAACCATCGCTTGAAGACGTTTGATGAACATGGGAGCCCGCTCGAATTGCTCGCGCGTTACAATGTAGCGCAGACACAGGTGGCGCTCCTGGATTCCGTACGTATGGTCATCGATGCAACGGCGGAGTGGAAAACGATTCTGAGGTATGCCAAGCTGGCTGGTTTGATGCACCGGATTCTGAAAACGGAGACCGGCTATCGGTTTGATTTGCAAGGTCCGGCTTCCGTATTGCGGCGTACCCATCGGTACGGGGTTGCCATGGCTCGATTTCTACCCGGCCTGCTCTCGTGCCGCGGTTGGACCATGACCGCATTCATGAAACGCAAAGCTGCTCGCTTTGTACGGCCTGAGTTTGACTTGCGGTTGGAACTGAGCGACCGTTCTGGATTGGTGAGTCCGGTGCAACCTCCCGAGGAGTTTGATTCCAACGTGGAGTCGCAGTTTGCATCGGACTGGGGGGACGAGTCCCGAGGCGGCTGGCGGTTGGTTCGAGAGGGAACCATTCTCCACATAGGACAGCGAGCTTTCTTTCCCGATTTTTTGCTGGAGCGATCCGATGGGGAATCGATACCCCTCGAGATTCTAGGTTTCTGGACTCCTGAATATCTCCGTAGCAAAGTTGAAACCTTGCGATTGTTTCCCCAGCACCCAATTCTGTTGGCGATCCCCAAGTCGACGCGCGTGGACCTGGAAGGGATTGCTTGGTCTCCGAACCATCGATGGATCGAATACGCGAATAAGCTGGAAATAGGTCCGGTTCTGGCACTCCTCGAGGAGATGACGAAACGCTGAGAATCGAGCCGTCTCCCCTGCGATGATTTCCCGTTTCAAGGATGTTCTCGGCCGAAATGCGCAAGGGTTGAGACTTGGCCGAAGGTCGATTTTGGACCATACTTCAGTTATCCTAAGGTGAGATTCTGCGGGTTCCAGCGATACGACTTCGCGAATAATCCTGCCGGACTGAGTTTTACTGGCATACGCTCCCCCCTCGAATATCCCTCCCATGCTACTTCGCAAAGCCAAGTTCACGATTCCCGCCATTTTCTTCTTGGTCCTGCTCCGGCTGGCCATCGGATGGCATTTCTTTCAGGAGGGGGTTTCCAAAGTCCGCGACGGAGGATTCTCGTCGACCGGCTTCCTGTCGGCAGCAAAAGGACCGTTCGCGAAGAAGTTCCAGTCCATGATCCCGGACTACGACGGCTCGCTTCGGATGGATGCCAAGAACATGTCCGATCTGTGCAAGGAGTTCGGTGCCAAGGCGGTTGAAACGTTTGGCTTGAACGAAGCCCAACAAGAAGAGGTGGGCGATATCCTCGCCGAGTTCGCTGCCAAGCGAAAAGAAACGTACGACGAGTGGAAGCCTCAAATCGAGGAATACAAGAACGGACTCGAGCGTATTGATAAACTCGAAAGCGATACGACGCGATCCAAAGTCGAATCGCTGAGGAAACAGCGCGACGAGATCGAAAGCAAATGGCGCGCTCTCGGCCGGCCTATCCTCGCCGAAATCGATCAGACAATTCCAGAAATGGTGGAGCGAATCAATGCCGTTCCAACCGATGAACAAGCCAACCCGGATCCGAAGAAACCGATCGCCAAGGATGCCAAGGGGAATCCGATCCGCAAACAACTCGAGTTCAAGTTCCCCGGCGAGGGGCCGATCACGGTCCGCCAAGTCGATAAGATCATTCCGATCTTCGATATGGTGGTCGGAATCCTGTTGCTCGTCGGCCTCCTGACACCGCTGGCGGCAATCGCAGCTGGGGTGTTTCTTCTATCGGTGGTAGCTACCCAATTCCCAGGGGCGCCGGGTTCCCAACCGACATACTATCAAGCGATCGAGATGTTAGCGTGTTTTGTGGTCGCGTTCGCGGACGCAGGGCGTTACGCTGGTCTCGACTTTATCCCTTGGAGTTTTTGGAATCGAAATGCCAAAGTGCGTACCGATTCCTGATCGTAGCCTTCTTGCTGATCCTGCCCTTCCCTAAATATCCTAGTTATTTCCTTACTAAACCAATTCATTCCTCACTTATAGCGTTTGATCCTCGAGGCATTCCTTATGCGTACATTGAGCCCGGAAGACAAAACCACTGGTCAAGACAACTACCACGAGGCCGTTGGATTCACGCGGCGCGAGTTCCTGCAAGGCGTAATCGCGGCCGGCGCCGTGAGCGGTGCTGGTCTCGGAGCGATGTACTTTGGCTATGAGAAATTCGCCGATCCAGTGCGGGTCGGGGTGATCGGTACCGGCGACGAAGGAAGCGTTCTTATCGGCGGATGCACGCCGGAATATGTCCAAGTCACCGCCGTTGCAGACATCCGTCCTTACAGCATCTATCGCGCGTTCCACGGAGATTGGACAACGCCAACCCGGCCTGGATTGATCAAGCAGTACAAGTACGCCAACGAGGACGAGGCAAAGAAGAACGTCAAGGTGTACGATGCGAGCAACGGCGGTATCGATGCGTTGCTCAACGACGATAGCATCGAAGCGATCATCATCGCCTTGCCACTTCACCTGCATGCGCCGATCGCAATCAAAGCCATGCAGAAAGGAAAGCACGTTTTGACCGAGAAGCTGATGGCCCACAACGTGGCCCAGTGCAAGGTCATGGCGCGGCTATCCAAGGAGTTCAAAAATCCTACTGGGCAGCAGATTTATCTGGCCACCGGACACCAACGGCATTACAGCGTTCTCTACGATAATGCCGTCCATTTGCTCAAATGGGGTATGCTCGGACAACTGCACCACATTCGTGCTCAGTGGCACCGCGGAAATCTTCCCGGGAACGATTCGTGGCAACCACCCATGGTCGGTGGGGACCCCGAGACCAAGGTGGACAAGATCAAGACCGACTACGAGAAGTATGTCAAGGAATTGGACAAGGCAAAGAATCCAACTGAGATCGAGCAGCTCAAACGGAAGATCGCTCAGCAGGAAGCATGGATGGCCGACCAAGTCGATGCGGCTCGGTTTGGGTATCAAGAGAAAGCGATGGGCAAGCGAACGATTTCTGCCATGGAAGAGTTGGTCCGTTGGCGGTTGTTCGATCGGACCAGCGCGGGTCTTATGGGTGAGCTTGGCAGCCACCAATTGGACGCTGCGACGATCTTCTGCAGCGCATTGCGAGCAGACGGCAAAAAAGCCCATCCGCTGACCGTGCATGCGGTCGGCGGTCGCCATCTCTTCCCCGCAGACCGCGATGCGGATGATCACGTTTACTGCACGTTCGAATTTCCCGGTCCTGAGTACAGCGAAAAGTTCGATCTTGGGTACAAGCAACCAGGAGGGATCAAAGGCGTACCGGGGTACGACCAAGACCCTAACAAGAAGATCGTGGTCACATACTCGACGATCAATGGAAACGTCTATGGCGGTTACGGCGAAGTCGTCATGGGGACCAAGGGAACGCTCGTGCTCGAGAAAGAGCAAGAGGTCATGCTCTATGCGAAGGGCGATACCAGCGCGGCGGCAGGGGTCAAGGCTGCGGGGTCCGGATACGCTTTGGATACCCAGGCGAGCGGAGGTGCTGCGGCTCCAGTATCCAAGGCAGCTGCGGGGACGGGTACCGTCAGCCGAGGCTACACGGAAGAGATCGAGCATTGGGCTTATTGCATCCGAAACAATGCGCCAGAAAACAGGCCTCGATGCTACCCCGAAGTGGCCATGGCCGACGCCATTATCTCCTTGACTACCAACGTGGCGCTTCGCAAGTCGGCTAGCGGTGGACCGGGATACGTCCAATTCCAAGAGTCTTGGTTCGACGTCGACAGCGATGATACGCCGGACGGAAGCGTGGTCGCGGACGAAATGCAAAGGCTCAAGGAATACAAGATTCCTACGTAATGGATTTGAACAAAGTAACTATGGACGCAATGAATACCGTGGAGCCAACTCATCGAGTTGGTCCACCGCACGGACTAAGCATTCGCGGCCGGTACTTTGTCGGACCCTTCGTGGTCGGACTGCTAATCCTTCTCGCAATCACCCTTTCGATCGCGTTGCAATTCCAAGCCATCATGAGACGGCTTGATGAATCGAGAGCTCTTTGGCCCGCTGCCTCTTCCGAATTGTCCCGGCGTTACGCCGAATTCGATCGTTCTGTCGCTTCGAGTCCCTCGGAATCGGGATCGGAGTCGGGATCTGGCGTACCGATAGCACCGACCCTGGATCGAGGGAATTGGAGTGCGGAGTATACGGCATTCCGGGAAACGACCCAATACGATCGGCAATGCCCCCACGCGATCAAGTTAGAGCGGTTCGTTCGTTCCACAGCATCGGCGACAGAGGCCACATCGGTATCCCCTTTCCCTCACTCCGAAGCCATCGATCGATTTTTGCAATCCGAGAAGCGCAGGACCGCGGCCCAAACAAGCACCATCGGGCGATGGACCATCTTCTCATTGAGGCTGAAACTCCCTGAATCATTTTCAGAGGGGGGATGAGCGATGGACTGGAACACATTCGTCGGGCATCATCGTCAGCGTGGATGGTTTGCCAATGCGGTTCATCAAGAACGACTGGCCAGCACGTTCCTGATGGTTGGTCCGAGCGGAATCGGAAAGCGGACGTTTGCGAGGCTCGTTGCGAAGTCGTTGCTGTGCACGAAGTACCAACCTACCGAGTTTGCAACGTGCGGTACGTGTGAAGCCTGCGTTCAAATCGAGGCCGGGACCCATCCGGATCTGATCGAGATCAAGCGCGAAAAAGACAAGTCGAATCTATCGATGGAGCAATTGGTCGGCAGCGATGAGTCCCGAATGCGCGAAGGGTTGTGCTATGAAATCCGAATGCGACCCTATTCTGGCAGACGGAAAATCGCCATTGTCGACGATGTAGATACGCTGGCCGTCGAAGGCGCCAACAGTCTCCTGAAGACCTTGGAGGAGCCACCCGCGGGGTCGTTGATCTTTTTGATCGGTACCTCCGAGCAACGGCAACTGCGCACCATACGATCCCGCTCCCAAATCGTCCGGTTTTCACCCCTCGCCGAGGACGAATTGGCGCTTCTTATTCAGCGGCATGGTCTGGCTGATAATCCAGCGGATGCATTGCGTTTGGCTCAGCAATCGCACGGCTCGCTGCAATTGGCGGCACAGGGGCGAGACGAATCGATGAGCGAATTTCGGACACTGCTGATCGAGTCGCTCGATTCGAGGCCGATCGATTTTCCTCGCCTGAGCAAAAGTATTACCGCTCATTTGGATTCGGTTGCCGCCGAAGGACAAGCCCGACGCGATCAATTGAAATGGGTATTGGATATCGCGATCAATCTCTATCGTGAATCGATGCGCCACAGGCTCGGTGTTACCTCGTCGCTGGATGCGGCCATCCATCAACCATCTACCGAAAGCGACGCTCCGGGAAATCTACATCAACTGGACCCTGAGATCCTAAGTTCTCTGATCCAACGGACGCAGCAAGCCCGAGAGCAAGTCGATCGCAATGTTAGTCCCGCGGCACTTGTTGAAGCTTGGGTTACCGAAGTGACTGGAATGTCGCGAGCGTAAGCCGATGCTCCCTTGATCCAGCACGCTGATGTC
>CAIYZV010000225.1 GCA_903930765.1 uncultured Pirellula sp.
AGTGAAGTCCTTATAACCACCGAAGATGGCTCTGCAGGAATCCGCGGTCGTGTTACGACAGCCCTTGAGGAAATCTTAAAGAGGGATCAAACCAAGAACTGTCGAATCGCATGCTGCGGTCCTGAACCAATGATGCACGCGGTTAGCGAAATGGCGGCATCTTATGGCGTTCCCTGTCAAGTTTCCTTAGAGACTCCTATGGCATGCGGCATTGGGATATGTTTTACTTGTGTGGCAAAAGTTATTCAGCCCGATGGCGAGTGGGATTACAAACGAACTTGCATTGAAGGCCCCATCTTTGATTCCAAGAATATTTGCTGGGAATAATATCAACGACTCAACATGATTGTTCGGCGATAATACCCCCGACTGCAACACACCCCGGCAACTTTAACCCGCTGACAGCAATTCACCAACTACGAGACAACACGCATGGACAATGAAATAGATGACGACAACGGCTCGACTGATGAAGTTTCCGCGAGCTCGGCATCGACTGAGAGTGCGAGTCAACCCACTGTAGCGGCCGCGCCCGTTTGGAAGCCCTTAAATGCCAATCAGCGACGGGTGCTTGGGACTCTCATGGAAAAGTCCAAAACCACTCCCGATGCGTACCCCATGTCCTACACAGGGCTGGCAACCGGCTGCAATCAAAAGAATAATCGCGACCCGCTGTCCAGCCTTACGGTCGAACAAGTAGAAACGATCGTAGATGAGCTAAGAAATCTAGGTGCCGCTGCGATTGTTCAAGGGTCGGGACGGGTCACCAAAGTTCGGCACTACGCCTATAACTGGCTTGGACTGAGCAAAGTCGAAGCGGCCGTAATGACGGAGTTGTTGCTTCGTGGAGTTCAAACCATGGGAGAGCTTCGGACTCGCGCTTCTCGAATGGAGCCTATTTCGGACATGTCCGTTTTGCAAGAGATCTTTGATGGACTCAAACAACGCGGCTTGGTGGTCGCACTGACGCCTCCAGGTCGAGGGCAGGTCGTTTCGCACAACTTGTATCCGGAATGGGAGATAGAAAAGCTAAAAAGCGCCAAGTGGGAATCGCCGACGGACAGTGGATCGATTGGAGTTGCGAGTTCTGTTCCGTCTACGAGCCGAATCGATAGTGGCGAGTTGGCTACATTACAATCGGAAGTAAAAGAGCTGAAAGCAACCGTACAATCGTTATCTGAACGCTTAGCTCGGCTTGAAAAGGACTTAGGGGTATCTTAACGTTCAATTCCATCGATTAATCGCCACCCAAGGGCGATAACGTCGTACCGTTCAACCGGCGTTTCCTTTCCAAGGAATCAATCATGCATTTGCCACTTGTTGTTCGATTTCTGGTTAACGGCAATCTCACAAAGGTATTGGCTATTGCAATTGCCATACTTGCAATGACCGCTAGGGACTCCATCGGGGCGGATGATTTTCGAAAGATCAAATTAAAAGGGACTCCCCCGCAAGTGGAACCCATGACAGGTTTGGTCCTTTGGTCTTCGAATGAGAACGTCTCTACGGCTCCCATTCAATTAGAATTTGAATACATCGCATATAGCGACGTGATTCTAGGGGAAAAGAGCTACGATTTTTCGGTGATCGATCGAAAGCTAGAGGCAATTGCGAGCCGCAAACATCAAGCCATTCTTCGCTTTTACGATACGTATGTCGGCAAAGAGTCAGGAGTGCCAAAGTACATTCGAGAT
>CAIYZV010000226.1 GCA_903930765.1 uncultured Pirellula sp.
GCGGTCTTTATCGTCTGGCATCATCTCACGCTCTACGCGCCTCAGTCGGACCTTGCCGACAGCATGGCCCCTGAGTTGATGTTTTTTCTCTACAACCGCGCTCTTTACGCCGTCCAAGTTTTCATGGTGATCGGTGGTTTTTCGTTGGCGGTGAGTATGTCAGAGTGGCCGCAAGGTCTGCATGGAGTTGTGTCGAAGCTATTTGCAAAGTACCTGCGAATTGGCATCCCCTGCATGGTGATGCTGGTAGCATTACTACTCGTGTCGTATCTGTTTCGAATGAGTGGTAGGGATTTGGGATTGGTGGAGCGTGTGTCGATGGGGCACATCATTGCAACCATTTTTTTCGTACAAGACGTCTTAGGTTATGGGAACATCGCTGCCGGGACATGGTATCTGTGCATCGATCTGCAATTTTCGTTGCTGTTTCTGGTCCTGTATGGATTGGTCGGCCGATTTGTGCGCGAGGAACGTCGTGGCATAGTGATACTTGCGAGTTTGCTCTCCGGGTTGGGTTTGCTGGGGGCTTTTTATTGGAATGGGCGTTTGGAGTACGAGTGCTATGTCTCCTACTTCATGGCCCCGTTTGTTTTAGGGGCATTGGTAGGATTTGGTGTTCGTTCCCGGATTTCTCCCAAGGTTGTGTATGGCTATGGATTTGGCGTACTCGCGGCGTGGGTGATCCAACCTCGTCCGCAGTTGGCTGTGGCCATGGTTGCTGGTGCCATGCTGTGGGTGGGCGTATTAGGCTATTCGGATTGGCGGATTCCACGTTGGTTAAAGTGGCTAGGCGATCGATCGTATAGCTTGTTCTTGGTCCACTACGCAGTGAATGGTGTGGTGTTGCATCTGCTCGATGCTTGGGCTGTCACGGGACCTGCTGCCGCGTTCGCGAGCATGTGGATAGCTTTTGCTGCGAGTCTAGTGGTGTCCGAATTGTTTTGGCGATGGGTCGAGGTGCCTTCGTTACGGTTATCGAAGCACCTACAGAGGCATTTGGGAGCGTTATCGCAAACGATTTCTGGCGGAGTTTGGTTTTGGGTACGAGTGCGAAGTGCTGCACCAATGACAACAAAGATCTCCTGACCGTATGTTGGTCGGGTTGGGCGAGAGCATGCAACCGTGAAACCACCATCACTCTGGGCTAATTGGCAGCGGAGTTATTGCCCAACACAGTAAATGTGTTTGCTTGAGCGAATGAAGAGTTGTCCGTCGGATACTGCAGGAGACGCGCTGAAATCCTCTTCGTCGTTCGTGAGTCTATTGACGGCTAGAGATTTGAAATTGCTGCCGATCTCTATGACATGGATATCACCATTTCGAGCAACGTAAAAGATTTTTCCGTCGGCCACCACGGGCGATGAGTAGTCTTGGCCGCCCATGCCACCGCGGCCGCCGCCACCACCACCACCACCGCCGCCACCGCCTTGCCTTCCTCCGCGTCCACCTCGAGGGGCACTTGCATCGGACTGGGGGCCTGGCGAGGATGCTTGAGGCAATCGAGCTTCAAAGATTTGCTCGCCGGTTGCAACGTCGACGCAGCGAGCGATTCGCCCGGCGAAGTAGTAGAGTTTTCCATCGACGAGGACCGGGGTTCCAATGCGATTGCGAAGGGGTTGTTCCCAGACGAGGTTGGTTTTAGTGACATCGCCGGTACCTCCCGCTTTCAGAGCGAATCCACCTCCAGCGCGTCCTTCGAGCGAGTAAACGATACCCTTGTCAGCGATGAGGCTCGAGCAGTAGGAGTCGGAGTCTGCGACGGAGAAGTACCATTTGAATTTTCCGTTTTCGGGGTTGAAGGCCCACACTTCGTAGGGGACCCCGATCACGAGGTCTTGAGCACCATCCGGGTTGTCGACAAGCACAGGTGTACCCCAGGTTCCTGCGAACCCATCGGCGGTTTTCTTCCAGACTTCCTTACCGGTTTCTTTGTCGAAAGCGAACAGAGTTTGGCTTTCGGCGGATGCGAGAACGATCAATAGGTCTCCGGCGAGGATCGGGCTGCAGGAAGAGCCCCATTTTCTTGGGTCCAGTCCGTCGCCCACGGAAGCCTGCCACAGCTCATTACCCTCTAAATCGAAGGTGTGGACACCGGACTTGCCGAAAAAAACGTAGACACGTTCGCCGTCGGAGGTTGGGGTGTGGCTGGCGTAGCCATGCTCTGCAAACATTCCGAAGTACTGGTCCTCTGGAAGTGCTGCAGGGACCGATCGATCCCAGAGGATTTTTCCGGACGCCTTGTCGAGGCAAACGAGGTGTCGTTTCAAATTCGCAAGGTCACCACCTTCCTCGTTGGTGCCATACCCACTCCAACAAGTTACGAAGACTTTGTTGCCGACGATGATCGGGCAGGAGTGCCCAGGACCAGGGAGGGCGGCTTTCCACTTCAGGTTCTTCGTCTCACCAAATTCAGAGGGGACGGAGTTCGACTCGGTTGCGATCCCTAATCCATTGACGCCTCGAAACCGCAGCCAGTCCTCGGATCGAAGTTCCGAACCCAAACCAGCCCCAAGCAAGCCGAAGCCCAAGAGACCTCCGCACCATTTCAGTTTCTTGCCCCATTTCACTTTCTTGGAAGAGATCAGCGATTGTTGGAGGAGTTGGAATTGCTGACGCGATTGGGAAGCATTCATGGGATATCGACTCCACAGGCGGCTTGGTTCGAGGGGGATTCAAGTTGCAAAAACGGACATTACCTGAAGTAGGTGAACCCGATGTCTACTCGCGGGTTCCGTCGCACCAGGGTTTGATGGATTAATTCCGAATAGCCCCGTAGCCCAGGACTGTCTAGCCCAGGACTGTCGGATGATTGCGGACACAGGTTGATGGAGACAAGCCCGTTTTTGGCGCTCGATGAGGGAAATTAGACCACGTTGAGGCGATGGAATTGGATATCGAGGGTTCGCAGGTAGGTATGCAATCCGGCGTCTTGGATCGGCATGAGATAGGCAGGTTCACCGGATTCGTTATGGTGCGAGTGCCAATAGCCGGGTGGGGTGATGAACGCGCCGCCTGATTCCCAGGGAACTTTGATGGGGTTGATGAGGTTGCCATCGGCGTCGGCTTTTTCGCTGACGAGTGTGTAGCATCCCGGTTTGCAATCGAGGATCAAGTCGACTGCTACCGACTTGTGAGCATGAGGTAGTTGATTGGCCCCGATGGGTAGGATACCAAGCATGGCCCAAAGGACATGGGTGATGGTAAGTGTTTGCGGGAATTCTTGATTGGTAAGGAGGACGCTGATTCGGCTCCGTTGGGCCGCCATGGAGTCGGAGGCAGCGTCAGCGAGTGCCGCACGCGATTCTTCGCGGATATAGAGTGTGGGGGGGAAGCGCGGAGTTGTCGGAGTCACGCCGAGGTACTGCAACAAGGGTGAGTCGTTTACCCAATAGAAGACCGAGTCGGAGTCTGCCGCGTGGATTGCATCTGGACCAGATGGCAGCGTGAATAAGTCACCTTGACGGTAGGGGAGTTCATGTTCGCCGAAGCGAGTTGAACCGCTGCCGGACAAAACGTAGAACAGCTGCGAGGTCGCGTTCGCACGTGTCGGAAGAGATTCCCCTGCGTTGATCCGGACAAAGCTTGCGAGCAAACTCGGGCTGGAAGCAGGACTTTCGCATTGCAATTGGTTGCTGATATCCAACGGGATAATGCGGGATGGTCCCGACGCGTGGAGGCTGGCGGGAAATGTAAGGATTGGTACTGGTTTGATCGCACCAGCGGCTTGGGGGTTGGAGGCTTTGGAATACTCCATGTACCCGCCTGATCGTGTTAAGTTTTCGAGGGCTGCTGGGTCCTTGATGGTTGCGTTTGTCATGTTTTTTGACCTTTCAGTCGTTCGAGCGGCGGGTTGCAGAGGCAGCACGACTTCATTCTACCGATTTTTCATATCGGAATTCCCACAGAGGATCCAGACGGTGTCGCAGATGGTGTTGCCGAGGGGGAATCGCCGAGGGGTTCTGCGGTGAGTTGAACGGAAGCATCGATTGGAGGGTGGGGGGAAAACTAATTGCTTTGATTCAGAAAAATTTTTTTCCAAAGAAACCATCGACTTGATACATTCACGGAATTGGGTAGACAGTTTCTGGTCCTGAGCAAAAGAGTTAAACGCATATGTCAAGATTGTTATGGTGCATGATGGTGATGTGGGTTGCGTCGGCCGCGATGGCCCAGGATGCAACGAATCGGAACGAGGCGGACCGTGTGGCAATCTCTGCGAGCAATGATGCGTACGTCGCAGCGTTCAACCGAGGTGATGCGAAATCGCTCACCGAGTTGTGGACACCAGGGGGTGAGCTAGTCACCGAGTCGGGTGAGCGGATTCAAGGATCCGCGTCGATTCAGAAGCATTTTGCGGAGTATTTTGCAGGAACTAAAGGTGTAAAACTCGAGTTGGTGGAACCAAAGATTGAGTTCCAATCTCCGAGTGTTGCGGTTGAAAAGGGCGTTGCGAGGGTTATCAGTCCGGACAGCGGCGTTGAGTCGTCGATGTACACGGCAATTCATATCAAGACAGCCAATGGATGGAGGATCGATAGTACCAAGGATCAAGTCGAATCGCCCTCGGCGCCATCGCACTACGAGCATCTCGAGCCATTGTCATGGTTGGTTGGCAAGTGGACCGATGCCGGACGCAGCGGACGGGTACAAGTAACGTGCCGTTGGGCGCGCAACAATAACTTCCTGACTCAAACCTTTAAGGTGATGGGCGAGAAGGATGACTTTGAAGGATCGATGGTCATCGGATGGGATCCGAGCGTAAATGCGATTCGTTCATGGATGTTCGATTCGGACGGAGGGTTTGGTACTGGGGTGTGGAGTCAAGAAGAGACACGATGGACGATTCGAACCTTGAATGTATTGCCGGACGGTCGTCGAGGCGCATCCACCAATATCTACGAAGTGTTGGACGGCGATAGCGTTCAATTCAAATCGATCGGCCGAGTGGTGGATGGAGAACTCCTCCCGAGCGTTGGGCCGGTCAAGATCGTGCGAGATTCCGAGTGATTTTGGCTCGATCCCTAATTCATCAACTGATTAAACAAACACATAAGTTTTGAGAGAGAATCATGAAGCGTTTTTTTATTGTGTTGACTGCAGCCGTTGCATTGCAAACGGCATTGCTTGAGCCTCTTTGGGCCACGCCTGGTCGTGGTGGAGGCGGTGGCGGAGGCGGTGGACGGGGCGGAGCTGGTGGTGGAGGCGGTGGACGCGCGGGCGGCGGCGGAGGAGGAGGCGGTTTTAGCGGTGGTTCGCCTCAGAGGGCCGGTGGCGGTTCCATGGGTACGCCTTCGATGAGTCGTCCCCAAGGTTCTCCGGTTTCTTCCGGCCCGCGACCTTCGAGTCCAGGGGGAATGGGTGGTCAGCCAGGTCGACCGGCAGGTGCTGGCGATGCGCGGCCTGGTCAAGGCGACAGTCGTCCCAATCAACCCGGCGGACTTGGAGATCGACCCGGTTCGAACAACTTGGGCGGGAACAACCGAGGCCCTGGCGGTGACAACCGAGGCCCTGGCGGTGACAACCGAGGCCCGGGTTCGAATGGTTTTGGGCCATCGGCTGCGGACATGAACAAGCGTCCTAGTTCGAGCGATCTGGGGAATTTCCTCGATTTGCCAGGTGCATCGGGAGGCCGAGGTGGCGACGTCGGTGGTGCTGGAAGAGGTCCTGGTGGAATCAATACCGGCGATCGGACCAATGCCATTGGAAACGACGGTAATCGCATCAACAACGGCGACCGTATCAACACAGGCGACCGTGTTAGTACAGGCGACCGTGTTAATACAGGCGACCGTGTTAATACAGGCGACCGTATCAACACAGGCGACCGGGTGAATACCGGTGACCGCGGTAGCAACAACCGAATCAACACCGGCGATGTGAACATCAACGCGGGGAACAAGACCGAGCTGAATCGGAACAACAATATCAATTCGCTTCAGAACAAGTATCAAAACAACAACAACCGACCGTTCGATAACAACTATTGGGGCCGCTACGGCAACAATGCAGCTTGGCGTTGGAACGCGGGTTGGGGTGGGTACGGAGCGGCTTGGGCATGGACACCTGCCACATGGGCAGCCATGGGGACTTTCCTGCCCTACGCGTGGTCCAATCCAGTGGCCTACGATTACGGTAGCAACGTTGTCTATCGCGATAACTACGTTTACGTCAACGATCAGCAAACGGCTTCCGCGGCGGATTACTACCAGCAAGCGGGTGCTATTGCGGCTTCTGTTCCTGCGACTGCCGATCCCAAGAAAGAGGAGTGGTTGCCACTGGGTGTCTTCGCAATTGCGGAGGACGATCTGCATCACGATACGGGCAACATGATGCAGCTCGCGGTTAGCAAAGACGGCATCATGGCTGGGACTTTCTACAATGAAACGACACAGGCGAGTCGTCCGTTGCAGGGAATGGTTGACAAGACCACCCAACGTGCTGCTTGGAAGTTTGCGGACGGAAAAAACCAAGATGTCGTCATGGAGACGGCAATCAGCAATTTGACCAAAGACCAGTCGACTGCCTTGGTTCACATGAATGCGGACACGACCCAGACATGGAACTTGGTTCGCATGGAAGC
>CAIYZV010000227.1 GCA_903930765.1 uncultured Pirellula sp.
AAGTCCGCCGAATCCTGCCCGCTTCCTCCGTGGACAACACCACTGTCTCGGCCGCCATCGAAGCGATCGTCTTGCCCTGCATTCCTTCAATCCGGTCATAAGCCGACGTATGCCGCGATTCTTCAGGTTTCGTAGCCATCGCCGCACGGATCGGATTCAAGTCGACATACATACTACACGCCAACAAACCTGCCTCGTCCCGAATCGCTTGGGCTTTAAACCTCCCCTCCCAAAAGCGACCTGTGCATTCATCTTGCCGGTTGGCTAACCGAGCAATCGGTTCAGCCAACGCTCGCATAAACCAAGAGGGATTGCTGAGCCGCTCACGGATTTCAACGATACGACCTCGATCACCCACCATGGCATCAATCTGGCTCTGGGTAGGCTGTCCCAAGAACTCATCGACCCGTTGACCAGGAAACAGACTCAGCCAACGCCTAGCGATTTCATAATCGGACCACGTGGAAACCACATCCGGACGAGTGCGCAAGATGACATGCATGTGGTTGGAAAGGATGGCATAAGTCAAGACATCCACCCCGAAGATGGAGGCGATGCACTCAAGCCGTTCACGGATCCATTCCCGGCGGAACTCATAGTTTTTCCCGCTCACCGGGTCTTCGCCAGCCAAGAACGCACGACGAACGCAGCGCTGCACGCAATGTACAATACATACATCATTCGGATCAAATAATTCAGCACGCAATGGTCTAGGCATTTGGTTTCTCCTCTGGCGTCAAAACATACCCAAACTGCCCAATGTGTCAAGTACGTGGGTGGCACGTATTTTTAATGTGTCAAGTACGTTGGTGGCACGTATTTTTTCTCCTGTTGCGTCAAAGTCTACCCAAACCACCAATCTTGTCAAATAGGTGGGTGGCACCTTTTTTTTTCACATCTTGTCAAGTAAGTGGGTGGCACGTAATTTTGAAACTCGCATGGATCTCTCGACAGCAGGTCGTTACCCGCTCCGTGGTTTTGTCTGAGTCGCTACATGTTGCCGAGAAGTACGGGAACCGACTCCAGCGATTGAATATCATCAAGTCACTGCTCGCACCATTTCCATGTGTGCTCTTCGATGAAGTCGACGCGACCTACTATGCGACCATCCAGCGTGACCTTGAACCCCAGGGCCAGGTTATCGGCCGTTACGATCAATGAATTGCTGCGATCGGACTTCGCTATGGCCTTGTTCTCGTAACAAACAATGCGTCGGAGTTCTCCAGAGTTTCTGGCTTGAAAGTTCAGGACTGGACCTGATCCACGGGTACATTCCTAACCGGAAAACTATCGGCAACTGGCAATGGGGGCTACAATTCGATCCGCCCCTTTTGAAACTTCCGTGAGACGAAAGTCGATCATGCAGAATTGCCCTTCGCGTCAACAACTTTCACTTCTAGCAAACGAAAAGCTCGGATCAGACGATGTCGACTCCCTCGAGACGCATATTGGTAGTTGTGCTTCCTGCCAGCAAACGATGGCAGATTTGAAACCCGGCCAGACGCAGGTATGGACGGTGCCAACCGAAGTGGATGCAAAGTTAACGGACGATCCGTTGCCCGCGGAGTTGCAGGACCATCCTCGATACAAGGTGCTGGGAGTGCTTGGCCGCGGCGGTATGGGGACCGTTTATCAAGCTGAGCATCGACTGTTGGAACGGACCGTAGTACTGAAAGTCATTCGACCGAATTTGATCGATAACCCTACCGTCCTGCAACGCTTCCAACGGGAAGCTAGGCTAGCGGCTCGGTTGACGCATCCCAACATTGTGGCGGTCTACGAGGCCGAAGCTCTCGGCGCGACACAGCTACTGGTCATGGAGTATATCTCTGGTGTCGACTTGGCGCAACTAGTTGCGCAGCGTGGGCTCTTGCCGGTCGTGGAATCGTGTGAATTGATTCGGCAGGCAGCGCTTGGCCTCCAGCACGTGCACGATCAAGGCTTGGTACACCGCGACATCAAACCAGCGAATCTTCTCGTGTCCCATGCCGGTGTCTTGAAAATCCTCGATCTTGGCTTGGCTACTTTAAAGAACGACAAGAACACAAGTAGTGATTTGACCTCAGACGGCCAGTTTCTTGGAACCGTTGATTTCGCTTCGCCGGAACAGTGGGAAAGCACTCGCGATATCGATATCCGCTCGGACATTTACAGTTTGGGCTGCACTTTCTATTACTTGCTCGCTGGACAGTCACCGTTTCCGAGCAGTAAGTTCAGCACGATCATTCAACAGATGTGGGCCCACAGTCAGGCGCCGTTGCCCCCCATCCGCGAGATTCGCTCGGACGTTCCGCAAGAAATTGTTGCGATCGTCGAACGCATGATGGCCAAGAAAGCGGAAGACCGGTTTGCTACCCCTGGGCAAGTTGCGGAGGCGCTCACGCCGTTTGTCACCGACTGTGATTTAGCGGAGTTCGTCCGTACCGCAAGGCGGACCACCACCTCGCGCCTGGATCTGTCCCGGATCAGCTCGGTGGGGACTTCCAGGAACACGTTGCCGGCAACCTCGGACAAGGGCGTTTCGTGGCGCACGTTGGGGATTGGGGCCGCAGCGTTGGCCCTGGGTGTTCTGGCAGTATCGCTTCTGGTGGCGTTTCTTGGCGGACGCCAAGGAAAAACCGAGAGTGATCGCGGCGACATCACCTCCAACAATCAACGCACGCCCCCCGTCGTGGCTCCCAGTGGTCTTCCTATCAAAGTCGGCGTGCTCCACTCTCAAACTGCTACGATGGCGATCAGCGAACGGCCGGTCATCGATGCCACTCTCCTAGCGATCGCGGAGCTCAATGAACGTGGCGGTGTGCTCGGCCGTCCTATCGAAGCGGTCGTTGAAGACGGTAAATCCGACTGGCCTACCTTTGCGGCGAAAGCGGAGAAACTCATCACGGACGACAAGGTGTGCGTGTTGTTCGGCTGCTGGACATCTTCAAGTCGCAAAACAGTCCTGCCGGTACTCAACAAGCATGACCACCTACTCTTCTATCCTGTGCAATACGAGGGACTGGAAGAGTCACCCAACATCGTCTACACCGGCGCAGTGCCCAACCAACAGATCATCCCCGCCGTGAAGTGGTGTACCTCGTTCCTTAAGAAAAAGAAGTTCTTTCTGGTTGGCTCCGACTACGTTTTTCCCCGTTGCGCGAACGCAATTATTCGCGACACAGTAGCGACCCTCGATGGCGAAATCATCGGCGAAGAGTATCTCTTGTTGGGTGACTCCGATGCCACCGAAATCGTACAAAAGATTGTGGAGAGCCAGCCCGAGGTAATATTGAACACGATCAACGGCGACAGCAACATCGCCTTTTTCCGATCGCTGCGGGCCGCAGGCATTTCGCCCGATGCGATTCCAACGATTTCTTTTAGTATCTCCGAGGAAGAGCTGAGTAATCTGAGTACGAAGGATATTGTCGGTGACTACGCAGCTTGGAGTTACTTCCACACGGTGGATCGACCGCAGAATCGCGCATTCGTTGATCGTTTCCAGGCGCGTTATGGAAAGCAACGATTGGTGTCCGACCCGATGGAAGCCGCCTACTGCGGGGTGCATCTTTGGGCTAAGGCAGTCGAGGAGGCAGGTAGCGACGACGTGGCAGCCGTGCGAAAGACGGTGAAGCACCAGGAATACGAAGCGCCGGGTGGTAAGGTGCAAGTGGATCCTAAAACTCAGCATACTTCAAAGTTTTTCCGCGTCGGCCAAATCACAGCCGAGGGCCGCTTTGAAATCGTCTTCAGTTCCGAAGGCCCCATCGCCGCGATGCC
>CAIYZV010000228.1 GCA_903930765.1 uncultured Pirellula sp.
CTCTTTTTTCGCCAAAAAACCATATCTGCTCTATCGCTATACAAGGAATCGAAGGTGAGACGGTTTTAGTCGGGGACACCATGGTCGACAAGGAGCGGTCACGACCAAACTGACGAAATTAAGGCCAATCATTAGCAGCGTCGGACATTGGCCTCTTTTCCCTGGAGAGGCTGTTGCCAAGCATCCGTAAAGCTGAAACGATACATCTACCTCCGAAAGAGACAACACGTGATTCGCCTCGATGAATCCTTGGTTTTCAGCAATTAGGTTGCGTTAGGTTGCGTCGTCTTATTCGGCGGGCGATTTAGAAGCTTGGATTGAATTTCACGTTCCAGGGAGTTTATTCGATGCATCCAATGCGGCGCGTTTTCTTGGCTCAAGCCTCCATCGCGGCAGCGGCGTGGTTTCACCCCCGCTCCGGACTCAGCTTTGCCGAAACGATGGAAAACAATGGTGAGGAACAGGAGAATACGGTTGATCAGAACACATCGAGCCGCTTCCTCCGAGGGAATTTTGCGCCCGTGGACCGCGAACTCAATGTTCCAAACTTGCCCGTCGAGGGGGAGATTCCAAAGGCCCTCCGTGGGATGCTCGTCCGAAATGGTCCCAACCCTCAATTCCACCCAAAAGGAAAGTACCACTGGTTTGATGGGGATGGAATGCTGCACGCAGTTTCGTTCACCGACAATGGGGTGCATTACCGAAATCGTTACGTTGCCACCGAAGGTTTCCTCAAAGAAAAGAAAGCAGGACGCGCCCTGTACCGAGGATTGCTCGAGCCACCCGATGTCGCGTTGGCGCTCGCCGGATTGAATCCCTATAAGAACAGTGCCAATACCTCGGTTGTCTACCATGGCAATCGACTTCTCGCCCTTTGGGAAGCAGGATTGCCGTATGAACTCCAACTGAAAACTCTCGAAACCATCGGGCCGACGGACTTTTCTGGGAAAGTCACCCACCCCTTTACCGCCCACCCAAAAATCGATCCCAAAACGGGCGAAATGATCACCTTCGGATATGTTCCGAATGAACCCATCCTGATGATGAGCGAAATCGATAGGACCGGGGCATGGGTACGCACGACGAAGATCCCCATCGATAAACCGACGATGGTTCATGATTTCGCCATCACCGAGAACTACGCGATCTTTCCAATCTGCCCCTTGAGGTTCGAAGTCAGCCGACTCCTAAGCGGTGTCGTGCCTTGGCATTTCGACCAGTCTGCTCCGACGCGATTTGCAGTAGTTTCTCGGAAAGATCCTACGCAAGTCCGATTTTTTGAGGCGACGACGTGTTTTGTATTTCACCTGCTCAACGCGTTCGAGTCCAACAATGCTCCGTCCAACGAAGAGCGAAAAACATCTGACACAGCGCAAAAACCATTGGGCCAGATCGAACTCGTCGGATGCCGCTACGAGCAATTCCCTGGCAGTCTTAACTTTGGTGATTCGGACGATGCCACAGCGTCGGACCAAGCTGTCCCGTACCGTTGGGTGTTCGACCTCGATTCAGGAAGAGTTCGCGAGGAGTTACTCGATGACGTACCCGCAGAGTTTCCGAGAATCAACGAAGCCTACACCGGGGCACCCAACCGGTACGGATTCTTTGGCCTCGGCGATGATGAGTTCTTCCACGGATTTAAGAAATTGGATTTTCGAGATGGACATACTTCTGTGATCCAAATGGAGAATAGTGTCCACTGCGGCGAAGGTATCTTTGTTTCGGATCCATCCAGCCACGAGGAGGATTCCGGCTGGTTATTGTCGTTCGTCTACCTTACGATTTCTGGGCAGAGCGAACTGTGGATTTTCGACGCGAAGTCATTCCGTCCTAAAGCCTTGGCTAGAGTTACCCTGCCTGGGCGTGTACCGTACGGATTCCATGGAACTTGGGTACCAACCATCGCCAATTCATGATTACCTACACCCACGAAGCCGATCTATCGGTTTCCGAGTTCATCGATTGTTTAATCCGATCGACGCTCGCGGAGCGACGTCCGGTCGCCGATTTGGAAACGATGGAAGGGATGCTTCGAAACGCAGATTTGATCATCACGGCACGCAATCATGACGGTTTGCTGGTGGGCGTATCGCGAGCTATCACGGATTTTCATTACTGCACGTATTTGTCGGACTTGGCCGTCGACCAAAAGTACCAAGGACAGAAAATTGGCCGTGAACTGGTGCGACAGACCCACCTAAGGGCGGGATTAAAGACGAACTTGGTATTGCTTTCGGCACCACAGGCGCAAACCTACTATCCTCACATTGGGTTGACGCAGCATTCGAGCGCGTGGTGCCTCTCCCGACAGTCGAACGCAAATCCGCAACTCGCCGACGAGGAAAGTTCTCGAGATGGGTCTCCCTCCGACGGTGGCGCTTTCACAGAGATAAAATCATGACCAAACCGAACCCATCTCCGATGGGAGACTCATTTCCCATGGAAATCGAAGGGAAATTTCGCGTGGCAGACGTAGAACGCCTGCGCAGCCGTCTCAGGGAGGCGGACGCGTTGGCTTTAGGCGTTGAGTCCCACTGCGACACCTACCTTGGGCACCCCGCCCGCGATTTTCGCGTCACGGACGAGGCGCTCCGGCTCCGAAACCTCAATGGGAAATTATGGATCACCTACAAAGGTCCTAGGCTCGAAGGAGCCTTGAAAATGAGGCCCGAGTTAGAAGTCCCTCTCGCTGAGGAGACATTCGAGCCTTGGCTTCGCATCTGGAAGTCCCTCGGC
>CAIYZV010000229.1 GCA_903930765.1 uncultured Pirellula sp.
ACCATTCGGGAAAAAGACCCAGGCCAACCGAACAGGTGACGCGGTTCCCTCTGCAGCCATCGCCGCCGGCTTCATCACCTCAAGCATCGGGAGGGCCAACGTCGCGCCGAAACTCTGTAGCACCGTTCGGCGGCTCAATCGCATTCCAGATCTCATCCGTCGCAAAGGGGTATCGTTTTGGTTTTCCATGGCTGCTTTGGGTTTAGGTGGGACTGTTGGTGGACAGTACGGGGTAGCTACTACGGGAGGATGGAACTGGCTTTGATGTTACTGAGGATGTTATTGAGCTATTGGCTATTTGGCCCGACCGATCGCTGCAGGAATGCATCGCTTTGCGAGATTCCCTCGACGATCGATTTTATTGTATAGCCATTTTGCTTGGACCGCTCCAGAATCTTATCGACATCGCAGCGGTCTGGCCGCTGCAAACCTCGGCCGAGGGCGTAAGTTAACAGCCTCTCGGTGAAGTTTTTAGCGACAGAATCCTCCCGTTGCGACAGGATTCCCACCAATTCGGTCGGCCCAGAAAAAGCTCTCCCATCGGCAAGCTCACCCTGCGGAGCGATGGCGAGCTCACCCTCCTTATCTCGCCAACGCCCGATGGCATCGAAATTCTCAAGTCCTAACCCTATGGGATCCATTAACTTATGGCAGCCTGCACAGCTGGGATTGGAGCGGTGGATCTCGAGCCGCTCCCGCAGCGAAGCCGACGCCTCGGCCTTGGCCTGCTCGAGGGAAGGTACGTTTGGCGGTGCCGAGGGGGGTGGGTCACCGAGTATGGTTTCCAGGATCCATTTTCCGCGTTTGACGGGAGAACTCCTGGTGGGATTCGAGGTGAGCGCCAACACTGCCGCTTGCGTCATCAACCCGCGACGGTTTTCCGGCAGCGTCACCCGAATCCACTTATCCTCATCGTTGTAGAGCCCTTGTCGACGAGGATCCTGCCCCTTGGAACCCGGACGCCGACGGTACATGCTCGCCGGATCCTTGTCTTCAAAGGTCACTCCGTAAAACTCTGCCAAACGCGGGTTCACGTACGTGTGTCCACCCACCATCAAATCCAGAATTTTCCCTTCCCGCATCATCTCGCGACAGAACATGTCGGTCTCTCGAATCATCGCGGCTCGCAGCCGATCCGACCAGAACGGATACTTGTCGCGATCGATATCGATCTTGCTGAGATTCCGAAGCCCCAGCCATTGCGCGAAAAAACCGGAGAGCAAGGACTCTGCTTTACTATCAGCCAGCATCCTCGCCACTTGTTGATTGCAGACGGCCTCATCCTTCAGCTGGCCAGCTGCCGCAAGCTCCAAGAGTTCAGCATCGGGCATGCTGGCCCATAAGAAGTAGGATAGCCGACTCGCGATACTGAAATCATCGAGTTGCCAATGATCGACCGACTCAATGCGTTTCTCGGTGCGAAACAGAAACTGGGGCGCGACCAAGACCGCTTGGACTCCCACCCGCACCGATTCCTCGAAACCGTACCCGGAGTCATTCGCATGCTGGCAGACCATCATGACTGCATGAAGTTCTTCGTCGCTTACAGGCCTCCGGTAAGCGCGAGGCAGCAGCTTTTGAAAGATGCGACGAGTCGCTTCGGTGAATCCGATCGGCTGCGATTCGGGAGCATCTTGTGCCGCAGGCGTTGCGACGACCAGTTGTTGGTGCGATTTTGGAAAGGCCGGCTCGCCTCCCTCAGGCCCCACCAAGCGAACCGACTCGATATTCAGTCTTCGATTGGGAGCGTTCCTCGTCTCGGGCTCAGCGTCGTCCGCATACTCGACAATCAACACATGGTCACCCGCCGAAGCCTCAAACTCCTGCTTCAAGGTTTCATCTTTGGGCGGCACATCCCACTCCGCAATGACTTGATCGTCGAGCAGCAATCGAGCTTTGCAGTTGTCCTTTTGGTCATCGCCAAACCGAGCCCGAACACTCGCGCTGTATTTTCCCGCGGCCAAATTGATAGGGAGCGTCAATCGTTGCGAGAAGGCGAGATTTTCTCCGTCAAAGCTCTGTTTGCGAAACTTTTCTCGATCGGTTGCGATCACCCGTTCTGAGACCCACTGCGCGGCTTGCAGGTATTTCTCCATCGCGATCGGCGGCAACGTCAACACCTCGCCTTGATTGTCAAATCCGTTGCCCACATCATCGGAAACGAATCCGATCTCTTTCGATGGCCGGATCTCCATGCCGAACAGATCGCGAATGGTGTTGTCGTACTCGAATTGATTCAGGCGTCGAACGGTGACACTCGGGGGTGCCGGACGACATCCGCAATCAACTTCATGCAACGCTCGCTGAATCCACAGTGTCAAGACCTTGCGCTCTTCCGGAGTGATGGTCGCCGATTCAGGGGGTGGCATGGCCTCAGCGCGAATGACACCTCGAATCTGTTCCCACGTGCTCTCATGGGCGCGAATCTTGTCGAGGCTGTCGTAGTCATCGAACCCAACGCCCCCTTCATTTCCCCCATTCATATGGCATTCACCACAATGCTTGAGCAGTACGGGCCGAACGACTTCCGTCCACTCCGCGGTTATTGCCCCATCGGCTGAGGCCGCCGCACTGTGCGAGGAACCCGCCGTACCTCCCGATGCCGTACCTCCCGATGCCGTACCTCCAGTTACCGTACCTCCAGATGCCGTACCTTCTTGAGCGCACAACAAGCCCAGTACGGGATGCCCGATCATCGACTGCAGACCACCGACGCTTCCGAGGAGCACAACGGCCCTCAACGCCATGATCATGAATCCATGGCAAGAGTCTCTGCACCGACGTGCAATGGCACCGCGAATCAGATTCAGGATCCAGCAGGTAAATCGAAGCATAACGACAAATGGGCCTTCAACGGACGGTTGTCTGGGCGGTGCCATGGATTGCAGGAGGGGGAGGCGTCACGGAGGGATAACAAGGGGGGATAACAAGGGGGGGGATAACAAGGGGGGATAAGGAACGGTGGTGCGAACCACCTCCCTCCGCAGCATTGTAGTCCATCGGCTTCATTCAAGCCAATCCGTGAGGATATCCGCGGAAACGAACCCGCCCTCGACGGTCAAAAACACGGGGTAAAAAATGGGGCCAGGAAAATATTGCGACCTGGAATGTCCGCCGTTGCAATTGCGTTACAATCCCCCGATGCCTTTCAAAGATGTTATCACTCCCCTCACTTCGTCGAAGACCCTAAGTACCGTCGCGCTGCTCGCGATGGCAATGGGGATCTATTCGATCCTTCCGGTTCTGAAAGAGAACTCGCGGTTCCGCGAAATGGGAGACATGCCCTCGGATATCCACGCAGCCTTGTCACTGGTACTCGGGTGGCTTTTGGTTTTTCGAACCAATGCGGCCTACGCACGGTGGTGGGAGGCTCGCACGCTGTGGGGAGCACTGGTGAATGCGACTCGCAACCTTTCGATCAAACTTTCGGTCCTTGCAACACTCAATAGCACCGAAGCAGAGTATCTGCGCAAACGGTTGGTCGATTTCCCGCACGCCCTCATGTGCCACTTGCGTCAAGTCCCCTACGGTGGCGATGTTTACCCGAAAGAGGGATGTCCTTCCCATCCACCTCTAGCCATCGCCAACGAACTCTACCGCTGGGTAGCGGAGCATAAAAAATCACGAAGTATCGATGGCGACGACATGCGGGTCATCGATGCGGAGATGGCGAAGTTGATGGATGTATGCGGTGCCTGCGAGCGGATCGCGCGTACACCCATGGTGGTCTCGTACCGTATCTTTGCCCGTCAATGCATCGTACTCTTCTTGTTCACGCTGCCTTGGGGGATCTCCAACGATTTCAAATGGTGGACGATCCCCATCACCATTGTCATCGCTTATTTCATGCTCGGAATGGAAATTGTCGCCGAGCATGTTGAAAACCCGTTTGGGTACGACGAAGACGATTTAGACCTGGAAGGTATTTGCGACACGATCGCTCGAAGTGTCAATAACATCTTCCATCAGAGTGGTCTCGAAGTCACACCGCCGTAATCATCACCGCCGTAATCATCACCGCCGTAGTATTTCCTATCCTTTCGTTCATTAGGAATCCATCATGGATATAGTTTACCGATTTGATCCTCACGCTCCTCTGGAGCTAAAGCGTCCTCGCAGCAACAAACAAGCCCTGAAAATGCTCGAGCAAGGGAACATGCGTTTCTGCAAAATGGTCAAGCACATTCAGACTATCGGCGAGGGAGAGCGAGAGCATCCCCCGATGGTGATCCCAGTGAATCCTATCCAATTGGGGATCCCGATCGCCAAAGGGCTCGAGGTTATGCAAGCCCCTTGGGCTTTGGTTCTCGGGTGTGCCGACGCCAGAGTTCCCATCGAACATGTCATGGATTGCTCGTCGAACGATTTATTCGTGGTTCGAGTCGCAGGAAATGTGCTCGGATTGGAGTGCATCGGCAGCGTCGATTATGCTGCGACTCACATGCGTGAATCTCTCCAAAGCGTGATCGTATTGGGCCATACCGGATGCGGCGCCGTCACGGCGACGGTCGATGTGTACCTATCTCCAAACAACTTTTCCGACATTGCCTTTAGTCATCCCGTTCGAACACTGATCGATCGACTGATGCTCTCTGTTCGCGGGGCAGCCAAAGCCCTGGAACAGGAATGCGGTTCGAACATCCAAAAGGATTCCCACTACCGCGAATGGCTAATTACGACGGCCTGCTACCTGAACGCAGCGGTTATTTCCTTGGATCTGCAGCGCGAAGTCAACTCGGTTACCAAGGGCCTGCACGTTTCTTACACCGTCTACGACACGGCTTGGTCCAGGATCGAGGCATTGCCGATCCGACCCGAAGAGGATTCGGACAGCCCCAATCGTGTCGTGTTCGGAAATGCTCCCGGATCGGCTGAGGAGTTCAGCGAACTGTCGAAACGCATCATTCAGCGACTGGTTGAAAACGCGGCGGGAAACCGCAAACGCAAGCGCTAATGGGGGTGCATGAGCGGGTGATCGATTCAGCTCGCGAGCGAGTCAAGGTACCGTAGCTCGGGATTTTAGGTTGTCCCAGAACTGCCTCGCCGATTCTTTTCGATCGGCGTAATGCAACCGCTGTTCGTCGTCACGATCGATCGCTTCGATCGATCGCTCAAGCCACCCTTGGAAAAACTCCACGCTCTTTTTAGAGACACGTGGCTTGCCCTCGAACTCAAAATAAAACGGTGCGGTACTGGCATAGCGGTACCCATCTTCCTGCGCGGTTACCACCCGTATCACTAACCATCCGCTTTCGCTCACCGAAAGCTCCGGAAACTCACCCCGCTTGTAATGATCCTCGAGCTTGGCATTGTAAAGCGTCTCGCCATTAAAGATCACATCGAGGTAGTCCACTTTTTCTCGTACCGCAAGTGAAACGGCGATGTCCAAAGGAATCGCCTCCCCACGGTACCCTGGATGGACCGAACCCGGAGGAGAACCGTTGACGATCGCTCGCAACAATGGACCATTAGAAATAAACGACGCACCATGCTCGAGCCCATGCCACCACGTATCCACGGACGGATCCGTATTCTCCACCCCCACTTCATTCGATGATCCCCCGCGATCGGATCGGCCCCTATCCAGCTCGGTCTTCTCTGGCTCGGTCTTCTCTGGCTCGGAATCGAGCGAGCGTTCTGCACTAGGCACATCGCAATGCACATAGACGCGATTGTAGCCAACATGGGTATCGCCCCTGCCGAATCCAGACGCTGCGCTAGGTGCCAACCGAAGTCCCGCTTCAAGCATTTTCCAGTAGAGAAACTCATTAAGTTTTCCTAACCCTCGGCCGCCCTTGAATCGGATCCGCTCATCGTCAGGAACAGGTGCTTGTATCGGCAACGAGACTCGGTCCTTGCCAACCCCAAGCAGAACATTCCCAAGGGTGCTTGACTCGACCGATTTCAGGAAACTCAACGCCTCATCTCCTTTCGGGCGATTGACGCTCGACAACACTCGAACCAGTTTCACCTTCGGATCAGCCAGCAGGAAAGGAGTGTCGCGAACACCTGGCTGTGTGATCTCGATCAAAACACGGTCAGCATCTCGAGACGCTGCGATGGCATCCCACGCATCTCGCCAGCCGCGAGCCGTTTCGCCTCTGCCATCGCTGAGGGCCGGATCACTGAGGGACGGATCGCTGAGGGCCGGATCACTCCTTTCGATCCGATGAATAGCGATTCCTAGCTCTGCCGCGAGGTACTCAAGCGACGCACCTCCCCAACGCACTCCAAGTTGATCGGAGTTTCCCATGATGCCAGATGCAGCCTTCTTTGTCTTTGGATTCTTGATGGGCGATGAATCTCGTTTTTGTGCCCTAAGGTTGGTGACAACCATGTCGACCGCATCGGCCACCTGCCACCTCTGTGCGGTCTCCCGCTCCAGGTCGACGCCCAAGTCACCGCTGTACCATTGCTCGCCATGCATGTCGACCGCCCGCGGCAACTCGATAACCACCACGTCTTTCGCACGACGCTCGATCGTGAATCCACCTCGAATCTCTTTGAACTCCGGACCTCGTTTGGCCAAAAACTCATACTCGCCCGGCGGCGGTTGCAAGACCAACTTTCCTTCGGCAAGCCACGTGTCTCCAGAGATGAGCATCTTTCGGTCGCGATTGAGCTTCTTTCCTGATTTTATAAATTCAATCCGAGCCGCGATCGGTTCCCCGGTCTCTTCATCCACTACCTCCAACGTCACCTCGTTCTGCGCGAGGGCGGGTGCCGAGGGAAACACCAGGACTAGGACCATACCGAGCCATAACGCCGAAAGTGCAATCAGGGGGCGTACAACCCGGGGTATGAAGAACTGGACCGGCAGAACACCGTTTCTTCCAGCCCCCATAATCTGCGAATCTCCTGCTCCCTCAAGGCTCGCGGATTTGCAGGTGCAGCTTGACTGGGATGAGATAGAATAGTCGGTAACAACTGCGCGAGGGTTGGCAAGCCATTTGCGATACGTCCCGCATTCGTCACCGCCCAAAATGCCATTTTGGCGGTTTCGGCTTGGTTTGTTCCTATCCGCGATCGGGAGTTGGCTTTGCATGGAATCCACAATGGCTAACGATTATTACAAAACACTCGGTATCAGTCGCTCTGCATCTCAAGAGGATATCGCCAAGGCGTACCGGAAATTGGCGCGCAAGTACCATCCGGATTTGAATCCCGAGGATCAAAGCGCCAAAAAACGGTTTCAAGAGATTCAAACGGCGTACGATACGTTGAACGACCCCGAAAAACGGAAGATGTACGATCAGTTTGGGGACGGCTACGAACAGTATCGGCAGGGAAGTCCTTTCGGTGGCGGGGGACGCTCCGAGGGTGCAGGCGGTTTCGATTTTGGGGACATTTTCGGTGGCGCCGGCGGTAGCGGTGCTGTCGATCTGGGGGACATCTTTCGGCAGTTCGGAGCGGGTGCTGGCCCAACACGCTCGCGGCGAACTGCCACACCGCGCGGGCCGGATATCTCGGGAGAGATCGAGGTCCCTCTGCGTACGATTATCGAAGGTGGCGAACGGCAGTTCCGACTCGATCGTGACGGCCAATTGGAATCGATCGCAGTCAAGATACCCGCAGGTATGGAACCTGGGAAAAAGATCCGGTTGCGCGGCCAAGGGGGCTCCATCCCCAACGGCAAAGCGGGCGATCTGCTTTTGACCGTGAATGTCGAATCGCATCCTAACGTCAAACTCGTCGGAAACAACCTTGAAATGCGACTGCCGGTCAGCCTCCATGAAGCTGTCGCAGGGGCAAAAGTCGATGTTCAAACCCCAAAGGGTACCATCACCATCACCATCCCACCGATGACCAGCAGCGGCAAGCGATTGCGGCTCAAAGGTCAAGGCCTCGTGAACTCAAAGGGTTCGGGAGATATGATCATCGAGGTCTTGATCAAGCTCCCAGAGACCATCTCGCCAGAAGCCAAAAAGGCCATCCAAGACTTGGACTCCGCCTACCCGATGAACCTCCGCGATTCCATTCAGTGGTAAATCCAAAAGAAGCGGTGAAACCAGAATCAGCGGTGAAGCCCATCGCTACCCAACCGGAAGGACGAGCGAATTTGAATATTCTCCTAGCCAACGACGATGGAATCTACGCACCAGGCCTTCGGGCGCTAAGGCTTGCATTGCAGCGACTAGGCGATGTAACCGTGGTTGCTCCCGCCACGGAGCAGAGCGGTGTCGGGCATTCGATCACCTATTTATCACCGCTAACCTGCAAAGAGATTTTTGACGGCGATGCGTTCCGCGGCTGGGCCGTAGAAGGCTCACCAGCCGACTGCGTCAAACTCGGCGTTGCGGAACTCGCTCCCAAACCGGTCGACTTGATTGTCAGCGGTGTCAATGGCGGACTCAATGCGGGAATCAATGTCCTCTACTCCGGAACCGTAGCCGCCGCCATCGAAGGTGCCTTCTTTCGTATCCCAAGCTTCGCGGTCTCGCTCGAGCACGACCCGCACGCAGACTTTGAGGCTGCGGCGACCATGGCCGTGTCGCTGATTGAAAACATCCTTCAACAACAAGGCCTCGCGCCCGAACTGTACAACATCAACATCCCGACGGCAGCAACCCTTAAGTTCCGGGAAGGGGCGATGCCACAAGTGCATGTGGTGCCGATGGGTGTCGAGCGGTACGGGGATCACTACATCAAACGCCAAGACCCCAAGGGGCGAAACTACTATTGGTCCACCAACGACCCACCTCCAAAACCAACAGATCATGAGACGGATCTGAACGCGCTGTCTGCAGGACATATCACCGTTACACCGCTTCAGTTCGACATGACGAAGCAACCGTTGCTGCAACGCATGGAAGGCTGGGGATTATCGCTCCACGGCAACAACGGTTCCGATAGCTCCATGGCCGAGGGCGCGTGAGCATGAATCCTGCGGCGCCGTACCTCGAAGGGAAACGCATCGCCTTTCTTGGAAAATTGGGAGCGATGACGCGCAAGGAAGCTGGGCAACTGGCGAAGCAACATGGCGCGATTCCTGTCGAACGATGGAGCAACGATGTGGATCTCGTGGTCATCGGCGCCGATGAGATGCCCGACGAAGACTTGAACGCCATGCTCGGTGATCGCTTTCGCGATTCGATCCGCTCTGGGAAAACAACGTTGGTCCACGAGCATGAACTGTGGGTCCAATTGGGCGTTGTCGAGGACCCTGCTCACCAACAACTGTACACGCCCGCCATGGTCGCAGGATTGATCAAAACCCGGGTGAGCCACGTGCGCCGCTGGCACCGCATGGGGTTGCTTCACAGCACCAAGATCGCACACCGGCTTCCTTACTTCGACTTCGAACAAGTCCAATGCGCGCGGCGATTGATGGAGTGGGGTGCCCAAGGAGCCAAGCCGAGTGAGATCAAACGCCAACTCCATGAGTTCGGCAAACGGATTGAGAATCGAAGTCTACTCGAATTGGATCTGGTCTTCGATGGTCGACGGATCCTCCTAAGGGATCACGGCAGGTTGCTCGGCGCCCACGGGCAACTCCATCTCGATTTCGACCTCGATGCATCGGAACCCGAGGAGGACACGCCTAGCAACCACGCGAACATCCGGTCGCTTCATGTCCACGAGCCAGTTCAGGATGATGCACTCCTCGTCGGCCCCCGTGAGACTAGCGATCTGGAGCCATGGTCTCGCGACGATATGTTGCACGCAGCCGAAGAACTCGAGGATGCAGGCAGGATCGAAGAGGCAATCGAATGGTACCGAGTCATCCTGTCCAAATACGGCCCTCACGCGGAAATTGCATTTCAACTCGCCGAACTACTCTATCGTTCTGGAGATGTCGGGGCAGCACGGGAACGGTATTATAACGCTGTCGAGATTGATGAAGATTTTGTCGAAGCCCGCGCGAACCTCGGATGCGTACTCGCCGAATTGGGGCAAATCGATTTGGCGATCGCAGCGTTCGAAGGAGCACTCGCCCGCGATGATCGCTATCCGGATGTGCACTACCATCTCGCTCGGTCCTTGGATGAAGTCGGAAAATCGGACCTCGCAACCCGGCATTGGGTTCGATTTTTGCAACTTTCACCCCAAAGCCCCTGGGCCGATGAAGCCCTCGAGAGACTCGGTAAACTCTGATAAATTCTCCCCGGGCAACGACCGACTCCGCAGCCCCAGCGTCAGAATCTACTAGCATCCATCGCTGGGGGTTGCTATGCTCGATCCCGGCCCCAGTCCTTTGTGCTTTCCCGAAATGATTCATCGCCATGAATCACCGTTCGTCTGCACCTGGCCGCCCCATCCCTCCTAACACATTTCCAACCTCCTTCACGACTAGGAATACTCAACATGAACGACTCATCGAAAGCGAACGTGAGCGACCTGTCTCGCCGTTCGTTCCTCGCTGCTGCTAGCACCGTCGCTGCCGCCGGAGCAACCCAACTCTCTGCCAAGAGCTACGCTCGCGTCCTCGGCGCTAACGATCGCCTCGGTGTTGGATTGATCGGTGGAGGGGTGATCGGTAAAGCCCACATGGGTGTCATCAACAACCTCAAGGAAAAGAACAACCTTCACCCGGTCTGCGTTGCGGATTGCTGGAAGACCCGCGCCGATGAAGGCAAAGCGACCATCAACGCCGATCACGCGGAAACCGATTACCGCAAATTGCTCGAGCACAAAGACATCGACTATGTGATCGTCGCCACACCAGAGCACTGGCACTGGACCATGACCATCGATGCCATGGACGCCGGTAAAGCCATCTACTGCGAAAAACCCCTCACCCACACGATTCCTGAAGCCCAAGCGGTCGTCAAGAAACAGAAGGAAACCGGGCGGCCTGTCCAAGTCGGCGTGCAAGCCATGTCGGACGACAGCTACATCTCGGCACGGAACGCGATCCGCGATGGCATCATCGGCAAAGTACTCCAAGCACAGATCGAATACGTTCGCCGCTATAGCGAAGGTGCTGGCCCATGGCGCGAGCCGCAACTCGTGGAAGCGAACAAAAACAAGCCTACGGATCTCGACTGGAATGCATGGCTGGGAAGCGCGAAGAAAATCGATTGGAATCCAAACCACTACTTTGAATGGCGCTGCTACTCTGCCTACTCAGGCGGCATCTGCACCGACTTGTTCATCCACCGCATCACGCGAATCATGCGTGCGTGCGATCTCCTCTTCCCACGCCGAGTCGTCGGCATGGGTGGTATTTGGCAATGGCCAGATGGACGGGACCTGCCTGACAACGTCGAAATGATTTGTGAATACCCGCGGGGCATGACCGTTTACGTACTCGGTACCATGGGGAACCGGGTCCGCGTCGACCACTTGATCCGCGGTTACGGCGGAACGCTTTTCTTCAACAACGATGGCTGGGTTGCCAAGGACCCCGATGGCAAGGTCCTCGGTCAACACAAGAAAACCGGTGGCGAAGATCAAAATCTTCACCATACAAATTTGCACAACCATATCCGCAATGGCGAGCCGCTCAACTGCCCGATCGAACTGGGACTCGCCGGCGTGGTCGCTGTCAACATGGCCAACGAAAGCTGGCGCACCAATCGCATGATGGGTTGGGACCGTGCCAACGAAAAGATGGTTCCAGCGGACATGCTCAACGAAGGCCACGAACCCGAAAAGGTTTAATGGCTCCGTTCGAAAAAAAACCAAATGAAAACCGAACCGGGAATCATGGCGATCCCGGTTTTTTTACGGCCCAAACGTCTATTTACCCAAGCAACCACAGACCGGATTTCAACGTGAACTCTCAAAACGCTAATACCGTGAACAGACCGAGTGCGACGGCTACTGCTCGCGAACTGTTCATCGTCGAAGGGGAATCGGCGGGCCTAGCTGTCGAACGGGTATGCAATCGTAGCCTCCAGTCCGTGATCGCGATGCAAGGCAAACCGCTCAACGCTTGGAAAGCTTCCCAAAGCAAAGTCGAATCCTATCCGCTCTTCCGAGATTTGATCGATCGACTGGGCGGTGGCATCGCGGAATCGTTCCGACTGGAGAGCGTTCCATGGAAACGCGTGATCATGCTTTTCGATCCCGATGCCGATGGAATCCATTGCTGCGCGTTGATGTTATGGTTTTTCCATCGATGGATGCCTAGCTTGCTCGAGCAAAACTTCGTCTTCACAGCAGCGGTACCTATGTGCCAACTGCATTCGGAGTCGCTGGGCATAACACGGTATCCAACCACGGACCAAGAAACGCAACGGATCATGCACGAATGGCGTTCTCAGGGTGCCGAGGACATCGAGCGCCGACCATTCCGAGGACTAGCCAGCCTGGGTTCCGAACTCTTGTTCGAACGCTGCGTCGACCCAAAAACACGATTGCTCAGACCGCTCGGGCCCGGCGATGCCATCGCGAGCCTCAATGTATTCCAGCCAAAATCGCTCCGGCCCGACGCGTGAGCCTACAGAGCAGCTTCGCGTTATTTCGCCGAAGCTTTCAACAAATCCTCAAGGATCATCAGTGTCGCATCGATTTCAGCATCGGTTCCAACACTGATTCGCAGTCCATCGCCCCACGGCTGGTAGTTCATGTACCGGACCAAAATTCCTCGCGATTTCAATTGCTCGTAGAGCGGAGCAACAGGGCGGTCGTTGCGCGTGCACCACACAAAGTTGGCATGCGATTCCCCGACATCAAAACCCATCGCCCGCAACTCGACGGTCATCCGTGCGCGGGTCGCACAAATCTTTGCGACATTCTCACGCAACCAAACTTGGTCGGTGATCGCCGCAGTGGCGCCAGCGATCGATATCGCATCGGTATTGTAGGAATCCTTGACCTTTCGAAGAACGTCGATGATCGATTCATGCGCGACCAAGTACCCGAAGCGCAAACCGGCCAGCGCGTAGGATTTGCTCAGCGTTCGTGTCACCATGATGCGAGGATCACGGGCGATCAACTCGATGCAATTGCTCGGCGCAAAATCGACATAGGCTTCGTCAACAACAACAGGACAATCCACCGATCGAGCCAACTCGAGGATCGCATCGTGCGGGATCACGGTACCGCTGGGGCTATTCGGATTGGGCAAAAATACGAGTTTGAGTTTGTCGTGGCTGACGTAGAACTCAGGGGCTAACCCAAACGCAGCATTGAACGGAATTTCCTCGAACGCGGCCCCCTGCAATTGGGCCAAGGTTCGGTAGAGGATGTAGCTGGGGAACGGAAGGCGCAGCAAATCGCCCGCGCCGACAAACGCTCGGGTCAGGATGGTCAGAATATCGTCGCTGCCGTTGCCGCACAGGATCTGATCCGGCGACACGCTGACAGCCTTGGAACTGAGCACCGTGGAAGCGGCCAATCGAAAGCTCGTACCGAGCGGGTCCGGGTACCGCTCCAGCCGCTCGGTCGCTTGCACTATCGCGTCCTTGACCTTGGTGCTGGGCGGGTAAGGACTCTCATTGGTGTTGAGCTTGATGACCTTGGCAGCGCCCGGTTGCTCCCCCGGTTTGTAGGGGGGCATGGATACGATTTCGGGTCGGAAGTATTTATGGAGATTCGTCATGGTTTGATGACTGAAGTTTTCGTCGCCCAGATCACATGCTGGCGATCATTTTAAGGCAGATTTCTTGTAGGACACGGGGATCCGCGTTCCGGTTCTTCTTTTTCGCCTGACCGACCAATGCCGCTACCGCTTTCGTGTTCCCTGCTTTGACTTTGTCGATCACATCAGGATTTTCGGCCAACAATTCCTTGCACAAGGCCTCCATCTCCGAAACATCAACGCGGACAATGCCGAGCGAGTCGATAGCAGCAGCCACTCCGATCGAAGGAGCGTCGAGGATTTTTGCCAAAGCCTGTTTGGCTTGACTGGTGTCCAACTTCCCTTGCTCGATCGCCACGAGCAATTCCGCGAGTTTAGGAGCGGCGATCGGGTAGCGATCGATGGGAACGCGTTGGTCGTTGAGGTGCCTCAGGACGTCTTGGAGCATCCACGCCGACGCCCGTTTCGGGGTCGCTCCGGACCGGACCATTTCGAGGAAATACTCGACCACATCGCGACCTTGCTGGATCAAGATCTCCGCATCGGTTTCTTTCAACGCGTGGGTATGCAGCAGAACATTACGATAGCGGTCCGGCGTGAATTGCGACTCATGCTTGGCTGCCTCCCGTTGCTGCTCCGTCAGTTGGACCGGGACAAGATCCGGGCAGGGGAAGTAACGGTAGTCGGCGGCTTCTTCTTTCTCGCGCTGCAAATCGGTTTGGCCTAATACATCATCCCACCCGCGAGTCTGCTTGGGAGATTGTCCCATGGCCAAACCCGTGCGTAGGAATTCACGATACTGACGCTCCACTTCATAATCGATCGCCCGCTCGACAGCTCGGAAGCTGTTGAGGTTTTTAACCTCGACAATCGGTGTCGGAATGGTTTTTCCATCCCGCTCGATATGCAGGTTCACATTGGCATCGGCCCGCAACGAACCTTCTTGCATGTTGCCGTCGGAGATGCCGAGATAAACCATGATCAACCGCATTTCGGTCAAGTAATCTTTGGCCTCCTCGGCGCTCGAAAGATCGGGCTCGGAGACGATCTCGAGGAGAGGCGTCCCCGCTCGATTGAGATCGATCCGCGTATCGGCACGACCAGCCCGCTCGTCGTGCATGCTTTTTCCAGCATCCTCTTCCAAATGCGCTCGTACCAATCGGATACGTTTCACCATGTTCTCGCTCAACGTAGCAGCATCTGCAGCGTTGTCGCTCGGAACGCGAATGGGGATGTCCAAATACCCACCAACACAGATCGGCAGATCGAACTGGCTGGTTTGGTAACCTTTGGGTAGATCCGGATAAAAGTAGTTTTTGCGGTCCCACTTGGTGAACGGCGCGAGTTCGCAGTGGAGGGCCTCGCCGGCACGAGCGGCCAACTCGATGGCATGACGATTCAGCACAGGCAGGGAACCAGGAAGCCCCAAACATACGGGACAGACCTGCGTGTTCGGGCTCTGACCAAAACGCGTACTGCATCGGCAGAACAACTTGGTCTCCGTCTTGAGTTGCACGTGGACTTCGAGTCCGATCACGATGCGATATGCAAGCGGTGAGTTTGTCGAGGCTGAGTCACTCATGTCTAGGAAGCTGCAAATGCTGGAGGGATCGAAGGGATATAGCTGGTTTGCTGCTGGTACCAATGCCCGGCCGCGAGCAACGTCGACTCCCGAAGCGGTGGTGCTTGCAACTGCATCCCGAGTGGCAATCCTGCTCGAGTGTGGCCGATGGGCATCGAGAGGGCTGGTATCCCCGCTAAATTGGCCCCGACGGTAAATAAGTCTTCGAGATACAACTGAACGGGGTCGTTGATCTTTTCCCCCAACTTGAACGCGGGTCGCGGAGTCGTCGGGCCCAGCAGAACATCGACTTTCTCAAAAGCCGCATCGTAGTCTTTGCGGATCAAACGGCGTACTTTCAGTGCCTTGAGGTAGTACGCATCGTAGTAGCCTGCACTCAGTGCATAGGTACCCAGCAATATCCGGCGGCGCACTTCGGCCCCGAACCCTTGAGATCGCGTGTTCTCGTACATGCTCTCCAACGGAGATGTACCCGTCGTGTTAGGAGCTGGTTCTGCGCGGAACCCATAATGGGCTCCATCGTAACGGGACAGATTGCTGCTGGCCTCGCACGGGGCGATGATGTAGTACGTTGGGATACAATACTTCGAATGCGGTAATGAGACGTCGACAATCGATGCCCCAAGACGCTTGTACGTTTCAATTGTTGCCGTGAGGGCATCGCGCAGCTCGCTATCGAGCCCTTCGTCTTCGAGATGCTCGCGAACGACCCCAATGCGAAGGTTCTTTGGCGTCTGATGGATCGCTTCGGCATAATTAGGGACTGGATCGGGCAAGCTTGTCGAATCGCGAGGATCGTGTCCGGCGATCGATGCGAGTACCAGCGCGAGATCCTCAACGGTGTGCGCAAAGGCGCCGGCCACATCGAGACTGCTGCCGTAAGCGATCAGTCCATAGCGGCTGACGCGACCATAGGTCGGTTTGATTCCACAGACACCGCAAAAGGCGGCCGGTTGCCGGATCGAGCCACCCGTGTCGGTCCCGATCGAGGCTGGGGAAAGTCCCGCAGCGACGGCGGCTGCCGAGCCACCACTGCTACCGCCACACGTGCGGGCTACATCCCACGGATTGCGGCTGGGACCAAAGATACTGTTCTCGGTGGAGCCGCCCATCGCGAACTCGTCCAAGTTCGTTTTACCCATCAAGACCGCCCCGGACTCGTACAAACGAGAGACCAAGTGGGCATCAAAAGGGGACTGGTACTTTGCAAGCATCTTCGAACCACAAGTGGTGGTGCCTTGGCGAGTGCAAAGGATATCTTTGACGGAAATGGGGAGCCCGGCCAACGCAGGCAACGATTCGCCTTGGGCGAGCCGCCGATCGATGGCCTTCGCCGATTCGATGGCAATTTCTGGGTCAATGGCCACAATGGCGTTGATTGCGGCATTGTGCTTCTCGATCCTCGCCAGGAAAAACTCGGCGATTTCGCGGCAACTGACGGAGCGATTGGCGATGGATTCGCGCAGCGTTCGTAGTGAGAGTCTTGTGTCAAACATGCTCAAAGAATAGGGGAAGGTCGCAGCCCTGGAAAGCCCCTTATGCATGTCGGATCCAGCAAACTGTCGGGCATAAAAAAAAGGATTCCTGCGGGCGATTCTAATGCGAGGCTTTTTCGAGGTTAACCGGTCCAAATCAGGCTGTCTGTTTAGGCGGCCAAACGTAGCTCTCATCGCATCGGTCGCGAGAGATTTCATGACTCACAGGCCACTGCTTCTTCCTACCTCGTTCCTACCTCGACCGCAGCATCGGTAGATGCATTGCAATGAGCTTCTCGTAGCTGTGCACTTCACTCAGCAAATAAGCCGCGAGTTCGTCGTCGTTTTAGGTGTCCCATCGTTGATTCGATACACCTTCCTCAATCACCCATCAAAGACGGTGATGCGGAGTAAGAGATGATGCTAGTAACCGATCAATCCGACAACATGAACGCGATTGAACATCGGAAGCAATGAAGCCATAAAGAAAGTATGAAAACCGAACTGCGCGCTTTGAATTGCACCAAAGTAGGCTGATCCATCATTTTCTCATTGGATTTCGGATACACTTTAGGTAGTTGGTGTTCATTGGCGATCAATCGGCTTCTTCAAAGATCGAGTCTGCTATGCCTACGAATCCACTACGACCGCTTATATATGCTTTTGCGCTGAGTTGCTTCTGCAGCACTGCGATTGGTTTCCAGTTCGCAGCGGAGCCCATCCTGCGTGACGCCAAGCGGACTCTGAAAACCACTTCGCCGGAACTCCTTGAGCAGAAGAGAAAAGAGACTCAATCCCTTTGCCAATCGTCGTTGGATCAGTTGTCCAACAGTGCCATTGGCTACGTACTGGCCCGCGATCTGCACCTCCCCGAACTCGTTGAGCAGCTTCGTTCGGAAACGCCGGATTACGCGCTCGTCAGCGAGTACGAACAGAAACTGCGGCGCATCGTGCCCGGCCCCGATCAATCGATACTTGATCAACTCAAAAGTCGTGTTAGCGAATTGAGGCGTTTGGCATCAGCAACAGACTCCTCCATCCATCGTGCAGACGCTTGCATCGATCGCCTCTTCGAATTGCACACTCACCCCGGTATTACGAACCTGAGCGAACAGGAGCGAGAAGAAATCGCAACCTGCTTTTCCGCCCTCCACGACACAAACCTATCTCCTGAAGTGCTATCAACGATTCAGCAGAGACTATCACACCCGAACTTGATCGTGCGCCTGCGTAAAAGCCTTGTCGAAAATGAGAAAATCGCCCCTTTCCGTGTTCCGGTTCACCTGGAAACAACCGCAGATCGATCGCACATCAAGGTGGACGGGTCGTTGCTCTTCAATACGAAAGCGAGACTCCCGGAAAGCACAACCCGAATCCCGGTTTTGATCGATGTTGCAGGAGGAGGAAACATTGACGCGTTCATCACTCGCCCATCTCTTCAAATTGGCATTTGCATGCATCTCAATGCGTCTGGCACACAAGGATTCGATATCAACCCAAAAGACGTCGCACGTGGAGACCCTAAGATCAATGCTCAATTGAACTCGCAACTGCGATTCATCGAAATTGACGGAGTGTTCGGCCGTTCGCATCTCGTCCGCAATATGCTTTCCCGACTGGGGCAACGCAAACTCTCAGAACAGGACCCGATTATCTCCCGACAAGCCGAAGCAGGAGCTTCCGAGAAGGCTGCGGAAACTGGTTCACGATTGGTGAACAAGATCAATTCGTTGCTCATGGAGAACCTTTGGAAAAGACTCGAGTCCGTAGACTTTAGTCCGAGTATTTCGCTCTCCTCCGATCGCACTTATGTGAATAGCCGGGCATTGTATGCGATGCCAGCGCAACTCGGAGCATTGACGAGTCCACCCGGCATAAACACAGTCAGCGATTTCAGCGATGACTGGTGCGTTTCGATTCATGAGTCCGCAATCGGCAATTGCCTTGAATACCTGCGAGGCAAATCGATCGACGAAGCCACCATGCGCGGCATCTGGCAGGTGCAACTTAAATTGACCCGGGAAGAGTGGGAATCACCCAAAGCGGCTATTGTCCCGGCTCGGATCACTTTGGATCCTCAGAAATCATGCCAGTTTCACTTTGGCCATCACGTTGCGGAGTTCGTCCTTCATTTGCAAGCGGGACAAAGAGGCGATGGGCCCGCGATCGATCCTCCAACGACCTATCCTCCGTGCTCGGTCCGATTTCGATACCGTTTGAATCCTCGGAAGTCGGCCCTCCAAATCACTCGAGACGACTTCGAATTCTCGGAAAATCTCTCAGCAACAGAACAGGAATCCTGGGCGGTTCTCCTCGATGGTTTTTTCCCACCCGAGGTAAGCCCCATCCCCAGATTCCGACCATCGCTCTGGAGCCAATTTGTATCCCTGCAACACATTGAATCGCAAAATGGCTGGTTGAACATCGAGCTGCACAGTCACGGATCCCCCGCCGTCGCATTTCCCGCAACGCATTCAGGAGGCGAGCCAACACGATGAATCCCACAAACATCTTCAACGTTGCGATACCGAATCGTCGCCGTCGAGATTTGTTGCTTTCGGTCGCGATATCTCTCTTCCCATTCTGCAAACCATCCGGTTCCGAAACAGCTTTCTCTCAAGACATCGGTTCAAAACCACCTACCTCGGTGGCCGCTCAAGAAATCGTGTTCCAAAAGTACTTCTCGGAAATCGAATTGCTCCTTTGCTTTCAGGGCAAAGGTTCATGCCTACCCTATGACGCTGGCGTTTTGCACGAGGCCTATGAGCGGTTTCCAGCGCTCCGAAACAACCGGACAATCGTAGCGGGGAACAGCAGCGGCTCGATAGCAGCGGCGTTCTTCTGCTGCTTTGGCTTCAGTGATTCCAATGTCGCGTATGCTGAGGAACGCCTTAAAAATGGCAATCGTGATGCGGTCCGCAATATGGAGGATGTGAATAACAAGATCTCAAAACTCTCGAAAGGCCTCTCTACGGAGATACCACATTGGGAAGTTCGAGAATACATCGCATTCGCACTCGGTGTTCCGCAATGGCAAGAC
>CAIYZV010000230.1 GCA_903930765.1 uncultured Pirellula sp.
ACGCCAGAGGTTCAGGCTGCGATTCTCTATGCATTGAGCGACATCGCCACGATGGAGTCATCCGAAGCACTGCGAAACATGCTTAAGGCACCGGCAGGACTGAGTACCTCTCTGTTGGCAGATTGCGTGATGCGTTGCGCAGATCGATTGGCGAACGATGGAAACACGGACAACGCGATCGCGATGTATCAATTGGTTCGGAGCACGTCGGCCAATAAGAATCTCCTCGACGCAGCGACACTAGCCACGATCCGCCTTTCCAAGGAAGCGGGCTTGCCACTGCTTGCAGATTTGCTTCGCAGTTCGTCCGATTCTCAATTCGCATCTGGACTGCAAGCGGCGCGTTTGTTGCCCGCCGATCAAGCAGCGCGCATCTTATGCGGTGAACTTGATACGGCCTCCGCAGATCGCTCGGTCATGATCCTGAATGCAATCGGCGACTTACGTGAGAAAAGCGCCTTGGAGGTTGTGAAGAAGTCTCTCGACGCGGGTTCTCCACGAGTGCGCGCAGCCGCCGCGCGGGCTGTTGGAAGGATTGGAGACGCATCGGTGGTCCCTGAACTCTTAGCGTTTTGCCAAGGGATCTATCCAGAACTGGCTGCGGATGCGTTTAAGAGTCTTGTCCAACTGCAGGGAAACGATATCGATGGGGCCATTCTCGATGCGGCGCGTGAAGCATCGAATGATGAGCTGACGGCATTGCGACTGATCGGCGAGCGCCGGATCCGTGCCCCCAAGGTTCTACAAATCGCACTGAGCTCGATGAAAGAGGAAAAGCGCATTGCCGCCATGGAGGCGTTGGGCAAAACAGCGACAGACGCTGAGATGGACCCACTTCTCGATGCAATTCAGGTCGGGACTGCCGAGGAGCGAAAAGTGGCGGTTGCGGCTGTGGCATCGGTTTGTCGGAGGAGCGTCGATCCGGATGCCATTACACCCCGGATTTCATCTCGGTTCGCAGATTCTCCGTTGGAGTTGCAAGTCGTCCGATTTGATCTGCTGAAGACGATTGGCGGCGAGGCAGCACTCCAGGAGGTTCAAAAAAATGCCAACAATTCGAACGAACAAATCATGGATGCGGCAACTCGAGCTTTGGGGGATTGGCCAACACCAGACGTGGCCGATAGCTTGTTATCGCTCTGCTCGTCGATCGAGACGCCCAAGTACAAGATTCGCGCACTCCGCGCGTACATCCGAATTTTTCGACAGTTTGGATTACCGAACGATCAGCGATTGCAGATGGCTCGCGATGCGTTTGCCTTGTCATCGAGGAACGACGAGAAGGTGTTGGTACTTCACGCCTTGTTGAGTTTCCAAAATCGGGATTCGATGCAGTTTGCGCTGGAGCACCTTAAGGATCCTGGGCTCGAGGCCACAGCGGCCCAAGTGGCTATCTATATCGCCGACCAAGTCAGCGATAAGGAATCTGTAAAAGCGGCGATGCGGACAATCCTCGATTCGGGGGCGGAAGAGACCTATGCAAAGCAAGCTCGCGATATTCTTGCGAAACTTGGGGCGGGACCTCAGTAAACGATCGATGACCTCGTGATACCCACAAACTCAGGTTACAGCTTCCGACATGTACTCGGCCCGTCCGCCGTGGGGCACACGCCGCTGTCTTATCTCGTCGAACACTTCCCGCATTCGACCCGAGAGCAATGGCTGGCGAGGTTACAGGCTCATGAGATTCGAGTTGACGAATCGATCGCGACCGTGAAGGAATCGCTAAAACCTGGACAAATCCTCGTTTGGAATCGGCCCGGCTGGGAGGAACCGGAAGTCCCCACCAACTATCAAGTCCTCTATCGCGATGATTGTCTACTCGCCGTGCACAAACCCGGCGGGCTTCCGACCCTTCCTGGAGGAGGCTTTTATCGGAATACGTTGCTGAGCCAAGTGCAATCAGAATTCCCGACGGCGATTCCGCTTCATCGCCTCGGCCGAGCCACCTCGGGAGTGGTGTTGTTCGTACTTGATCGTGCAACTTCCGCGAAAATGTCCCAGCATTGGGGAGATATTCAGAAAGAGTATCGCCTGCTAGTCCAGGGAATCGCGGCTTTCGATTCTGTGTGCGTGCGAACACCCATCGGATTGATTCCTCATCCGCGACTTGGAAGGATTCATGGTGCTTCGTGGGATGGCAAAGCGTCTCGCAGCAGGATCGATGTCTTGCAACGTCGACCGCACACCACGTTGTGCACAGCTCAACTGATAACCGGGCGACCGCACCAAATCCGAATCCATTCAGCATCGATTGGGCATCCCTTGGTCGGCGACCCAGTTTACGCGCTGGGAGGGGGTATCGTCGACGAAAACCCGGGCTTGCCCGGAGATGCTGGTTACTTCTTGCACGCACATCGGATACGATTTCAGCATCCGGTTCTTGGAGTGCCGATCACGATCGAGGCTCCGCTCCCAGAATGCTTGTGCACCTAGCGGACTCGGAAAACAGAATATCCATCAAGGTATTGGTTGAACGTAATGACATTTGCGCTGCAGACGCTGATTGCAAAAGCCAGCTCCAATAAACCGACGTCCCCACTTTTGAAATTCCAGGGGCAGACATGGAGCGCCGAGGAGTTGGAGAATCGGTCAACGATTATGGCGCAGTCCCTCGCCTCCGCCGGAGTCGAGGTAATGGACCGCGTTGCAATCCTACTGACCAACCGCACCGAGACCGTCCTGACCTATCTCGCCTGTTTCAAGGGAGGCTATGTCCTCGTCCCTCTGGATTATCGCCATCATGGATCGCAGTTAAAATATGCAGTATCGCACAGCGGTGCTACGGTACTGATCGTGCATCGCGATCGGTATCAAGAGCTGGAAGATGAAGGGATCCTGAGTTTAGTCGAACGAGTGTATGTCGTCGGGGAGCAGACGACGACCAATAAAAACTCGTTCGAAACTCTGCTAAACCATCATTCGCGAGGAACACTTACCAACCGATTCGATGCGGACCAGCTCTGCATGATGATCTACACATCAGGAACAACCTCACGGCCCAAAGGAGTAACCTTTACTCGCGGTGCCATCGAAGACGGAATCCATAAGTACCTTGCTCGAGTGCCGGTATCCAGCGAAGATTGTGCCTTGATCGCCGCGCCTATTACACGCCCGATGGCTCTTCGTAGCCAGTTGCTTCCGTTGCTCGCCGTTGGAGGTTGCGCATGCCTCATCGAATCCTTCGAATGCAACCACTATGTTGCGGCTCTTATGGATCCTCCGCAGAAAACGGTATTAGCGTTGCTCCCTGCAGCATGGAGCCAAGTACTCAGGCACCCCGATCTAGAGAAAGTGAATTTTCGTGGGCTACGCTTGGCGTTGACAGGTGGAGACGCAACGCCAATCAATGTGCACCGTGAATTTTCGAGAATCACAGGGCACGAGCTAACCGAGCAATATGGTTCCTCGGAGGTCGGTCCAATTTCCATCAATCCACCTTTCGGTCGGAAGAAACTTGGTTCCGTTGGACTACCCATGTACGGCGCGCAAGTAATGATTGTCGACGACAACGATGTTGACTTGCCCTCGGGTGAAACCGGAAAGATCGTGATTCGCAGCCAATACGCGATGGACGGTTATTGGAATGACACAGCGTTGACCCGGAAAACAATTTTCAATGGCACCATTCGGACGGGAGATTTAGGTCGGTTCGATGAAGACGGATACCTCTGGTTCATGGGGCGGAATCGCGATTTGATTATTCGAGGGGGCAGCAACATCTCTCCCTTTGAAGTTGAATCAACTATCAAAACACACGAAGACGTTGTCGACGCATGCGTTGTCGGTGTTAGCCACCCCGAGCTTGGACAGACAGTCGAGGCGTTCGTGCAACTAAAGCCTGGGGTGATGATTGCTCCAGAAGCAATTCAGTCGTACCTGTCGTCACGCCTCGCAGCCTATATGGTTCCGGAGCGTATTCATTTGATCGATGAGTTACCGCTCAAGGGAGCTGGAAAGATCGATCGAGACAAATTGCAGTTACGGGCAGAGACACAAGTTTACGACTTGTAAAATACACCCACAGCCATGCCTCGCTGATGCCGCTGAGGTTTAGCGTTCTGACAGTCCGTCTTCGATCATCATTTTGAAGACTTGGGAGACGCTTTTATCAAAAGGTTCCGTCGATGTCTTGTACTTTTCGCAGATCGCCAGCACGCGCCGGTGGAACTCGCGTAGCTGATCGTCACCAATGTCTTTCTTGAGAATCAGACGTCCTGAACGGGGCTCTTTGGTCGCGGCGAATTGAAACGCGAACTCCAGTTCGGTCATCGACAGTTTGCCTTCGCTGGCCGTTCGAAGCCATCGGTCACAAGTTTTTGAAAAATCGTCTTTCTCTTCGCCGGTGAATCCTTCGGAACTCGCGGCGCGGCGATTGATTTCCTCGACGACACCCCATTGCAGGATTGTGGAATCGGTCAATCGAATCCCCAATCGGTTCAACTGCCTCGGTGTCAGTTCATTTCGATCCATTTCCGAGGCTAGCTTGGTCAGGTCATCCACGATGATATTCCGGTCGCTCTTGCTGAGCGCGGATTGGTCCACCCAAGGGATCAATTGCTCCCTCAACGCATACGCAGCCCGTCCACCTTGCTTGCCGATCAGCGTGAAAGACATGTACGCGACAACCACGCAGAGGACGACCAAGCAGACGACGAAGACTACGAGGCACGCAGGTCCGAGTGGAACATCTTTTTCTCGAATTGCTTTCGGATCTTGGGGTCCACTTCCAACTGCTTCGCCGCTCGGAGTACTCAAGATCTACACCTATGGATGACAAACGGGGATTCGCTTAGTCGTCTTCGATTGGGCGAGAATCCTCGTAACGAGAGATTATTCATTCTCAAAAACGATTTCGAGGACTTCGTAGCGTAACGTACCACGAGGAGCGATGACTTCGACAATTTCACCGATCTTTTTGCCCATCATCGCAGAACCGAACGGACTTGTAGATAGTATTTTCCCAACTTCATAATCTTCGTCACCCGCACCGACCAACGTGTATTCTTCTTCGTCGCCGAATGACAGATCTTTGAGTTTGACCCGAGCGCCAAAGGCAACTTGGTCTTTGGGCAATGCGTTCATATCGATGATATGGGCCCGGGACAGTTTGGCTTTGAGGGCGTTGATCTTTGCCTGCATCAGACCTTGGTTTTCGCGTTGCGCATGGTATTCCGCGTTTTCCTTCAAATCACCTTCCGCTCTCGCGTCGGCGATTTTCTCGGCAATCCGGGGCATCTCTTCATTCTCAAGCCGATCGATTTCGGCCTTGATGCGGTTGTAACCCTCGCGGGTCATCGGCACGTAATCGCTCATCGCAGGCTCCTGTTCAACGAAAAAAAGATGCGACCTTTTTTCTCAATGATTCTCTCAGTGAGAAAAGGTCGCATCGGTATAGGTCACGCCAAAAAATTCGACGATATATCTTTCACCTCCGCCTGCGATTGTCAAGTTCTCTAGGGAGGGGTTGGCGGGTATCGCAGGGATTTGCGGGGGGCTTTTTTCGGCAAAATCACCATTTACCGGCCCAAACCCATTTTCATGAATGAATCGACGTACTCCATCAAGCAAATCGCGACTGGACGCGGGGACCGGCGGTCAGCGTGGCAAATCCTGTTCGGGCTTCTGGCGTTCCTCACGCTATGCTTGCCAATTCCGGAATGGTCGCGAACGAAGCTGATTTGCTTCGCTATCGTTGACAAACGCTTCCTTTTCAGGATCGATCGTCAACTTGCGTTTCAAGATCCACGCGATTGCAGCAGCGTGACACGCGATATGCGATTTGCGCATAACATCCTCGTTCGCTACCGTTCGACCACGCGTACGCATGCATTCAAAGAAATTGCGGGCATGTTCATGGACATCGAGACCTCGCGACCGTTTTATGGAATCGGTAATCTCCCCTTGTAAAACTTCGGGGGTCGCGACAATCTCTCCGGAATCCCCAGTTTCCACCGTGCCTGTGTCGCCGACGAATCGGACCGGACAGGTTCCTAATCGAGTGATGTAATGGGGTGCGCGGTCGCCGAAAGGCTGCGCTAGGAAATCGATGATCAGTTTCACTCCGTTGGCGTAGGTGCAGACAATATTATTATCGGTTGGCTCGTATTCGATCGGCATGGTATCGTCGGCTTTGTTGGCCCATTGGCAGAGATCGACCGTATGAGCGCCCCAGTCGAGGAGTTTCGCGCCCGAATCGAAATCCCACTGCCCACGCCAGCCCCCATCGCAGTATGCTTGATTGAAGGGACGCCAGGGTGCTGGCCCCAACCAGAGATTCCAATCGACCACATCGCGTGGCGGTTGAAGTTGTCCAGGCAACCATGCGTTGTCTAGTGACGGGATGTAGACAGATGCGTGCATGGTGTGGAGTTTTCCGAGCTTACCACTGTGAGCCCACTCGACCGCCTTTTGGAAGTTAGCCACGCTGCGCCGTTGCGTGCCAGCTTGGAAGACGCGTTTGTGCCGATGCATCGCATCCGAGAGTTCCTGGCAGGAACCGATAGTGATACCGCAGGGCTTCTCGCTATAGACATCTTTGCCTGCTTCCGCTGCTAGGATGGAGGCGGCTGCATGCCAGCGATCGCCAGTGGCGACCAAAACCGCGTCGATATCTGTCCTCGCGAGCAACTCGCGCAGATCTCGATAGAGTCGACAATCTCGGTTGCCGTACGCTTCATCAACCAGTTTCTTACCCGCATCACGGCGCGTAGCTTGCACATCAGCGATAGCGATACATCGTACGTCTTCCATCGGTAGGATAGCCCCTAGGTCGTATTTGCACCGTGGGCCGATCCCGATGACTCCAAGTTGGATGCGATCGCTGGGCGCCGTGGTGCTGGAGCGGGCCAGGACATGGGCAGGAACAAACGTAGCGACTGCAGAAGCACTCGCCACGGACTTCAAGAAGGTTCGGCGCATGGATGGGGGATTGGGTTTCATTGGAATGTTCCTCTTGGAGGTTTCAGTGAAAACGCTCTATTCAGACTAACAAAAATATGCCCTTTCTGGTGCCGACGGAGGTGGGAGCACGTCGAAAAGCGCTGGGAATTTCACTTCGATGCACCGATCCAATGCTATTTCATTCCAGGCTATTCCACCGAACAAGCCTGCATTTTGAGTCCTTATTCCTAGCGGTATTCCTGGCGGTGTCCCGTTGATGAGCTGACAGATTTGAAAAAAGCTGAGTTTTCCATCACTATCTTCGGGTAGGATATTTTCCACACTGGGGTGATCTCGATCACCGGGAGAGGTCTCGCTGAGGAAGAAACGCAATTGACAGGACAGTTATCGCACCTTCGAGTTTGCTGGGTCGTCGCTATCTTATTTTGCGGTTATGCGAAAGGCGATGATGATGCCACGCCTTCGTTGGTGGCCCGGAGCGGCATACTTTGTCTTCCGGATGGCAGCTTGTTGATCTCGGATATTGAATCCCATCGCATCTTGCGTCTTGATACGTCTGGTCAATTGACATTCTGGGGTGGTACGGGCCGAGCGAGTTACTCAGGTGATGGACACCAGACTATTTTGACATCCAAGCATGCGGCAACGGCTTGATGATCCCCGTCGGTG
>CAIYZV010000231.1 GCA_903930765.1 uncultured Pirellula sp.
ATTGCTGAGGAAACGGGATTGCTGAGGAAACGGGCAGTGGGTCGCTACTGGTTGTCGCGAAGCCTGGGATCGCTTTTGTTCGGGTGTTTGGTGGACGAGTGGCGGGTGACCGACCGTTGGAAGTCGCGAAACTCTTGCGGCCATGGCGATAGGAACTTCATCGGCTCCCCGGTTTCCGGATGGGTGATCCCCAACGTTTCGCCATGGAGTGCGATGCGCCGATGTGGCCACGCCCAGTGGGCAGCTTGCTCGGATCGGTAGCGAGGATCCCCCAAGATCGGATGGCCTTGCTCCGCCAGATGGACTCGGATTTGATTCCGGCGACCTGTTTCTAAATGGACTTCGACAAGCGATGCATCTTTCCACTCGGTCCGTGTCCGATAGTGAGTGACTGCCAGTTCTCCCTTGGTCGGGTCGTTGACGCTGAAGCGATTCAGATCGCTGTCGGTTGCGAGGTAACTGCGAATGGTCCCTTCGCGGGGTTCCATGTGACCGGAGATGATGGCAACGTACTGCCGCTCGGGTTTGCGTTCGGCAAACTGCCCTCGGATGGCTTCGGCGACCTCGAGGCTTTTTGCGACGAGAATCACTCCGGAGACATCGCGATCCAAACGATGCACGCAGAACGCTTGAGCCTTGGGGTCGGAGTCCTTAAGCCGCCGTTCGACGCGTGAGAGCAACGTTTGTCCTTCGCCGTAGCGTGTGGGGACCGTCAACAGGTTGGCTGGTTTGTTCACCACGCATAGGTATGGGTCGTCGTAAAGAAACTCGATCGGTCCCCGCGAGGATGTTTTCTTTTTCTTCGAAGGGGCGGCAACGGGCATCGGGATCCAGTCGAGCTCGATCTGGTCGCCGGGTTCGAGTCTCAGATTAGGCCGCCTGGCCAAGCGGTGATTGACGACGACGCATCCGTTTTCAATCAACCAAATGCTGTGACTGGCAGGAATCGCAAGCAGATTCTGCAATACGCTCGCGAGCTGCCGGGCAGGGAATGGAATCGATGCTGGGACCGTGATGGTTTTGGATGTCATGAATGTCGAATGCGCGGACCCGCGCGAGGGACGCCCCCTTTTTTATCAAATCGGTGCTCGCCTGGAGAGCTTCTAGGATATCTCAATCTCCCGGTTTTCCGCAGAGCGAAAGCGGCCAGAAACCGGACACTTTCCGCGGGGTTTTCCGGTCGCGTCTTCGCAGTGAGCGTCCAGCGTGAGCGTCCGGCGTGAGCTTTGCGGGCCCCATCCGACAAAAGCCCGTTTTGGATTCTTGCATTGCCCTTTCCGCCACGATATCGTGAGCTTCGGCAGGTTTTCTTCTTCCAATCCTCTTTTTTCAACCCTCTTTCTTCACGCAGGCAATCATGTCGAACGATCCCACCTCCAACTACGCGTCGAATGTCAAACAGGCTCCCACCAAATCCCCACTTCGCGGCCCGTTGATGTACTTGGTCCCCTTGGCCCTGGCCGCCACAGCCGCCTACTTCGTTGTTCCGAACTTGCTCGTCCAGATTTATCACGCCGAAGAGGAAGCAAAAGCACGCAGCAAGAACATCGTGGGTACCAAAACCGATGCTGTTCCTCCTCCCGGTAAATCGACAGACCCCTATGCAGGCTTGATGAACCGCGGTGGCGGCGGTGCTGGCGGCGGTGCTGGCGGTGGCGGTGCTGGCGGTGGCGGTGCTGAGAGCGAAGGGGGCGAGGCCAAGAAACCCGCTGACGATGCCGCTAAAGAATCTGGTGAAGCGAAATCTGGCGACGAGGAATCGAAAGCTGATAAGCCAAAAGACGAGTAACAATTCGACCGATCCTCGTGTATTCTCGTATAGCAACACTGCGACACGGTA
>CAIYZV010000232.1 GCA_903930765.1 uncultured Pirellula sp.
AGGTACTTTCCCAATCGGGGCAGGCGGTCTTTTTGCCATGGCGTTAATGCTTCTTCGTCGAAGATCCAATCCGCATAATCCCCATCGAGTTCCAAGCGAACTGTGGAACTGGGTTCCATGATCAACGCATCCCTTCGCTCCCAAAGTGGCAATGCAATCATCGGAGTGGTTGTTAAGAGGGTATTTGGATCCTTCGGGAGTTCCTTGGAAACGCGAAGCTCGATTTGAATGGGGGATGTGTCGGCATTCGTCGTCGGTTCCACGCGGAGAATGGTTGGCGATTTCGGATCGATTGGACCGATATTCAGGCCAAAGGATTTCGGCGTAATCTGCGCAGAGTCGAGTTTCCAATCGGGAGCCAAATGGATCTCTTGGGGACCTGGGGTACGTGCCGGGGTCAATTGCATCCGAACAATCGCGGACACTTGCTCGGAATCGGTGGATAGACGAGTGAGCAGCTCCGCACGGGGTGCCGATTCGAGTTTATGCATCGAGAAAGATAAGGTGGCTGGTTTATGGAACCACGAGTAGTCGAATCTCAAAAGGCCTGCGGTGAGAGGTCGCGTACCGTCGAGTTTGCCATGAGAGGTACGAACATTTCGGATTTGCCACGGTGTGTTAGGAACGAGCGACGTGGAACCCGAAACGGTGTATCCGTTGAGCCACTCGACAGGTTTGATGGTCAAGGTTTCCGACTCAATCGTTTCGCTCTCCCGCGGTTCCCGCAATGCCGCGGTCGGGGTTTGAAATTCCGCATTCAATCGTAGTTTGGCACCGCCGAGTGGGTTTCGATTCGATTCTGTTTTGGGGATCGTGACCTCGATCGTTTGATCGGAAAATTGGAGCGAGGTTTCTCGATCGTTGACAGTTACGCTTTTCAGTCGTGTTCCCTGAGGGATTTTGAGTTTGATCGTGCCATCCCCTCCGCCGTATTCGGTCCACTCCCAATCGTAGAGAGAGCGAACCAACTCCGCGGAGACAAGATGCTGTACGGATTGCTTGGCGATCAATCGGCTGTAGTAAGCATTGGAATCACCTTTGTCACTGGTGAATGCTGGGTTGGTTGCATTCAAAAGATTGGTGGAGCCTAAAGAAATCGAGAAGGCGACTTGCTCCTGCCCGCTCAGCTCCAGCACCCAATAGCTGTCTCCCGTGCCGATTTCCTTGGAGCCATCGGATGTTGGCCAACTGCTCAGTCGCTCGGCAACTGCGTCCCAATTGTCCACCATGCGAGCAACAGCAGTGCTGTCGGATACTTTGGCACTCTTGGGGAGTTGCAATACCAAGCAACCATTCGGAGACCTAGGTAACGACAGGGTGAAATTCAATCGGTTAGGCGTACTGTTCTTTTGAGGTCTCAAGGACCAAGAGAACCACTCCGTAGGGCCTGAGGTGCGAACCAACGGACGTCCTGCATCATCGAAGACCCAACTGGGGGCGCTATTGCTAAGGGATGTGCTTGAAGGAGCATTCGCAGGATTCAAAGCCACCGGATTCAACTCGAGCGACTTGAAGATCGGATAGTCGAGAGCGAGCGACCAAGGGGTCAGCAATCGTCGCTTGAGTGCGACAGCGGTACCCGTTCGAGAAGGATTTGTTTCCCATGTGATACGGGACCTCTCCGAAACCAAATCCGCACCCACCAAACGGGCGATCGCATGGAACGATCGAATGTCAGCCTGGGCAGGAGTCGCCTGTTCTGCAACGGTGGCTTGTCCTTCAAAATACGCTTGCAACGTCTCCGTTAGGTTCGTCACCTCGACGGGTTGGTACCCATCCAAAGCCACTTCGGGAAGATCGGACTGCTGTAGGAACAAGCGGCGATATGGTGGCGAGGTTTCGGCGGCAGTTTGTGGGGCTGCGGCATCCTGGGCCCAGACCTGACCAGCGATTGCGATCGTTGCAAGGATAATCCACGCGATGCATGTCACGTGCCGTCGCGACGCCTTGTTCATGCTCCATCTCCCAATGATGCTGTGGGAGAATTGTTGGAGAGAATATTCTTTGGACTCTCCCCCAACGAAAAATTGGAACCTGATGCGGTTGTGCGAGGCATCGTTGCAGTGACAACACTGGGCGATCGGCTGACAAAAATACTTCGCCGTCGTGCGCGGCGATCGAGAAGCCATCGCGTCAACCAATACGTTATCGCGATGCTTATGGCCGCAACAGCGGATTGAGCAACGATGATCGAAATATCCCATGCCCACTGCGAGAACAAAAACCCGCCGAGCAGTGTCGCGATCCAGACCCACGGCCAACGCAACCACCGTCGTTCATTCATCAACACAGAGAAAATTAAGACGAGGAAGGCAACCGGAAGCCAAATCATCGAGCTCGGAATAAACCAACTCTCCAGCGAAGCCGCACCGGTCATCGAAACTAGATCGTACTGATTCGTCTGCTGTGAAATGATGGCTTGGCGGGAGGCACCCAGTGTACGCTCCATCGCTTCTTGTGAGTATTCACTCGTACGGGTCCAGAATAAGTCTTGCCAGCGCCACTGGTACAGAGGCGCTAACTGCTGGGACGTGAACAGAAGATGTTCGGAACGAGGAACGATGATCTGCCAAACGAACGGGGAAGTATTTTCGTTTGGTCGCAAGCGAGATGCAGACATTTGGATCTTCCGCCACCAACCTACTTTGGAGGGTTTGGTAGTGAAAACCTCGAGCACGTGGAGAGATTCCTCGGAGGGGTCGCGCTCAGAAAGAAGTGTTCTCGGCAATTCGATTTGAAGACTGTCGGGCTTGTCGATGCTTTCGGTGACATTGGCGAGCCGACCATCGAGCAGGATCTTTGAGTCCTTGCGCACATTAGACGGAATCTCAATTTCGATCGATTCGTCATTGCTCGCAAATCGTACGACATACCTGTCTCGCTGATCGATTGCATTGAGGATGGTCTGCACCCACTCCGCATCGATTCGGATGGAATCGCCTACCGACTCCCCTTTCAGTACCAGAAGTCCCGTCCATCGTGGTGCGGACGGTAGCAATGGAACGACATGATGTCCTAGTTCTCGCTCGCGCAACTCACCCGGTGTCGGTGTCGGTGTCGGGGTCGGGGTCAGTGTCGGGGTCGGGGTCAGTGCGGACGCAGGGCTTATTCGTACCTCGTTCGAATGAGATACTTTTAGCTCTGCGGATTCGATCACAAGCGAGTCTTCGGCGTGGTCCGAGGCGATGACCGGGAGAGGTAAATCCACCGGATATTGTTGCGAGTCGTACAAAAGGATTGGGAGTGTCGTATTCCAACGGACTAAAAAGTCGGACGTGTGGGACGAATCGGTAGGAGCTATCGGTACATTCCAACGGTACCACACCATGCCATCCGAGATGGTTTGTGGATCGCCTGGAATCAGTTCCAGCTTGGACTCCATCCCGTCAACGACTATTGTTCGTGGGACAAGGCTTTGCGGATTTGCTGCCGAAACGGAAGCGCTGGGTGCCCCATCAGGCGATTTGCTCGTCGAACCATCGCTGGATGTTCCATTGAGATGAATGGTGTTTGGGATTCCAAGGCGAAGCGACGCTGGACGATTTCCAAAACTGCGGCAGTTCCAACGATGCTGTAGTTCGATTTGATTGCGAGAGACCCATGCGGATCCCAAATAGGTTGCTGAGGTCGATGACGCGCGTCGCTCGCGGGATCCAGTCCAACGCGCTGCTGTTGCCGCATCCGAGATTTGATACGACAAGACAAACGGTGCAGCAGATCCGGTCGCCAGTCGCTCGCTGGGTAATTCGGATCCCCGCGCTGGGACGGTGGTGGGTGCATGCAGCATGCCCACCGTCTGCTCGGAATTGGAAAGCAATCGGAACGGCCACGAAGTTACGAGCAACGAACCGTAAACAGTCTTCGCAGAACGCTGCTGGGTGTCTTGCGTTAACCACGACAGTTGCGGCAGTTCCCAAGATACTCCCTGTGCACTTGGTGCGATGGGTTGGGACAGAATGTACTCAAGCCGAAATCGAGGTGCATCGTCGCTTGCAGCGCGTTTGGTATTGTCTCCGTCGGTCGGTTTCGAGGTTGTGCTTAACGATCCGTCCGTCGGCATGGATTCGCTTCGAGCCGAATCGGTTTTGATGCTTCCTCGATTATCGATTGCTGGTCCCAACCATAGGCTCGAGTTAATAGGAATGGAATAGCGAGGAATACGATCGGTGCTGAGAGGTTGACCCGGATCGATTTCGTAATCGGTGGGACGCATCACGAGTCGCTCTACCTTCCAGCCAACGATTTCTAGCTGGAGCAATGGCAACTGGAAGGGATCGCTCAGGAAGTCGATTGTGCCGGTGAGTTGGATCTGATCTTCTTGAATATCGACCGAGTACTTCGAAGCCAACCGAGGCCGACTGGCTAACGATGTCCATTGCGATTGGATTCCAGCAGGTTGGCGTTCGAATTGAAAGGTATACACCATGGAATCACTTCCATCGTTGGCCTGAGACTGCCTGAGCAATTGGGTTTCATCCAAAGGCTTCCAATCGAAAAGAACGTTGCGAGGGACCAAGCATTCGATGGTACCGGTATGGCGTTGCACACCGGTAACGTCGGGCGCAGAAAACAAAATCGATTCCGCTCCAGAGTTATTGGCGATCTGCCATTCAATAGGAATGTCGATCTCCGATCGGACCATTGCCTCCTCGATCTCGAGCGAAAGTTCGACGGGCCGTTTGTCGGTGACTGGATCATTTGCCGGTTCCGCAACGGTTCGAACCAATCGATAGCCAGAGAATCCGATCGGGGTATTCGTAGTTTCTCGAACTTGGCTACCGTGAGGCAATGCGATGACAAATCGTTTTCCACCTAACTTTTGTGGGGCCCGAATCGAGAGGCTGGTGACGGCTCGAAACAGGGACGCATCGGCAGTGGGAGCAAATTTGGTTTGGCTGGTCGCTTCGATCGCTGCGAGGGAGTCTTGTTCCGTCTTTCGATTCCAAGACAACGTGACGGTGTTCGCGGTGGTTCGGACCGTGGCTACGGAAGAATCACCCGAGATTTGGAATGGCTCGACAACTTCATTCCCACCTCCGGTCGCCGACAATTCCCAATCCCCTTTCGGTAACTTCAATCGGATCACGGTCGAGGTTGGCGGGAGATCGAGTCGGATGGAATAGCCACCGCTCGACGAAGCGAGCTTGCAAAGCGCATCCAATTGCAAGGAGCGTTCCGGGGCTGGTCCAGGTGGAATCCGCCAAAAGTATCCGTTCGACTGCGTAGAAACGGAGAGGTTCTCGATCGGTCGATCGGGGCTGGGAATCCACTGCAACTGACCCAATGCAATGGGCAACGAGAACCAGGACTTCATTTCGGCGGGAAGACTCAATCGGCCATTCACTTTGACCTTGGCATACTCCCGATCAGGCTCGACCAGCAGATCGAGCGCAGTCAACCCGATGCCAGCGAGATTTTCAGTGGTCGATCGCGAGGCATCGATCAAGCTTCGTTCGAAGGCTTCGTAGCTCGCCCGAGGGATGAGAACCTCCTCCCCTTTCTCGTTCTTCATGTAAAAAACGTCGGGGCGTATGCCTGGCTTTAGCAGATCCGGGACCCGGTCCGGAGGCATCGATTTCGGCGTAGTCTCCTGCCCGAATAAGCCTGAGGCCATGACTCCCAAGAGGAGCCAAGCGCACCCCAGCCGCCAAGCCCAATAGCTTGCTGGCGTCTGGATTTGGGCAATTCGATTCATCGACCAGTCCTTATCGGCTCATCCGTGGAATGGAATAGCAAGCACCCCTCTTGGTCTGGGCTCGCTGCAACCTCTCCATTTTACGCAACCGGAATCTTTCAGGGGTGACAAACCGACCAAACTCCAGATTGTCCCGTCCAGAGAGGGAGTCGAAAGCCCGAAAAATCGTCAAGATCAGGATCTTCAGAAGAAGTTAGGTCCCTTGGGTTCGAGCTGGTAGAATGCAGCAGCTCACCCTCGATCCCCAATCAACAACCATGCTGCGAATCTCTGAGCTGGCACAACGACCTCCCCTTACGTGGCTCCCTGCGTGGCTCCCTACGTGGCTATTCGACTCGGCCTGCGTCATCCTTTTTCTTCAACTTGCCCCCCCCTGCGATGCCCAGCAAGTTGACTTTGTTCGGGAAGTTCGCCCCATTCTGGAATCCCATTGCTACCCGTGCCACGGGCCGCAGAAGCAGAAGTCGAGCTTGCGCTTCGATGTGAAAGCCGCCGCCATGCGGGGGGGAGAGAATTATGGTCCATGCATTGTCCCGAACGAGCCGGCCTCGAGCCCTCTGATCGAATTGGTGACCAGTGATGATCTTGAGGTGCGCATGCCTCCGCAAGGTCCACCGTTGCCCAAAGAGTCGATTCAAATCCTGCGCGGTTGGATCGAACAAGGTGCCCAATGGCCGGACGGAATCGATCCCACGCAATTGAAGGACCCCAAAGAGCATTGGAGTTTCCAACCGATCCCTACGTACGAAGAGGATCATTCCATCGACTCGTGGATCGCGTTGAGACTGCGCGATCGCGGATTGGCGATGGCCACCGAGATATCTCCGCTGGGATGGCTGCGACGCGTGACTCTCGATTTGCACGGAGTCCCCCCAACCTCCGAACAGATCGCCGCATTAGAGCAACACTACGAACGAGCCGTATCGGAGGACCCATCGACCCGGGATGCGTCGATCCTTTCGTTGTACGGCTCAACCGTCGATGAGTTGCTGGACTCGCCTCGCTACGGCGAACGATGGGCCCAGCATTGGCTCGATGTGGTTCGGTATGCAGACACCCATGGATTCGAAGTCAACACGGAACGCCCTCATGCATGGCATTACCGCGACTATGTGATCGATGCGATCGCGCGCGATACTCCCTTCGATCAATTCGTTCGCGAACAGATCGCTGGGGACAGCATGGATCGAGATACCGCCACAGGATTCCTCGTCACTGCATCGGTGCTACTTCCAGGCCAGATCGGTGCGGATGAGCCGAGCAAACGGTTGGCCAGACAAGACGCCCTCGATGAGATCGTTGTCAACATTGGGCAAACCTTTCTCGGTCTGAGCATCGGATGCGCGCGATGCCACGATCACAAGTTCGATCCTATCAGCCAAGCCGACTATTACGCGATGCAATCGTTCGTCGCAGGGGTCGAATACGGCGATCGCGAAGTGCGTACTCAAGAATCAGATGCTAAGAGGAAACAGGCAGAGTCACTCGCAGAAAACATAGCACATATCGACACGCAGCTCATGCGGTTGGAACCACTCGCCCGCTCGCTCGATGCACCTATCACCCCATCGGATCCACAGAAAAACGAGGAATCTTTCGAGCCGCGATCGGTGCGATGGGTGCGTATGGACATCGATGATGCCAACCGGCATCCCACCTTGGGATTGATCGAACCGTGCATCGATGAATTTGAAATTTGGACGGACGATCCAGAACCTAGAAATATCGCTTTGCAGCGCGAGGGAACCCGCGTCACCGCTTCAGGTAGCCGCGAATCTGCAATCCATCAGCTGAAGCATCTTCATGACGGAATGTACGGAAATTCTCATAGCTGGATGAGCGACCAAGCTGGTAAAGGTTGGGTGCTGTTTGAGCTGCCACAGCCAACGCGCATCGGACGGATCGTGTGGGGCCGCGATCGCGAAGGCCAATTCCAAGATCGCTTGGCGACGGCTTATCGAATTTCGGCAGGTCTAGAACCGGATGCGCTCGAAATGGTTGCCTCCAAAGCGACGTTGCGAACATCCGTTCACCCCAAACGAAACACCGATCGCATTCCGCCGACCCGTGCGAAACAAGTTCGATTCACCATCTTGGAAACGAACCGACTGGAACCATGCATCGACGAACTTGAAGTGATTACTAGCGAGGGGGTGAATGTGGCTCTCGAAAGCCATGGCTCCATCGCAACATCGGCAGGAGATAAAGTCGATCCGGGGCGCCATGAACTCCGGTTCGTCAACGATGGTCAGTACGGCAACAG
>CAIYZV010000233.1 GCA_903930765.1 uncultured Pirellula sp.
ATCGTTTGCTATGTGGTGACTCGTCGTCGCCGACGGACCTCGATCGTTTGCTGGCCGGCGCTGCGATTCACCTTTGCAATACAGATCCGCCTTACAACGTGCGCCTGATGTATTCAGTTGCTGCTTAGTTACTAAGCAACAACTGGAGATACCTTGATTGACAATGTTTGAAAGAAAACCATGGCCGTTTGGCCGGCCATCGTACCTAGGAAGTAAGTCGAAACATGCGTGTGAATGATTTGGCAAAACAGCTCTTCCGACAATGTGGAACACAGGCAACGCTTTATAGCCGTGGTAGTTCTGCTAGGTATAGCTTTCGTATGACTACTAACAGGAACCGACTAATACCTTCGGGAAAGTGGACCCCCATTCCCGCTAATATTGAAGCCGTCCAGGCGTACCTCACCTGGAATAGGGAATGGCCCAAGCGGATGAACACTATCGTTGTAGGTGAACATCCTAGCGAATCGTTTCGACGATTCCGAAGTCAGTGGAACAGTCAATTATCCATTGGTGCTCGGGGGAACTGCGGACAGCAGCTTGGTAATCAAAAGTCGGAGTCTAACCGAGAGCGTTTGAGTGTCATCAAGGGAACCAGGGAAGCTGAGCCGAGTAGGGTGATCGCTCGGATAGGTGGGCTTCGGCCTGCCCAATCCTCACCGATGAGGCGGCTCAGTGGCGGAGCCTTCGTAGTAGTCCGAGGTCGGGAAAGCCGGCCACATGGCGAAGGGAGGCAGAATGTTTCGTGTTGGAATGCGGAAGCGTTGAGCCCAGAAAGCGGACGATCCTTGATCGAAGGTGGACTGGGAAATCGGGAGGCCTCTCGATGAACGTGGAAGAAGTCCAACGAAGGCTATGGGAAGACTCCAAGGCTCAAAAACAGCATCGCGAGTCAAGTTTACCCTTGTTTCCGACCAACCCGCATGACATGCGAGCCCGGAACTTGATGGACTTGATGCACAACCCAACGTGGTTGACGACAGCGGCGCTGCGAGTCGTGAAGCGATCCCGCAACAAAGCACCAGGCGTAGATGGCGTGACGGCCCGAGATTTCCAAAAGGGATTCGAAGGCAAGATCGAACAGCTACGACTGGAACTGAAGAGTGGAACGTACCAACCTCAACCGCTACGACGTGTATTGATCCCAAAAGCCAACGGCAAAATGCGGGCATTGGGCATACCTTGTTTGCGTGACAAGATCGTGCAGGAAGCCATTCGCATGGCTCTCGAACCGATCTTTGAAGTGGAGTTCCACAAGAATTCATACGGGTTTCGGCCCAATCGAAGTACGCATCATGCAATCTTCCGATGTCAACAGCTCATGCGAAGCAAATTTACATGGGTGATTGAAGGGGATGTCAAAGCGTGTTTCGATGAAATCTCGCATAAGGCCATCCTCAAGGTGGTGCGGGAAAAGGTCTTGGACAACAAGTTTATGGACTTGCTCAACCGGTTTCTGAAAGCTGGTGTACAGGTCGATGGAGTTGTGCAAGCCACCGAGAAAGGCGTTCCGCAAGGTGGGGTGATTTCACCCTTATTGGCTAATGCGGTCTTGAACAAGTTGGACTGGTTCCTTCATGCTCAGGGTATGCACGGCAACGTTCGTCAGCGAGGCTATCTCGCTGGAAGACCGGACGTTCGGTTCGCACGCTACGCAGACGACTGGTGTGTGTTTATCACTCGC
>CAIYZV010000234.1 GCA_903930765.1 uncultured Pirellula sp.
CCGGCACCAGCAACGGAGCCGGCACCAGCAACGGAGCCAGCTGCTGACACACCAGCGGGTGCAGCACCCGCCGATAAACCTTAATCCATCCCTTCCCTCGCATCTAACCTGGACCTTTCTGTTGGTGGTCCGATCTGGTTCAGCGAGATCAAGCGTTGAGCCATTGCGTGACTAAATCCAATCCGAATCGTCGCCCGCCGAGAAGCAAAGACCAGCAGAGTCCGAAGGGCTCTAAATTGCCCATGGACGAACTCGTCCAACCGCAACAGGAGTCGCTTGTAGAAAGTGAGGCCAGTGAAGCTGCATCGGAGGAAATCGATTCGGATGAAGCAGATGTTTCTGGAGCTTTCACCCCCGAATCTGATGCCGCAGTATCTGATGCCGCAGTATCTGATGCCGCATTATCTGGGTCAGCCTATGTGTTTGCCGATCCAGTCCCCCTGAAAAACCTTAGCTTCACAGTGACCGAGGAGCATGCGAACACTCGGATCGATCTTTATTTGACGTTGATGATCGATGGCTACAGCCGTGTCTTTTTGCGCCGGGTGGTGATGAACGAAAGCGTCCTTGTGGATGGGCGACCGGTGAAGCCTGCGTTTCGTGTTTTTCCCGGCCAAGTCGTACAAATCATCGATTTGCCCCCGGCTCCCACCGATGGTCCGATCCCCGAGGACATCCCGCTCGACGTGCTGTACGAAGACGAGTATTTGGTCGCGATCAACAAACCCGCGGGTATGGTGGTGCACCCTGCGAAGGGGCATTGGTCGGGGACGCTTACAGCCGCATTAGCCCATCATTTTAAAGAACTCAGCGACGCTGGTGGCCCAACACGACCAGGGATCGTCCACCGGTTGGATCGCGAAACCAGCGGCGTGATCTTGATCGCGAAAACCAACGAAGTCCACTTCAAGCTTTGCGCCCAATTCGAAGCTCGCGACGTGCAGAAGTCATACATTACCATCGTCAGCGGCAGACTCGATCGAGATCGGGACAGGATCATCCAAGCCATCGGGCACCATCCTTACCAACGGGAAAAGATGGCCATTCGCAACGGCCATCCCAGTAGCCGTTACGCGGAAACGCAGTTCGAGGTGACCCATCGCTTTCCGGGCTATGCTGTGCTCAAGGTATTTCCAAAGACCGGTCGCACGCACCAGATCCGGGTCCATTTAGCGCATATTGGCTGCCCGGTCCTCTGCGATCGCTTGTACGCCGGTCACGCGCAGATCACTCGAGGCCAATTGCTTCGGCGACAAGCTCGAGGGTTGCCGAATCGGGAGCAAGATTCCGACGTGATTTTGGAACGACAAGCACTTCATGCTGCACAGATCGAGTTCACCCATCCGAAAAGTGGGCAACCCATCGTGATCTCAGCCCCGTTAGCTGCCGATTTGCAACGAGTCATCGATGTCTTGCAAGAAGGTGACTGATCCGAGCCTGCTCAGCGATGGATTTTCCCAAAGATGCGCCCTGATCACCCCGGATGTACCCTTGCCAAACGGTGCCCAATGCGAAAGATACATGGATTCCGGCACAAACCATTCGTGAAAGGAAACGACTCGTGAATAGGGATTATCGCATGCCTCCTGTTTTTGACTCCCATGCGCAACAGAGTTACCAGCGTCAGCGTCAAATGACGCTGGGCGATTTGCTGCTGGAAAATCGAATTGTGTTTCTCCAAGGAGAAATCTATGCCGGCAACGCCAACGAAGTCGTCATGAAGCTGCTGTACTTGCAGAGCGAAAACCGCCGCAAGGACATCCACTTTTACATCAACTCCCCTGGAGGCGAAGTCCGGGCGACGCTTGCGATCTACGACACCATGCAGATGCTCAGCTGCCCAGTCGCCACGTATTGCGTCGGTGAAGCAGCCAGCGGAGCGGCTGTGCTACTCGCTGGAGGCTCTGCAGGCAAACGATACTGCTTGCCCAACAGCACCGTGATGGTCCACCAACCTCACGGTGGCGTTCGCGGACAAGTGTCCGACATCGAGATCCAAGCTCGCGAAATCCTTCGGCTCCGAAGCCAGCTCAACGATATCCTGGCCAAACACACCGGTAAAACTGCGGATCAGATCGCGGGGGACACCGAACGGGATTACTTCCTCACCGCCCTCGAAGCCAAAGAATACGGTTTGGTCGACGAAATCCTCGCGAAAACCGCTGTCGAAGAAGACAAGTAAACTCGAATCGATCGCGCCGCGACGGCGCGCTCGAGTTCCACCAGATCCTACCCAGAATATTTCTCCCTATCGGGAACCGAGGAAAGCTATATGCCACTCATTCCATACGTGATCGAAAAGAGCGGTCGTGAAGAACGGGTCTACGACATCTACAGCCGATTGCTCAAAGATCGCATCATCTTCCTAGGAACAGACGTCAACGACGAAATCGCTAACGCACTCGTCGCTCAGATGCTTTTCTTGCAATCGGATGATCCCAAAGCGGATATCCACATGTACATCAACAGCCCTGGTGGCAGCGTCAGCGCCGGGATGGCCATTTACGACACGATGCAATTTGTTTCTTGCGATGTGGCCACCTATTGCATCGGCCAAGCCGCATCGATGGGGGCGGTTCTATTGACTGCTGGGGCTAAAGGAAAACGGTACTCGCTTCCTAACTCCCGGATCATGATCCACCAACCGTTGGCTGGGATGCAAGGTACCGCCGAAGAGATCTCGATTCACGTGCGTGAGTTCCAGCGAACCAAACGCCGCTTGAACGAGATCCTGATCCGTCACTGCGGACAAAGCCTTGAGAAGATTGAAAAGGACACCGATCGCGATCGCTTCATGGATCCCGAAGAAGCATGCGCCTATGGACTCATCGACAGAGTGATCGAGTCCATGCCACGCGTCGAACCACCTGCCGCTAGCTAGCGGAAACCACAGCCGATTATGGCTTACGAAACTGGCTGCCTAGCGCAAGCCAGCTGTTCTCAAAGAAGCTCGCTCAATCGATTAAGCAAGCTTTTGGCGGTTGGCGACCGAGGCAAGGCTCTGCCACGAGAGATCTTGGCCGAGAGCCTCCATGTAGGTCCCCACACGATCCCAGTCCTCTTCGGTTTCCAACAGAAATTTCATGGATTCGGTCGAGAGTTGAGCGGGCAGCGGGATCCAATGGGCTCGGAATTGGTTCAAATGAAGTCGCATCAACTGCGGGACATCGAGTGGGTCGCAAGCCAAACCCTCTGTGATCAGCTTGGTCAACCCTCGCGCCGAACTCATCTCTGCGACCAAACCCAATCGATGCAGCGAGAAATTGGGCGAGTTCGGTGCCACGAACCCAACAAAGTCACAGCCTGCCTGTGAGAGACCACGAGCGATCAAGCGGTCGACGAGTGCGGGGTCCATGAATGGGCACATCGGATTGACGTGCACTACCCAATCCGCGTTCTGTGAATCCGCGATCTCTGCAGCTCGCTGTGCAGGGGTGGTCAAAACACTCGGAATCCACTTGGCATGGCAAAGTCGCGATTGATTAAGGATCGAGCGGTGTTTGGCAGGTCCTGTCACGACGACCGAGTCAACCAATGTCGATTCCCCAAGCCGCCGAATGCTCCATTCGAGCAACGTCAATCCGTCAAGCCGATTAAGAGCGGTCTCGATGCGAGGTTTTCGTGTCCCCGAATCCACGGCGAGATCGATCAAGGCAAGGGTTTGGCGCGGTTTACTAGTCATCTCATTTGCTCCATGCTTTCGGACCATCAGGGATTGCCAACTTACCAAGTCCCTCGTTGAACGGAGAGCTGGAAGTCCAGGATCAATTAGCCGCTCATGCTGCCTGCTCGCTGATGAAGAGTTAAGTTATATGCGACTTTTCCTCGATTGCCACATGCAAACCCCTTGGCAGACCCAGAAAATACTCGGGCGCACCCCGGAATCGGGGGCTGGACCGCTGAAAATCATCGGTTTTTTGAGCCACATTACCGGTTGTCGAGAATTTGCTAGCGTCTACCATCGATCGCTCTGGGCTGGGCACTGCTGTGAAATGCTCCAGGCCTCAGGACCAAGTCATCCCCCGTCAACCATTGAAGCTCCTTGCGGATTGGAAACACATTCGTGGATACTCCCCGTTCTCGTGCGATCGACGAGAGTTTGATTCCCAAGTCGCCGCCGGTGCTTCCTGTCGATGCACGGGCGATGCAAGGCGTTTGGTTGCTGATCGCGTCGCTCGGGGTTTTCTTTTTCTCGAGCATCCTGCTGTACGTGGTTTACGTCTACATGCGCGTGAACAGCGATCGGCCACTGACCCAACAGTTTTTGCTCCCATGGAGTTTCCTGCCATCGACTCTACTGCTGATAGGAGTCTCGGTCTGTTTGGAGATCGCGACTCGCGCAGCGAAACGCGATCGCAACGCGTCGGTCAAACGTTACACGATCGCGGCATGCGTGATGGGGATCGGCTTTTTGTTCGTGCAGTCGGATGGAATGAAGCGACTCCTAGACGGGCTGGCCGATGCTCCGACCCGCAACGAGAGCGCCTATGGCTACACGTTCATTCTCGCTTTCCTCCATGCCGCGCACGTGGTGGGAGGCGTGGTTGGACTGTGGTGGACAACCCGCAATGCATTTCGCAACCAGTACGATCACGAGCGAAGTTTTGGGCTCCGATTCTGTACGTTGTACTGGCACTTCCTCGACATCGTCTGGGTAATCCTGATCCTCTGTTTTTGGATTACGCTATGGCTCGTCAACGCCCGTGTAGCGGGCTAGATGCAGAAAGCTATATGCAGAAAGCTATATGGAAAAAGGCGGCGTGCTCCATTCGCCGCCTACAGCTCACTCGTACTGCAGCGCGGACGCCAGATTCAAGCGGGCAGCCCGTTCGGCGGGAAGAAGCGCCGCTAGAGTGACGACCACGATCTCACAAAGAATCGCGGCGAACATCATCCACGGATACAGCTGGAATCGAACGGCGTGGCCGGTAACTACCATCGTGCTGATGTTGATCACCGATGCGATCCCGACCCCGAGCACCACCCCAGGAATAATACCGATCAACGACATGATCCACGCCTGAGCTAGGATCATCTTGCGTATTTGGGAGCGGGTCATCGCGATCACACGCAGCATGCCGATCTCACGCGTTTGTTCGAGGATGTTCATCGCGAGCGTATTGATCAAGCCAAATGCGGCAATCAAGGCGCCCAGTGCGAGTACCGCCCAGAGTCCACCGACGACACCGTTAATCATTCCTTCGATGATTTTCGCGAGGTCGCTGAACGATTGAAACATCAGGCCTTCGCTCTCGGCGAGCGCCTTCAAACTTCCAGCGACCTGATCGCGCCTCCCCGGTTCGACTTGGATGATCACAGCATCGGTTCCATCGACGTTGAGCAGCCTTTTCGCTTGCTCGGCTTCCATGTACAGCGTCAATCCTCCGGCGAGGTATTCATTGGTGACCCCGGCGACTTCCAATCTGGTTTTCCCTTCATTGGTTTCTAGCTCAATCGAGTCTCCAGGCCCTAATTGCATCCGTTCGGAGAGTACCGAACCCAGGACCACACGGCCTTCATGGATGCCTTGCATCGCTTCTGCCTCGGTACCTCGCACCAGATCAAAGAAGTCCTGAGTCTTCGAATTGAACTTGCGCACGACGACGATCACCGAACTGTCGCCGGCTCGAGCGCTCACAAACCGCAACGTATCGACCAGCTTGACACCATCGACACCTTCCACGCGTTGAACGAATCCATCCGGCATATCCGCCGCATGACCGCTGCTCATATCGGGCATTGCCGCGCGAATAAAAAAGTCGCCGACGATCGTGCGCTGATACCAACTCTGCACATCCCGAATGTTATCGAAGATGGTGCTGGCCATGCCGATTCCCATCGCCATGGCGACCAGCATGATTCCGATCGTCATTGCCGAACGCCCCGGGTGCCGCAAAATTTGACGGCGGGCCAATCGGGTTTCCGTGGGGAACCAAACCATCAGCGGCGCAGCGGCCAGCATCGTCAACGAGTCCAGGCTCGCGGGAAGCAACAGGATCACTCCCAGGATGATCAGCACGATGCCTGGCGTGCCGAGTTGCACGTTGATGATTTCCAACGTTGCGATCGTTTGGATGAAAATACCCACGATGATCAGGACGATCCCGCCTTGGAACCATTTCCAGTAGGGAGCGTTTTTATCGCTTTCTGCTACGACCTTCATCGCATCAGAGGGAGATGCGAGGGAAGCCATCATCGCGGGGATACCGGCCCCGAGGACGGATACCAGGACGCCGCACACCATCGCCAAGATCATGGGCAGCACATCGAATGGGGCTTGGGGGATATCGATCTGTAGCAGAGCAGACGTAGATCGATTGAGCACGGAGGCACCAAAGTATCCGCACACGCAACCGATCGCGCTGCCGATCACTCCTAAGAGAAACCCTTCGCGCAGGATCATCCAAAGAAGCTGTTTGCGAGTGGTACCGATGGCGCGGAGGATTCCCAGCTGCCGCCGTCGCTCACCGATGTTCATCTGGAACGTATTGAAAATGATGAACGCCGCCATGATCAACGAAAAAATTGTCGCAATCAAAAGCCCGCGTTGAATGGCGTAGGTGCTTTCGCTCGCCAGCTCACTTCGCATGCTCGGGCGCCGGACGTTCACTCCTTCCGGGAGTTGTTTTGCGATGGTCGTTTCTAAAACTTCCAGTTGTTTTTCATCGCGAGCGACCAACTGCACCAAATCGAGTTTACCGGGGGATCGGGTCCATCGCTGAACAACGCGAAGTGGAGCGACGACCACGGCCGATTGGAGCGCCGACGATGCATCTTTCGATCGAATCCAGCCACCAATTCTTGCCGTCTGATTGCCTCCCTTGGTCAGCAGTTTGACTTGTCGGCCCAACTCCAAATTTGCGGCTCTCGCAAAACCTTCGTCAACGAAGACTTCTTGTTCCTTCGCGGTTTCTGTTGCTTCGGCATCGGTTGACCCTGAATCTCTGTTCGTGGACTCGCCGCGATCGGTACCTCGGATGATTTCTGTGTTCCGCACGAGCTGGTCTTGCTGGAGATCCACACCGAGCAACTGAACGCGGAATTTCCTCGGTTCGCTTTTCGATGAGTCCTTGTTCGATGAGTCCTTGTTCGATCTTGGAGGAGCGGATTCGGTCGCTGCCGACTCTGGGGACTTCGGCTCTGGCACGGTCATGGTCGCGAAACGACGGATCGCGGGAGAGATTACTTCTAAACCCTCGGTATCGGTCAAGAATGCAACTTGCTTGGCATCGAATGAACTCCCGCCGACCGACTGGATCTCAAGCGAAGTACGTCCAGTGACGGCTTGCACCATGGCGACTTGGGCAAGCCGTGCCGATTTGGACGACAGGGCCGTTGCAACGATCGCTCCGGCACCGATGACGATGCTCAGGATCGTCAACAACGTTCGGGCGGGGCGATTTTGGAGTTCGCGAAGGGAGAGTCTGCGCAGTGGCATAAGTGGCGATCAACCCGTCGATGGTTGGGGCGAACTGATTTGGAATGCCGATGCATCCCGAGCAAAATCGTCTTGCGAGATATCCTTTTCGATATTCCCATCACGGAATTTTAGGAGTCGGAAAGCGGATCGTGCGACCTGGGCATCGTGGGTGACCATGACGATGGTCTGGTTCAGGTCAGAAGCGAGGGAACGTAGCAGTTCCGTCACACGGCCCGATTGTCTGGAATCGAGATTCCCGGTCGGCTCATCCGCCAACAGGATTACGGGTTCGATGGCAATCGCCCGAGCGACAGCGACCCGTTGCTGCTCTCCGCCGGAAAGTTTCGACGGGATATGGTCGCTGCGATGAAGCATCTCGACCCGTTCGAGGGCCTTGCCTGCCCGCTCGTTGGCGAGTTTGCGGGGGACACCGTCGAGTTCCATCGGGAGGGCGACGTTTTCGAGTGCCGAGAGGGTTGGGATCAAGTTGAAGGCTTGGAAAACGAACCCAATTTTGCGTCGCCGAATCAGGGTTCGCTGGTCGTCGTCAAGCGTTCCCAAATCGATTCCATCAAGGATGACTTGGCCGCTCGTCGGGGGTTCGATCCCTCCGATAATGCTCATCAACGTGCTTTTCCCGGATCCGCTGGGGCCCATCAATGCAACGAACTCCCCCGTCTCGATCGTCAAGTTGACGCCGCGGAGAACCTCGATCGCAATATCCCCTGAGCCAAATTGTTTGGTCAAGTTGCGGGTCTCGATAATTGCCATGCCGGGGAGAAGCCATTAGGGTTTTGGGCGATTCGAAGATCCGGATTATAAGCATAAATTCTGATCCTGCGGACCTCTAAAATGGGGTCCGGATGGACTTCCTTTGGTTCCATCATAGCGGTGATGACAGCCCCCTGTGATGTGATATCATCTTTTCGCCATCCGCGATGGGATTTCCCACGCTCTGATGGCAAGTCGAGATTTCTTCATTTTTTGAACGGTTGTACCATTCGACACTTGCTCAGGAGGAGGCGTGCGGTATGAGGATTGTCGTTACTGGCGCCACAGGCTTGCTCGGGAACAACATCGTTCGAATGGCCATCGACAAGGGGCACGAGGTCGTCGCGGTTTCGCGCACCGCATCGAAGTCCAAGGCCCTTAGCGGTTTACGTCTTGAACCCGTGGATTCAGATGTCACCGATTGGGATGGCATTACGAGCAAAATCACAGGGCCCGTTCAAGCCGTCGTTCACTGCGCTGCGCACATCCACATCGGCTGGAAGCAGTTGGAGCAGGGGCACCACATCAATGGCAATGGAACCCGAAACGCCCTCCGATTTGCCGAAGAGCGGGGCTGCCGCTGCATTCATGTCTCCACGGTCAATACGCTCACCGTAGGTTCCAAAAACCGAATCGTCGAAGAGGACACCCCCGGTGACGGTCAGGTTCCGTGCACTTATGTCGTTACCAAAAGGGCGGCCGAGCAAGAAACGCGCGCATACATCAGCCGAGGTGGGGACGCCGTAATTGTTTACCCAGGGTTCATGCTTGGACCGTGGGATTGGAAGCCCAGCAGCGGCCGAATGATCTGCGATTTGCGCAGCGGAGCTCCACCGTGGGCTCCTTCAGGCGGCTGCAGTGTCTGCGACCCTCGGGACGTGGCGAGCGCCATCCTGGCGGCGATGGATCGAGCACCGCGCGGTGGCCGTTTCATCCTGGGGGGAGAGAACTGGACCTACATGCAGCTTTGGCGAGAGATCACGTCGCAATTGGGATCTCGCAAACCACTGATCACCATGCGATACTTGGTCCCCTGGATCGCTGGAACGGTCGGTGATTGTATCGGAAGACTGACCTCGGAGGAGCCGATCATCAACTCCGCGGCGATTGCGATGGGAAGCCAATTCCACTGGTACTCGAGCGAACGAGCTGCAGCGCAATTGGGCTATCGATCGCGTCCCGCCCAGGAATCGATCCGAGATGCGATCGCATGGCTCAGGCAGTACGAGTACATACCAAAAGTGAAGAGCTAACCTGTGAATCCTCTCAAAAGGCTTCGGATTCACATCCATCGTTGGCTGATCCCCTACGGAATCGACACGCGGAAAAAACGAGGGGACCGCGTGGTGCTTGAAACAGTCATCTTTCCGGAGCTTCTTCGAAGTTCCCAATACCAACGCATCCTGTTTGTGGGCTGCGCTTGGTACACGCTTCACTACCCCAACCTCTTCAGGACGAAGAACTTTACGACCCTGGAAATCGATCCGAGCCAACAATGCTTTGGAGCTAGAGAGCACATCATCGATTCGTGCGAACGTCTGGAGCAGTACTTCCAACGAGGCCAACTCGATTGCATCGTATTCAACGGGGTGTACGGGTTTGGGCTCGATGATCCAAACGCTGTGGATCGGACATTCACGGCGATGCATCACGTACTGCGCGACGGAGGCTTGCTCGTTTTTGGCAGGAATGATCTCCCTCAGCATTCGCCCTGCACGCTCAACGCTATCCCGTCGATCGCTTATTTTGAGCCGGTCGTCTTCCCTCCCCTAGGCTGTACCGAATACTCCTCAGACCCAACCAATCGGCATGTGTTTCAGTTTTTGGCAAACCAAGCCACAAAAACGATCGATAGGGCCTCCAATGCCATCTCCTGAATCCAATGCGTTGGAATCCAATTCGCCATCGCAATCGCTCGAATCCCCAGCGCACTCCCTGCAACAACCTATGGATGAACCGCCATTATGGGGATCGTACCGCGAGGGAATCGAACGAGCGATTGCGATCGCTGTCCATTACCATCGAGGGCAGCGTGACAAGGCCGGCGAATGCTATCTGCTGCATCTGTTCCGCGTCATGCTGTCGTGCGACACCCCGGCGGCTCAACAAGTCGGAGTGCTGCATGATGTCTTGGAGGACACAGTTGCAACTCCCGCAGTGCTCGTGGAGGCCGGTCTGTCCAACGGCATCATCGAAGCCGTGATCTTGCTCACAAAACCCCCTGAGATGCCTTACTCGCACTACATCGTTCGACTCTCCAAAAACCAACTCGCTGCTGAAGTAAAACGAAACGACTTGCGAGACAATTACTCGATCGGCCGTGTCGCCTACCGAGCCGAAGCGACCGGGGAGGATGCGATGAGGATCCAGCGCTATGTGCTAGCGCACCAGTTCCTCAGCGGAAACGTCGACGAGTCGACCTTCCTCACCCGTATGTCCGGACTCGAATAACTGCCGTTATTTCCGAGATGGCAAGGCTAGAGCGATCGTTGTTTTTGAACTATGCTGTCGGTTTCGTCAGCGTACCCACCCGCCGGTGGTCGCCCTCCCATTCATTCAGCCAATCATTCAGCCAATCGATTTCTATCATGTCACAGATTGAGAAGAAGCTAGAGGCCCTCGGGCTTCAACTACCTCCCGCACCAAAGCCAGTCGGGTTGTACAAGCCGATGTTGGTCGTTGGGAATTTGGCGTATTTGTCCGGCCACGGCCCGCTGAAAAGCGATGGAACGATCATCCTCGGCCGCGTCGGAGCGGACCTGGATGTCGAGGGCGGAAAAGCCGCAGCGCAGCAGACAGCATTGGCGATGCTTGCCACACTCAAGGCCGGCCTAGGAAGCCTTGATCGCGTTGCTCGCGTCGTCAAACTGTTAGGCTTGGTACGGTGCACCGATGAGTTCGGCCAAAGCCCTTTGGTCATCAATGGCTGCAGCCAAGTCTTCGTCGATCTCTGGGGTAGTGACTTAGGCGTTGGCGTTCGAAGCGCTCTGGGAACCAATTCGCTCCCGGGCGGAATGGCGGTCGAGGTTGAAGGAATTTTTGAGATCCAGTAATCGACGCGCAGCACAATCCTAGAACGATCAGATCATTGCATGAGCGAAAAACAAACCCTCTCTTTTCTTTCCAAGACCCTTGAAAAAGCGGGTTTGCATCCGAAAACGAAGTACGGCCAAAACTTCCTTGTCGATCTCAACCTGCTCAACATTCTCATCGATGGGGCCGCGTTGGCTCCGAACGATGTGGTGCTCGAAATCGGTACTGGGCTGGGTTCGCTGACCAAGTCGATGGCGACCAAGGTGGGGGCGGTTGTCACCGTAGAAGTCGACCGGGATCTCCAAGCCCTCGCGGCCAAGGAACTTAAGAGTTTCTCCAACGTCCAGCTACTTTCGTGCGATGCGCTTCGGAACAAGAATCATCTGCGGGATGAGGTTCTCGATGCGGTGCGAGCGACGATGACCCGAATTCCCAATGCCAGATTCAAGCTCGTTGCAAACCTTCCCTACAACGTGGCAACCCCGATCATCAGCAACCTTCTCACTGTCGAACCGTTGGCCGAGAGGATGGTCGTAACAATCCAGAAGGAACTCGGCGAACGGATAACTGCCCCTCCTTCGTGCAAAGACTACAGCGCTTTGTCGGTGTGGATGCAAGCCCTCGGGGATTGCGAGGTACTGCGTGTTTTGCCACCCACGGTTTTTTGGCCGCAACCGAAAGTCGACTCGGCTATCCTTCGGATTCGACCGAATGCGGCCAAACGGTCGCGTATCGCAGATCTCGAGTTCTTCCACACTCGACTTCGAGCGCTCTTTTTCCATCGGCGAAAATTTCTGCGCAGCCAATTAGCAACGGCCTTGCAAGATGATTTGGACAAACCTCAGATCGATGCCGTTATGCAGGCGAAAGGTTACGCCCCGAACCTTCGGGCCGAACAGCTTTCGGTCGAGCAAATCATCGAACTGCTTGAAGCCTGCCGACAAGCGATCCCGCCGAAGTAGCTGGTAGAGTCAGCAGCTGGTAGAGTCAGCAGCTGGTAGAGTCAGCAGCTGGTAGAGTCAGTAGCTAAGAGCGTCGAGGCGGCAGCCGTTAGGCCGACTCGAACTATCCAGCTCGCCGTGTCTGTTGCTCCATCGAGAGCAACGCGGCGCGGACAACGCGTTCCGCATCGAGTCCGTTCATGCACTGAGTATGCTTCAATGGACATTCGTACTTGCCGCACGGTTGGCACGCCAAACCGAGCGTCACGATCGTTTCGGGCTCGTTGTAGCTGCGAGTCATGTCCGGTGCAATCGAACCGAATATCGAAATCACCGGCTTGTTCATCGCGATGGCAATATGACGAGGACCGCTATCGGTCGATATCACGAGCGTCGACCGCTCGATAAGTGCCTTGCTCAGCCCCAGTGGCAACGAAGTCCATCGCCCCATGCTTCGGACCCCAGCGAGTGCCGTTTGTTCTTCGATGCGATTGGCGATCTCACGTTCAGCGGGCCCACAATGAACCAGGATTTGGTAGCCGTGTTGACGGCTCAGTTCACCGGCGGCTCGAACCGCGTGTTCGATCGGCCATCGCTTGGTTTCCGCAGTCGCAGCACCCGTGTTGAGCAGGATGGTTGGACGCTCTGGGCTAAAGCCGACTTCATGCCAAAACCGATCGGCCAATTGGCGATCTGCGTCGGTCGTGGCAAGTTCCGTTCGGCGACTTGGGATGGAGCAACCCATGGCTTCGGCAAGTCGAAGGTAGGTATCGATGCATGGGTCTTTGCGGGCGTCTCGGTTCCCATCGGTGATGCGCACGCGTTGGGTCAAGAGAAAACCGCGTCCATCGCGCGCATACCCAATGCGGCGAGGAATCCCTGCCATAAAGGCGATGAGGGCCGTGGACAAACTATTGGTCATGAGGAGGATCGCATCCATGCGCCGACGCCGCAACTCGCGAACCAACCCCCGACGGTTCCAGGTCCCCTGCTGTCCCGGTTGGCATGACTGTTTCGAGCGAGGTTTGTAGCACAGAGTCGAATCCGCCCACGGAAGTCCCTCGAGCACCATCAGCGGCGCGGGGCGACCGATCCAGCAGAACTCGCTCAGCTCTGGGATTCCGAATCGAAGGGCACGAAGAGTTGGGGTTGCCATGCAGGCATCCCCAACCCAGTTTGGGAGCATTAAGGCTAAACGCATGATGTGAGAACTTATAGAGGCTGGGTAATTTGCGAGTCAATAAGAGTTCTCGCCCTCTTGAGAGGCCGCTATAGTAAGGCGTCCCGATTGTGCCACCCAGTATCTCGACAGCAACCAACCGGCGTCTCGATGGCGACCAACCGGCGTCTCGATGGCGACCAACCGGCGTCTCGATGGCGACCAACCCAATATTTCGACGGGCTTCCCGTCCTAAAATAAGTTTGCGGAACCCCATGAATACTCCCCAAAGCGGAACCAATCTTTTTACGCCGTTGCACGCATGGCATCTCCAAAACGGGGGTAAAATGGCCCCGTTTGGCGGCTACGAGATGCCGATCCAATATTCCGGAATCGTAGCCGAACACACGGCGACGAGAACCGCGATGGGCGTTTTTGACATTTCTCACATGGGACGATTGCGGTTTGATGGACCCCGAGCCGACCAACTCCTCGACCATCTGTTGACGCGCAGGGTGTTGGATATGCAACCCGGCCAAGTTCGATACTCACTCGTATGCAATGAAGAGGGTGGGATCCTCGACGATGTGCTGGTTAGCTGCCTGGAGAGCCCGAGCGGAAAAATCTATTTCCTGCTGGTGGTGAACGCTAGCAACAAAGAAAAAATCGTCCATTGGCTACAACCCCACTTGGCCGATTTCCCAGACGTCGAATTTCACGATGTCACGGAGTCGACAGCGATGATCGCCGTCCAAGGTCCACGGGCGGTTCAGGTCTGCGAACGGCTATTGCCCCCGGCTGCTACCAAACTCGGATACTACCGAGCCAAGGTGACCGAGCAGATGTCCAAGCCATGCATTGTTTCGCGCACGGGTTATACCGGCGAGGATGGTTTTGAATTGATTGTGCGCTCCGAGGATGCAGTCCGTGTATGGGAAAATATCTTTTTGGCTGGACGCGAACATGGCGTCCTGCCTGTTGGCTTAGGGGCTCGGGATACATTGCGGTTGGAAGCGGGTATGCCGTTGTATGGCCATGAATTGAGCGAGCAGATCGACCCGTACACCGCTGGCCTCTCGTTTGCGGTGAACTTGAAGGATCGAAGCTTTGTCGGCAGCCGCGCCTTGGCCGGCAAATCCTCCGGAGCATCCGGAGCAGGACCTTCCGGAGTGAAACGCGTTGGATTGAAGGTCGAAGGTCGCCGTGCAGCCCGCGAACAATCCGCTTGTTACAGCACCGACGGGCAAGCGATCGGGACGGTGACCAGTGGCACTTTTTCCCCCACGTTCAATCAACCGATTTCAATGGCTTATGTAAACGCTGATGCTGCTAACGTCGGCCATCGAATCGAAGTCGATATACGCGGAACGCGCGCCCCGGCAACGGTGGTGGAGCTTCCGTTCTACAAACGCTCTTAATTCTTTCCCCTCATCTCGTCTCCTTTGGTCTTTAGCATTCCGAGAAAACAAAATGTCTATACAACCAGAACAATTGAAGTATTGCGATTCGCACGAATGGGTTTATGCACCCGCTGACGCCAACGGCGTTGCTACCGTTGGTATCTCTGCCTTTGCCGTTGCCGAACTCAACGACCTCGTCTTTATGGCGCTGCCATCGGTCGGGCAGAAGTTGGCTGCAGGTCAAGAGTTTGGAGAGGTTGAAAGCGTTAAGGCGGTCAGTCCCATGTACAGCCCTGTCAGTGGCGAAGTGACCGAGGTCAACTCGGGATTGGTGGATCGACTCGATCAACTCAATGCCGATCCGTACGATCAAGGTTGGATGATGAAGATCAAGATGAGCGATCCGAGCGAGATAGCGAAATTGATGGACTACCAAGCCTATCAAAAAATGATTTCTCAACACGGCTAACCACCGATCGCGATGGAAGCACCTCTGTTCGAGCGTGACCGCACATGGAAATCTCGAAGAACAAAGCGTTGTTGGTCCGCGATAGCGCTCGTACTGGCATCGACAATATGCGGATCGACGATTGCTTGTTGCAACGCGCCGTCCCAGAAGGACCAATCGTAGTCCGGATCTACCGCTGGTCAGAGCCCACGCTTTCCTTGGGCCACTTCCAACAAATCGAGGATTTGGTCGACGATCCCGCGGGCATATCGCAACCGTCACTCAACCGATTGCCTTGGGTGCGGCGCAAAACCGGCGGAGGTGCGATCCTCCATGACCAAGAAATCACTTACAGTTTTGTAATCCCAGCATCGAAAGGTTTGCTGGACAAAGGTGCGAACGAAGTCCTATATCGAGCGGTGCATGAAGCGGTCCGGGACGGTTTAATCCGACTCGGTCTCGAGGCTTCGCTCTCAGAAAACTGCACCTGCTCAGTGGCGAAGAAATCGGGGGACGAGGAGCCTTTCCTGTGCTTTCAAAGGAGGACACCCGTTGATTTGGTGGTCGGTGCGCATAAAGTTCTAGGGAGCGCCCAGCGACGCACACGGGCAGGTTTGTTGCAGCATGGGAGCTTGCTACTGCGGGCTTCCGGAGAGTTTGGGGCCCTTCTTGGGATCCAAGACATTGGGAAAATCCCCTCGGAGTTTCTCTGGGAGGAATGGCTCGTCGACCGGCTATGCGAGGGTTTAGGAACGATTCTACCCCTCAATTATGAAGTTTTGGAATTGAAAGATTTAGGCTATTTATTAAAATGAACAGATGGTTTGGATGGGGCTCTCTCGCTCTCACCCGACCTGAATGGAAGTTCAGGTTGTCGAGCCCCCTGCGAATCTCGCGCCCATGTTTGTGTCGTGAGGATCGATTATATTCCTGCAGATAATCGTGGATGAAGCATGTTGGTTTGCCCGTCCTGTCGCGGTAGCGACTGAGAAGCCAAAGCTTCATCAGGTTTCCTGCGGAGATACGAATCCGTAGTTTTGAATCCGTGGTTTCGAATCATTCGATTGAGCTCGGTTCGACTTCCGGCGTGCGGCCAACGCGTTGGTTGCCGAGTTCCGGTGGAAAAAGCTCCACGATGACGCGGGGCTCGCAAAAGCGGTTTGAGATAGACAAAAGGGACGGCAATGCAGGTTTCGTTAAAAGTTTTATCCGGAAACCATGAAGGCAAAGAGATTCCCATCAAGGACGAGAAGTTCTTTGTTGGACGTGGCGATAATTGCCAACTCCGTCCCAAGAGCGAATCGGTAAGTCGGCGCCACTGCGCCATCGTCCAGAAGGATGGACGGGTTCTTTTGCTCGATCTAAAGAGCCGCAACGGCACCTATGTGAACGAAAAGCAACTCACGCCGGATAAGGCGAAGATACTCAAGTCGGGGGACAAGATCCGGATCGGGCAATTGGAGTTTGAGATCTCCATCGAGGTCGGGATCGCTAGTGCCAAAAAACCTGAAGTGGCATCCGTCAAAGAAGCGGCGGATCGGCTCTCCGAACACAAGAATACCGATTCCAAAGACAGCTTCGATATCAGCTCTTGGTTGCTCGAAGCGGACCAAATCGATCGGCGCGGTACCCTCTCCGAACCGGAGACCCGCCAATTCAACATGGACGATACGACCCGACTGGACCCCGAGCAAGTTGCCGAGGAAGCACAAGCCGCCGAATCGAAGGACGACTCCGACTCGAAGTTAAAGCGTCCAGACAAGAAAGCTCCGATGAAATTGCCAAAAATGACTAGTGGCCCAACGACGAAAAACACCAAGGATGCGGCTTCGGAAACCCTCAAGAAATACTTTGGTGGGCGATAGCCTAGAGACGCAAAAGCGAGTCTTTCATGTCGAATAGCTGCGGCGGTTCTCTAGTTCGTAGCATCCACCTTGTCGCTGGGCTCCTAGGAATTGGTTTTGCTTGTTCGATTCCAACGGCCCCGCAGTCGCTTGCCCAGCAACAGCTGCAGACCGATATTCTCGACAATGGTCTCGCGATCGGCCCCGGAATTAAACGCGCCATCGGGCATTTGAATCGCCAAGGTTCGGCGGGGAGCAACGAGGCTCCCACGGCGGCGCGCATCGGTGTTATCGACGACGGGTTGCGCAGTACCTACTTCAGCATCAAAAGGGCCAACCGCCAACCGGAGGAAACTCCAGCCCCCTTTAAGATTCAGCTCAAGAAGCAGGATACCGTCTGCAAGAATGAAAATATCATCGTAGGTGGCTTGGGCAACGCGTTCTCAGCAACGCCATTCGATCGATGGGGCAGACGGATCTACACCTTCCAAAGCCCATACAAGCAAATAGTGCAAGGCATCACCGAGATTTCGCCTCAGTATGTCCGCATCCAAGCATTGAAAGGGCACACGCCTAAAACCTCGATCACGTGGGACATGCGCGTCGCCATGTCATCGATTCCCCCGCTCCAGTTGCGGGATATCTTGATCAACAATGCCGATCCCAACAACGCTCAGGATTGGCTCGATATCGTCAGCGTCTACATGGGCGCCAAGCGTTACATCGAGGCTCGCGACATGCTGGTCCGAGCCATCAACCGCTTTCCCGAATTGGAAGATAAACGCGTTGAATTAAAACGGCTCGACCAACTCCTCGCAGATCAAATGTTCGAGGCTGTCGTGTTAGCACAAAATGCAGGCCAGTATTCAATCGCCGAGCAGATGCTTCGAAGCTTTGACGCGAAGACCGTATCGATCGAGACCAAACTCAAGATCGATCGGCGACTCGAGCAGATCACCACCACCGCCAAAGAATGCGACCAAATCATAGCTTGGCTTCGCGAAGACATCAGCAAGATTGCCGATGCCAACACGCAAACGGAATTCGCACCGATCATCGCCGAAATTGAGAAATTCCTCAACGCCGACACGCGAGGGAGATTTGCCGATTACATTCGACTGCGAAGCGACAACGCGCTTCCCAACGATGCACGAGCCGCACTCGGGCTGAGTGGTTGGCTTTATGGGGCCGGAGTGGCTGAACAAAATCTTTCCATTGTTCGCTCCGGTTTTATCGCTCGCGGCATGATCCAGAAGTACCTTGCGGATCGGCAACCCAACGACCAACTGATCAATGAAATCTCGAAACTGGAATCGGGAACCCCTCGATACATCTCCAAAATCCTCGAGAACATGGCTCCACCGGCGACTACAGATCCTACGCAGGGGGTCACTGAAACCGTGTCACTGTCCAAGGAGTCAGGGGAAACCGCAAATCGGCCCGTCGCGGGACGATTCGTGATCGAAGTGCCGCTCGGAGACAAGATGCGAGGCCGAACGGTTCGCTATGCAGTGCAGTTGCCCGCTGAGTACAACCCCTACCGCAAGTACCCATGCATCCTCGCACTGCCCAGCGAAGAGATCATGTTCAACGACGAATTGGATTGGTGGGTGTCGCTCGACCGAACCGACCCAATGCTGAGATGCTACGGCGAAGCGGCACGCCACGGGTTCATTGTTGTTTCTCCTGAGTGGAACGAAGACAAACAACCGGTCTACAACTACACCGAGAATGAGCACATGCTGATCCTGTCCCCACTCCGCGATGCGATGCGGAGGTTCAGCATCGACGCCGATCGCGTGTTCGTCGCCGGGCATTTCATGGGCGCCGATGCAGCCTGGGATTTAGCGTTGGCACACCCCGACCTTTGGGCCGGGGCCGTCATCATCGGCGGCATCGCAAAGAAGTACATCGTTCAGTATTGGAAGAATGCCCGCTACGTTCCGACCTATTTCGTCAACGGCGAATTCGACGGCGATAACCCCATGTTCCTCAACGCTCAAACATGGGACAACATGCTCGACACCAAGAACATCGACACGATGGTTACACTCTACCAAGGCCGCGGCCACGATCACTTTCAAGAAGAACTACCGAGGATCTTCGAATGGCTTGAAATCCCAACGCGACGTCGGAATTTCAACATGGAAAAATTTGAGGTCTTCACCAGCCGCGCGGGAGATCGATACTTCTGGTGGTTTGAAACCGCAAACTTGTTCCCGGAAAAACTCGTTCACCCCCTGTTTCCTCCCGAAAAATGGGATGAGTACGAAATCGAAGGCTCCATCAATCGGGAAACCAATGCCGTTCGCATGTCCAAAGTCGCTGCGAAAGAGTATTCCCTTTGGTTGTCACCCGATATCGTCGATTTCTCCCGCAAGATTTCCATCGAAACCAAAGGGGCCACCAAACGAATTGATGCTGCGGGGAGCACGCGCGTGATGCTGGAAGATGTCCGACGACGGGGGGACAGACAGCATCCATTTTGGTATCGTGTGGATATCCCGCTCCGCTAGTTTGTCAGCCCCTTCAATCGCTCTCGGGTTTCAATCGCTCTTCCGGCAACCCTGGTGATCAAGGTTAGACTCGTGAACCGATGGACCGGAGCCCCGGCCGTTTCTTCCGCCCCATCCTCGAGACTGCACCCCACGGAAAGGAATCGATGACTCCCCCAGTCGTCCCCACCGAGCGATCCACTCGCGAGCCATCCGCGCCTCGCGTTCTCGTCCTAGGAGCCCACCCCGACGATGCCGAATTCTTTGCAGGAGGACTGCTCCATGCGCATCGGAATCAAGGAGCTACCTTGCGAATCATCAGCGTGACCAATGGCCAATCGGGCCACCACGAAATGCCCTCCGATGCACTGGTCGCTCGACGTCGCACCGAAGCAGCCCGCAGCGGAAGTCTATTGCAATCCGACTATGTCACTTGGGATTACCCCGACGGTTCGCTCCAACCAACCCTCGATGTGCGAGAATCCATCATCCGAGAGATTCGCACTTTCCGCCCAGACTTGGTACTCACCCACCGTCCCTTCGATTACCATCCGGACCATCGAGCTGTCGGCCAAGCGGTACAGGATGCGTCGTACATGGTGATGGTTCCGAAGATCGTTCCAGGATACCCGCCGCCAAGCCAAGAACCAATCGTCGCGTACATGGTCGACTTGTTCTCACGGCCTGCCCCATTTCGACCTGACACCGTCCTCGACGCGTCGCACTACTTAGAAAACGTCCTCGACATGCTCGCATGCCATGAGTCCCAGTTCTTCGAATGGATGCCATGGATCGATCGAACGGCGCACACGATGCCTAACATGCTCGGAATGTCAGAGGCGGAACGGACATTGGCGCTTCGAAACTGGCTGCGCGATTGGTACCTCGAACGCACCGCGCTGCGAGGCGATCGATTTTGGAATCGAGCCTGGGGGGAGCAGCCAACCTTGGTCGAGGCGTATGAAATCTCGGAGTATGCGGGCAAGCCATCTCGGGAACGACTCGCATCGTTATTTCCGAAATGCCAATTTGTTTAGGGAGTGGCATCGATGACTCGCATGGCTGTCCTTGATTTCGAGACCGCGAACCATCAACCCGGCTCCGCGTGCCAACTTGGAATTGTCATGGTCGAGCCATGGCGCATCGTCAGCGAGCATCAGTGGTTGATTCGCCCCCAACGCATGTTCTTTTCGCCCCGATGCGTCGCCGTGCACGGGATCACACCTCGCGATGTGCTGGACAGCCCCACCTGGGATCAGATTTGGTCCGAAGTCGCCCCGCTCCTCGACGAAGCAGTTGTGATTGCCCACAACGCGGGTTTCGACGCCAAAGTCCTCAGTTCTACATGCCAAATTTACGACATCGCAATGCACCCGGTGGATCTTCAGTGCACCCGCTTGATTTCTAAACGCACGTTCACTTCGTTGAGGTCGCACGCATTGGCCAATGTCGCCGAGCATCTAGAGGTGCAATTCCGACATCATGACGCGCTCGAGGATGCCAGGACTTCGGCCACCATCTTGATGCGAGCAGCCGAGCGCGCCGGCGCCGAGGATCTCGATCAGCTCGAGGATCGACTCGGATTGATCCGAGGTCGTGTCTGGACCGATCGAATCCGTCAGCCACGCACCGTGCGCCGATCGAGAATGGAGTCGATAGTCGCGGAACCTGAACCGAGATACGAACCTCGATCGTTCCGTATCGATGGTGTCCCAACGCGGTCGGCCGCCATCCGGCAATCGCGACTTCGAGCCGATGAAATCTTGAGCCACTCCAAGGACGCCAAACCCCTTTCTGGAAAAAATGTGGTGCTTATCCACAACTTGCTTGGATTGGATCGGGAAGACTCCCTCAGTTTCCTGAGCCAACTGGGGGCTACCGTCCAATCCCACTTGAATCTACAAACAAACTACCTCATCCTGGGAGTTCCTTCGGCAACCGATGGCACATCCGAAAACGGTTCCTCAACGACCTTCTCCCTCGCCCGAGATACCAACCCTATCGATCGGAACCTTGAGGAAGTCAGTCGGCGACAAAACGAGGGGCAACCCGTGAGGGTCATTTCCCAAAGGCAGTTGTTAGCGATGATCCCATCCGGGCTCGCCACAGCTCGCGGCGATGTGTGACGAGCAACCTGCGAGCAACCTGAATGATTACTGAAGAATGAGTACTGAAGAATACAATACCCAGGAATCGGTCCCGGACATCCACCGCGGACTACCCCAGTCTCATCAGAACACGGGTTCAGGCCGATTGCTCGGCATCGGGACCGATATCATCGGGTGCGATCGAATCGCCCAAATGCTCGAAAAGCACGGGGATGTGTTCCTTCAAAAAGTCTTTACACCCCGTGAGATCGAATACTGCTCTGCGAGAAAGGCCGCGCACCAGCATTACGCGGGTCGCTGGGCGGCAAAGGAAGCTGTGCTCAAGGTTCTCGGAACGGGTTGGGCCAAAGGTATTCAATGGACTGACGTCGAGGTGATCAACGAAGCATCGGGGGCACCAACGCTGTTGCTCGCAAATCGGGCAGCGGAGATCGCGCTGGCGCAAGGGATACGCACGGTCCAAATCTCCATCTCTCACTGCAAAGAATACGCCACGGCATTTGCCGTGGGAGTTACCTGATACTCCGGTAGCATTCCATGAACTCATTTCCCTAAACCGCATCAGAAACACGAGAAATACGAGCAACTATCCTATGAGTGAAGCGCGCATGATGGCAGGCATCCCAACCTTGAATGCAGGCCTCTATCGAACCATCCGATTCTTGGTTGGAGACCCTGTTGTTTATCTCGAAGTCCCAAAGTCAGGTGGCGGTTGGAACTCAACCTTGATTTGCCGAGACATTGAGATGGGGCGAGCCAAACTGCACGCACGCGCAACAAATGTCGCGTGTCCTGCCGACTTTACCCCTGAGGGAGGATTATCTGGGGATCGAGAAACCGCAACGGCGCAATCCGCGGCGGAGGCGATGAAACGCTGGGGGATGCGACGAGTGATCGTCGATCGTTCGCTCCCGATGATCTACGCAGAGATGCTCCAGCGGGCTGGAATCGAAATTCATTGCGATACGCAATGGGGTGTGATGGAACGTCGCCAAAAGGACGAGCAGGAAATCGAGTACATCCGCAACGCGCAAAAGATCACCGAGGAGGTCATGGAATTGGCATGCCGCACGGTAGCTCACGCGACAGCCCATGCGGATGGTATCTTGCACGTCGATGGGTCTCCGCTAACCAGCGAACGCCTGCGAACGTTGATCGACATTTGGCTTCTCGAGCGCGAGTGCTCCAATCCCGGTGCAATCGTTGCAGGCGGTCCCGTCGGTGCCGATTGCCATGATCACGGGCATGGCCCCCTGCGAACCGGCGAACCGGTGATCGTCGACATCTTTCCTCGAGATAAAAAAACACTCTACAACGGTGATTGCACTCGTACGGTCGTGCACGGAGATATCCCCACCGAAGTCGCTCGCATGCATGCCGCGGTGGTGGCATCCAAAGCGGCTGCTACCGCCGCAGTGCGATCTGGGGTCACCGGCGAACAAGTCCACCAGGCCACCATCGGAGCGATCTTGGCGGCAGGCTACCAAATGGGACTCCCTGCGTCCGATGCCCCAGACTCCTTCACGAGCATGACCCACGGAACAGGACACGGTTTAGGCCTCGAAGTCCACGAACCTCCACTTCTCGCAGCAGGAGGACCACCCTTGGTGGTCGGCGATGTGGTCACCATCGAACCGGGCTTGTACTGCAAAGCCATCGGCGGCGTTCGGGTCGAGGACATGGTCGTCGTGCGCAAGGATGGTTGCGAAAACCTCAATGCTCTGCACGAGGGCCTCTGCTGGAAGTCTTAAATCCCACTCTGAGAGTGAGTCCAGACTTCCTTCGCCATTTCAACAAAGACGCTAGCTAAGCCAGGGTCCGCACCTAGCGAACGAGCCAGTACCCAGCGCCTGTCTGGGTACTTATGCTCGCACGCGACCAGCTTCGTCCGAAGCTGATCCATCAATTCCCCTTCGAACAAGAGGTGCGGCTGGATCACAATCGTATCACAAGAGCCCTCGGAACCTTCGGCTCGCCCCGCTTGCTCGAGGAGCTCGTCGACATGCGGAGCGCCCCCAGCAAAGAACCCTGTATCGAACCATTGCAAGGACCGGGACGGCGCACATCGCTCCGTCAACTCACGCATGTGGTTGAGAGCACCGAGATCGCTGGTCCCCCGACCAACCATCGCCAATCCGATTCGCCCAGGATCTTTCCCCCGAATCGAACAACCACTTTTGCACTCGACTCGGCTGCAATGCCCGACCGGGCAGCCATCGATCTGTCCCAATCGAGTCACCTCAGCAAACCGATGGTTGGAAAGCTCGATCACCCGGTCGGCAGTACCTAGTGACGAGGTTTGTCCCAGAATGCGAACGCCATACTTTTGAGCCGACTCAGAAACAGCATCAGGGATATCCGACTTCGCATGCGCTGCGGTGAACAACAGCACTGGCACGACAATCAACGCTCTCACACCTTCACGAGATGCTGTTTCAATGGCGGCTTCAATCGTTGGCTCGGCCAATTCCAAGAACGACTCATAGAAACGCCAACTGGGCTCACACAATCTCATCTGTTCAACCAACTGAATCAATTGGTCCGCTCCAGATCGCTTGCGCGTTCCGTGTCCCACGACGAGTACTGCGGGTTCGATGGATGATGCTGATGGACTCAATGAAGGACTCGTTTTTAGGCTTCTGGTGTCAACCCGGATGGAACACATTCCCCAGGAAACAAGTCAGCGTGCGAATGCGGGGACTGCGCAAGATATCGAGGTTGCGATAGATAGGAAGATGGGTTTATCGCGGTTGTGACAGTTAATCGGATCAGGCAAAGTCTACTAGTGGACACACCGAAAAACCTGTAGGAAAAAAACAATTTTTCCTAAAGATTGGCTCAGCAATAACTTGCACTGCTTTTTTCCCACCACATCTTTAAATCTGATTTGATACCTTGCGAGCCATCGACAAAGATGGAGATGACCGTTCGCAGATTTTCTAAAGTTACTCGTCTGACGTTTAGGCTAGCATTATGAACCAACGAGCCCGGAATCGCCGTGCCTTGATCAACGCCATGCATGCATGCGGACTTGCGATCGGCACGATCGCGACAGCTTCAACCGTATCCTTGGGTCAGGACTGCGCCCCGATTGCTACGTACCGGCTCCAAACGGAAACCGTCTACGAGCAAATTCCGGTCACGCGAAATCGCATCGACTACGAAGACGTGCTCGTCGAGAAAGAGATCGTGACATATCGCCCAGTTACGGAAACCCGCGTTGAGAAGCGGCAATACACGGTCCGAAAGCCGGTCATTGAAACATCCACAGTGAATCAAACATACACCGTGCTCAAGCCGGTTACCAAAGTCGAATACATCGACGAAACCACGATGGTCACCGAGACATCTCAAATCGAACAATTGGTGACCACCTACAAGCAGGTCACCGAGACCCAATACCAAACCCAGTACACCACGGTTCAAAAACCTGTTACCGAAACGCAAATCCAGGTTCAGAACTACATGGTGCAAAAGCCGGTGACGGAAACGACGTACCAAACGCAGCAATACACGGTACAGAAACCGGTCACCGAAACCACCATGCAGACCCAGACCATGGCGGTCCAGCGACCGGTCACCGAAACGGTCATGCAAACACAGAACCACACATCGATGATGCCGGTAACTACCTACCAACCGATGACTGTGGATGCTGGTGGTTATGTGGCTCAGCAATACGTTCAGCCAGGAGATGTGCGATATCACCTACGCCGCGTCCCAGCGTCAGAAGGTATCAATCCAATGACCGGCCAACCGGTCTATCAACGCGGTGGCTTGGGCTGGGTTCCCTACCAAGCCCCCTCGCAATCCTACACCGCCCTCCAATACCAGCACAACTACCAACAAGTCGCCGTACCTCAAGTCGGCTATGTTCCGCAAGTCAGCACGGTTCAAGTCCCTGTGACTTCGACCAAAATGCAAACCGAGTATGTCTCGCAACAAGTCCCAGTGACCACGCAGCGCATGCAGACCGAGGTTGTGCAACAACAAGTCCCCGTGACAACCACTCGGCTTCAAAACGAAGTCGTTCAACAGCAGATTCCGATCACGACGACGAAGTATGAGAACCAAGTCATCGCGCAGCAGATTCCTGTCCAAGTCCAAAAGACCATTCCGGTCCAAGAAAAGGTAGTCGTCCCACACACAACCCAGAAACCTGTCACGAGAAGGGTTGCGAAAGAACGGGTTGAGTACGTTCCAGAACAAGTCGTTCGTCCGGTAACCGTGCAACGAGAAACTTATAAACTCGAGGTCATGTCTGAGGACATCCCAGTTACATCAACACGTATGGAACGAGTCGTGCAAAAGATCCAAGTTCCACAACGGGTCGCTCGTACTGTCGAAGTTACCGAAATGCGACTCTTTCCACGTACGGTTACCCGACGTATTCCCCTCGATGGCAACGGAATGGTGATCGAGCTTCCTCCCGCCACCTCGGTAGAAAGCCTTTTGGTTCCCTCCGAGTCATCCATCGTCGATATTCCTGTAGCATCCCCTTCGGATGCAACAGGCGTCAGCCGTTCCTCGAAAAAGCCAGCCGCCCCCACCGAGTCAGGTGAACTGCCATCGCCTGCCCCGAGCAAGGGCACTGCCAAGTCCGCTGAGAGTGCTGTGAAGCCGTCTACGAGCGCAGGCAAGCCTAGCACTGCTGAGTTGAATATCGGCTCGCCAGACGGCCAATCGGAAACCGAAGGGAAACGCA
>CAIYZV010000235.1 GCA_903930765.1 uncultured Pirellula sp.
ATTTGCACGTTGCGCCAGGTTGCGCTAGGTCACTTCATTATCTTCCATGCGCGTACGCGCATGGGAATCAATAAAAGTACCCAGCGCAACCTGGCGCACGAGGCGATTTTATCGCTCGTCGTCGGACTGAATTTCATGGGTGGTGATGGCCTCAAAAATATGATCCCAAATCGACGCTCAACGAGGGCGTATCGACCACTGAAAAACGACGCCAAGCGTTACATAGGCTTTTTCGAGTCGGCAGCTGATTTGAATGTCTCAGATCACGGATCTGTTTCAGTGATTCTCTTTCGAACCCATTCATCACACGCTACCGCACGCTTGCTTACAGGCTTCGCGCACAACCGCCTACGTTTGCGCCTGACGCGTTCAGAGCACCACATTCGTGCTATGTGCCCATTTAGCGAAAGGTCGCGTAACAGGGCCATCGGTGGCGATTTAAAAGACTGCCAAACTGGCAGACCCAATAGGTACTTCCGGCAAAAACCTCTCTCCAGAGGGGCGTGGGAAGGGTCGGCAACTTAGACAGAGTTTTATTTCCTAGTCCGAATTTGAAATCAGGAGGACCTTTAGCAACGAAAAGCAAAGCGAAAACGATTTTTCGGAATCGACGTGATCCAGATTGCCAGGGGGTTGGAACGGTCCCTTTGGAACCTGGGTTGGGCCACTACGGAAGCCAGATGCCAATTGGGGTGTCTTGGAATTTCACATTAAACGCATGTTTAGGAAACGAAAATGAAGATTGAAATCAGACCCATAGCGGAAATCAAACCATACCCGAACAACCCCCGCATCAACGATGATGCGGTCGATGCTGTCGCAAGTAGCATCAAGGAGTTCGGGTTCCGACAACCGATCGTTGTGGATACCGATGGGGTGATCATTTGCGGACATACCCGATTCAAAGCCGCGCAGAAGCTTGGCCTTGAGAAGGTACCGATCCATGTGGCCACGGATCTTACCCCCGAGCAGATCAAGGCCTACCGGATCGCCGACAACAAGAGTTCGGAATTGGCCGATTGGAATTTCGATCTCTTGCCGATCGAACTTGGTGAACTTCAAACAGCAGGATTTGATCTATCGCTCCTGGGTTTTGATTCCGATGAGCTTCTAAAGCTCATGAGCGGGGACGTAAACGAAGGACTCACGGATCCCGATGATGTGCCGGCACCACCGGATGCTGCGGTAACCCAACCTGGAGATCTTTGGATCTTGGGTGATCATAGGTTGCTCTGCGGGGACTCATCGAAACCCGAGGACCTGGATCGACTCTTGGGTGGTAAAACCATCCAATTGGTCAACACGGATCCGCCCTACAACGTGAAGGTGGAACCGCGATCGAACAACGCGATCGCAGCGGGGTTGTCATCGTTCTCGAACGATAACGCTTCACAAAAGCTCAAAGGGGGCCAAGGGAACGCAGCCTCCTTTGGTGTCGACCACGAGACCGGTAAGCCAAAGCATCCTGCGACGCACAAAAAACTCCGAGCCAAGGATCGTCCCTTGGCAAACGACTTTGTGAGCGATCAAGAGTTCGATCGATTGCTCGATGCATGGTTTGGAAACATCGCTCGGGTGCTCGACCCAGGTCGTGGTTTCTACATCTGGGGTGGGTATGCCAACTGCGGCAACTACCCACCGTTCCTCAAGAAGCATGGTTTGTATTTCAGCCAAGCAATCATCTGGGACAAGATGCACCCGGTGCTTACCCGCAAGGACTTCATGGGAGCCCATGAATGGTGCCAACCACCAGATACGATGGTGCAAACCGCAGGGGGAACAAGTACGCTTGGCCAAATGCGTGACGACGATCGCGTGGTTAGTTATTATTCGCACAGCTCAGCAATCGTGGGCTTGCGAGATGGCTACCGAGTCAAAGTCGGCAGGCGGCCTTACGGAGGAAAGCTCTATGGGGTAGCAACCCCGTCGAAGCAATCCTGGGGGACCGATGGTCACATCTGGACGGTACGCATGACCCAAGATTACGCATCGCGATGGTGCGTGTATCTTATGCGTCGTGGCACTTGGTGGCGCGTTGGTATGACCAAGATGCGAACCACCTGGGGCTTTGGTGTAAAGGGACGATTGCTTCATGAGCTTGGAGATGAGGCTTGGATTCTCTCGCTGCATGATTCGGCAGCGGAGGCTCGGATGCAAGAACAGCTGGTGTCGATTCAGTTTGGGATTCCGCAGACATGCTGGGTCACGAACCGAAGCTCGTCGCACAGGCAAAGTGATCACATCAGGGACTTTTACGGTCAACTCGATGCAGATGCCCAAGAAGCGGCTGCTTGCAACGCACTTGCACACTTCAATCGAAACCGAAAGTATCCGTTTGTCGAATCAAACGATACCAGGGCAAAGTTTGGAGCGCGGCAGTCGATCCAAGTACGTTCGTGCAATCTGCTCCCTGGCAGCATGGAGGTTCCAACTCCAAAGCGAGGTCAAAATGTGGAGTGGACTCCAATTCGTGCCGTTGATGTCCAGGACTACTCTGGTGAGGTTGTCTCGTTGGGGGTCGATACGCACGAGCACTACATTGCCGACGGGCTTGTCACCCATAATTGCTTTTATGGATGGCTTGAAGGGGCTGCGCACGTGTACCTAGGGCCCAACAACGCCACGGATCTATGGCAGATCAAGAAAGTCAACCCGCAGTCGATGGTCCATCTGACCGAGAAGCCTGTCGAACTGGCGGTCCGCGCGATGCAGTACTCGTCGCGACCAGGAGAGAACGTGCTGGATCTGTTTGGTGGTAGCGGATCGACCTTGATCGCTGCCCAGCAGACCGGTCGGCATGCATACCTCATGGAGCTTGACCCGCTTTACAGCGACGTCATCGTCGATCGGTACCAACGGTTCACTGGCAAGCCGGCTGTCCTCGAGAGAACCGGAACCTCGCCGATTCCGATGCGTGCGGCAGACGCTAAGTAGCGTTACAGCTTCTGGCACTGCCACGTTTGGTTTTGGAAAACATACAGGTAGTTCGCATCGCAGTTGCGTGCGAACTCCAGCAGAGATCGGGTGTCGCAGACATGCTTTGGGGGCCGAGCGCGAGCCAAGTACTCCGGACCACCGGCCTCGGAGGTCAAGCTGCGAAGTTCACCACCTGCCAAGAGTGCCGAAACTTTTTCGATGGAGTTGAAACGTTGATTAAGAATCACGCCTGCGAATTCTGGATAACCATCGTAGTGCAGGTACGTTGCCTGGAATGTCCCATCCTCGTTAGCACAAGCAATCGTTGCTCGTGTGGACATGGTTGTACCTCTCTCGGATTAGGTTACGTCGGAACTAAGGATCTCGATGAGGTCGTCGGGCAACGTGAGCATCAATCGCCGACCGTTGTCCCAATCGACCTCAACCTGCGTCCAGCGATGGTGCGGGTGGATCGCGCGAACGGTGCCGAGCGATCCGGAAGGAACCGGATCAGGATCCTCGGGCATGTGGATCAGTCGGATTCGATCTCCGACTTTGGGTGCATCGATCATGGTTGCGATTCCTTTCGTTTAGAGAATCTTACCGAGCAGGCTTTTCTTCATCGCGTAGATCGCTTCGCAGGCCAGGAGGTGTTCGGTAAGAAGCGGGCCGGCGGTCTGTGGTTGCTGTGCGTCGGCGATCTCAAGGAGCTCGGCCAAGGCGTGGATCCCTTCGATCGCTTTGTAGTAGGACTCGCGGATCTCTTGGGCTTGGTGTGGATCCATCTTACGGAAGGCGTCGCGAAGAATCTTCTCGTTGGCTTTTTTGTCTGCGGTGGTCATCGTCCGGTTCCTTGTGGTGGGGTGTTGCGGTGTTCGTGGCTACTACTGGATCTTGATCAGGTACTGAAGCATCTTTTGCTGTTCGTAGAGCTTGTTGAGTTCTGCCTTGGCTTCCTTGGCTTCGCGAAGGTCGCCGTCGGCGAAGTCCGTCCAACTCAGGCAGCAGGGTTGGTCGTTGAGCATTGCGGTTGCATCCTCTACGGCTCGTTGGGCTCGCCAGAGCATTTGTTCGGCAGCCTTTGCGACCCGTTTCTTGGCGTCCGGAATCATCCACTCAAGGCGTTTGAGTTGTTCCTGGATCGCTGCGACCGTTGGGTTTGTTGCGGTGTCGTTCATCGTCGTTTCTCCGTGTTTGCGTTGGGGGTTTCGTTTGGCGTTACGACACAGTTCCCATGCTTTGGG
>CAIYZV010000236.1 GCA_903930765.1 uncultured Pirellula sp.
AAGAAAACAGGCAGACGAGCCAACTCGCTGCGCCGGGTGCTCTCGGCGGGCGCACCGGTTCCACCGCGGGTCCTGGAACAGATCCGCGCTGCCATGCATCCCGAGGGGATGATGTTCACCCCGTACGGCGCTACCGAAGCGCTCCCTATCGCCTCGATCGAATCGCGCATGGTGCTCGAAGAGACAGCGGCGTTAACACGCATTGGCAAGGGAACTTGTGTCGGCAATCGCTTTGCCGGGATCCGTTGGCGCGTCATCGAAATCACCGATGGACCACTGACGCACATCGATCAAACCCGCGAAGTCCCTCCGGGTACCATCGGAGAGTTGATGGTCCAAGGCCCCGTGGTGACACAATCGTATGTTACCCGCACCGACCAAAACGCGATGCACAAGGTTCGCGATGATTCCTTGACACCCCATGGCACGGACACGCCGGTCTATTGGCATCGCATGGGCGATGTCGGTTACCTGGATTCGAACGATCGCTTCTGGTTTTGCGGACGCAAAGGACACAGGGTCATCACACCGAGTGGCACGCTGTTCACCGAACAGGTCGAAGCGATCATCAATACGCATCCTTGGGTATACCGTTCGGCGTTGGTCCCTCGCGGAACCGCACCCGACCAGAAGCCGGTGGTGATCGTCGAGCCGTGGCGAGACCGTCGACGACTCGTTGCCGACAACGGTTTGACGCTCCAGACAGAATGGGAGCGATTAATCCAGACCCATATGCCCGATCATCCTATCGACGCATTTGTGGTGCATCCAGGCAAACTGCCGACCGACATTCGGCACAACTCAAAGATCTTCCGAGAACAACTCACGCAATGGCTTGAAAAACGTTGAGACCAGGGGCCTCATCAAGCCGATGCAAGCCACCTTCAGCATCCACGCTCAGTATCAATACGTGGTCGACTTGAACAAAGCACCTGAAAAAAGCCTCTGAACCTGGCATCATGGCAATTGAGCCAAGTACTAGCAACCGACGAAGCCTTTTGAGATGATACACTTCGGTGAATCAGAAATCCCCATGAGGCCATCCATGGGGGCAAATAGTCCTTCTCCCAAACAATGTCTTGTCAATTGCCAAACAATATCTTGTCAATTGAAGGAAGGAATCATCATGCGGATCTCAACGGCAGTCGCACTAACCGCCTTGTTGTGGGTATACATTCACTACTCGGAGAATGAGCTTGCGATCGGCTCTCCGACAATCGATTTTTCTTCGAATACCAACGACGCAGACAGCCCGACCGATCCCAACGGGACAGCTGCGGAGAGTAACGCTGAAGAAATGGAACCTTGTGAAGAACAAGACGCTATCGTTCCCACCCGAATGAAAGGGACTACCACGGTCTCGGGATTCAAGATCCAACTCGAAGGTGTTGGTAGTCTTGGCGATATCAGCGAGAGCGTCACACGATTCCGCCCCAAGCTCGACAGCCAAAATGCTTCTACATCATCTGTCAACAACTTCTCCTTCAATCAGTTTCCGAATGGCCAAGCCATCAACAACAGCAACGGGACCGGAGGTGCCGCTGGCGGATTCGGGAATGCAAGTGCCGGAGGGGGCGGGCAAGCGTTCGCGGGTGGTGGTGGCGCTACCGCTGGCGGTACCTTCATCAAACCAACCTTTGGCGTCGCTTTAAAAGTCACCCAAGAAGGCACGAACGCGAAGAAGGACAAAAACACGACTGGAAGGAAACGATTCGCGGAGCTTGGCTCGGCTGTCAAAATCGTGGAACTGGATGGTTCCGTCGAGGAGACGAAAGACACGGGCCCCATCACCACCGCTTGGCCTCAGTTTGACCGACGCTTTCCAGGCACCTCGGGGTTATACGTCTACCGTAGAAAAGGGGTAGATGTGCCGCTCAAGGAGATTCACGGTGAATTGAAGATCAGCACAGGACGCCGGCTTGAAGCTGTATTTCAAGGTGCACGTCCGCAAAAGAAGAAAGTGGACGGAGAAGAGTTCGCAATCAAGTCCATCGAGGAAGGCAAGGATGGACTGACTGTTGTCGCGTCTTTTCCTCCTACTACGGCCTTGAAGAAGGCTCGCGATATGCAGGAGAAAATGCAAGCGATGATGTCTTCGAATCGAGCATGTGAATTGGAGATCGAAGATTCCGACGGAAAGATTTATATACCCTCAGGTGCATTTTCAGCAGGAGGTGCTGGAGGTAGTATTCAAGGCTTTAGCTTCAATGGCAACACGCAAACACGCTCTTCGCAAACCCCTGCTCAAGATCAGTTGACCATCTCTTTTCGATTCCAACCGATTCAGGCGTATTCGATAAAAAGCTTAAGAGCCCGCTTGGTCGAACCAGAAGGAGAGCCAGAAGTGGTCCCCTTCACGATTGAGGTTCAATCGGAGTGATTCCTGAACAGTCAATACTTATTCGCCGACTTCCAATCTCCTTAAACCCAAGCGTCTATCGCTAACACTTGCAAAACTTCCGTACCGGAACTTGTGTGGGTTTAACGAGTGAGTTGCGGTGAAGCGAACGGCACTCGGAGAGTGCCTGCTACGGTGGATTGGCTCGAGGCGATGCGAAAATATTTCTCGGGCCGGTGACTTGCGTGCGGTCCGCAGATGGTTCAAAGTATTCGGAATGAAATACTACATCCTTGCAGCACGCGTCGCTATTGCTTTTGTGACCCTCTTTTCCTCGATCGAGTTTGCTCCAGTGTCTTGGGGGCAACGGGCAGATGGCTCGCGCACTCTCCCTGAGTCCGATGAAGGCCTTCCGGGGACTGGACCGATACGACGATACGACTGGTTCCGAAATCTCTGGAATGAAAAACGCAAGGTTTGGGCGACGAAAACGCAATCGGATCAAAACGCAGTCGTCTTCCTAGGGGATTCGATCACGCAAGGCTGGGGCGATGACATGGGGAACAGTTTCCCTGGTCTCAAAGTCGCGAACCGCGGTATCAGTGGCGACACCACCCGTGGCATGCTTGTGCGACTCAACGACGATGTTCTCGCCCTGAATCCGAAGGGGATCGTTATGCTCATGGGGACCAATGACCTCGAGGAAGGTGCCGATGCTCCCACCGTAGCTGGCAATATCGAACTCATCCTGACTGCGATCCAAAAGCACAACCCGAAAACGCCCGTCGCTCTCTGCCGCGTTTTTCCCGCCTCCGCCTCCAAAAGCCGGCCAGCCGACAAAATCCAAGCGATCAACACCGCGACAGCGAACGTTGCAAAGAACTTCCCACAAGTCACCCTCGTCGATACCTGGACACTCTTCGCGAACGACCAAGGTGACGCGAAAGAAATTGAGTTTCCTGATCTGCTGCATCCCAACCAAGCCGGTTATGTAAAATGGGCCGCTGCGATCCGACCAGTATTGGCCACCCAAGGACTCATCGAAACCGAAAAAGATCCATTCACCCCAGAACCAGGTTTCGTGTCGTTGACCAACGGCAAGGACCTAACGGGCTGGAGATTGGCCCCCTCCAAATCCGCGCCTGCCGAAGAGAACTTGGAGGGACGAACGGCAACCAGCGACGGTCGCTACGTCGCAGTCAATGGACGCATCGTTGTTACGACACCCCCCGAAGGCCGACGCATCCAACAACTCTACACCAAGCAAGAGTTCCCGGGGGACTTTGTGCTGAAGCTCGAGTTTCGAGCCACCCCCAATGCCGATAGCGGGGTCTTTATCCGGGAACCACAACTTCAATGCCGCGATTATCCTCTCGCTGGTCCCTACAAAGACCTTAAAAAGTACAAACCTCAAGATTGGAATGAACTGGTGGTTACCGCCAAAGACAACGTCGCTGTTTGCACCTGCAACGGGGAAATCATCGAAGGTGCCTTCAAACTCCCCTCCACCGGTCCTATCGGCTTGGAAGGTGACCATGGCCAGATGGAATATCGCCGCATCCGAATCTCGATGAGCAAATAGCCGGCTTTCCCAACCGACCAATTGTCGCTTGAATCGCCGGGAATCCCTCAGGAATCCATCGGTAGGAAAACGAGTAGTCGAGTACGACTAAATCGATATACTTATTCGTTTCTCCCCGGCGCATTTCCCAACACACCAAACGCTCGTCTTGGTGCTTGGCTTCCCAATCCGATGGAATATTCCCCAGCCAACACGCCCGAAAAGAACCGAATCTGCCAAGGGGAACGGTCGGACTCACACTCGGTCCGGAAACACCCGATAACAGCCATCGAGTACGAGTCCCGCTCCGCTGAGTACGAGTACGAGTACGAAAAGCAGCCATCTGCCAGCCATCCCTCGTACTCAGTCCGCAACGCGGACGGTACTCGTACTCGTACTCGTAATCGCTGCTCCGAACTCGCCTCGATGATGTCAGGCGCTACTGACACGATCCCAACAGGACTCGAAAGCCTGACAGAACCCAAACACCCGATAACAGCCATCGAGTACGAGTACCGCTCCGCTGAGTACGAGTACGAGTACGAAAAGCAGCCATCTGCCAGCCGAACCAGCCGTCCTTCGTACTCAGTCCGCAACGCGGACGGTACTCGTACTCGTAATCGCTGCTCCAAACTCGCCTCGATGATGTCAGGCGCTACTGTCACGATCCCAACAGGACTCGAAAGCCTGAGAGAACCCAAACAGCCGATAGCAGCCATCGAGTACGAGTCCCGCTCCGCTGAGTACGAGTACGAGTACGAAAAATACTTAGCGCCCGGTTTCTCATCACCACCCTACGACAACTTTTTTGTTTTTGATAAAGCATAACGATTCCATGAATGCCCCCACTCAACCTCGCCCGACAGCGGGCCGCGCTGAACAGCTTCACAGCGAACGCGTTTTGGTGCTCGATTTCGGATCCCAATTCGCCCAGCTCATCGCGCGACGGGTACGGGACGAGAATGTTTATTGCGAAATCGTTCGGCATGACATCTCAGCTGAAACCATCGTGGCTCGCAAACCCTCAGCCATCATCCTGTCGGGCGGCCCATCGAGTGTCTACGACGAGGGTGCCCCGCGTTGCGACCCCAAGCTGTTTACGCTCGGAATCCCGATTCTTGGGATTTGCTACGGAATGCAACTCACTGCTCATTGCCTCGGGGGGACCGTAAAACCGTGTCCCGCGAGGGAATTTGGACGCGCTCGGTTGCAGATCAGCAATTTGGAAAAACTCTTTGCGGGCTTTCCCACCGAAATCGATGTTTGGATGAGCCACGGCGACCAAGTCCACTTGGTTCCCGAGGGGTTTGAAGTCATCGCAGGAACTGCGACGTGCCCGATCGCCGCGGTCAAGCATCACGAGTTGCCGATCTATGGATTGCAGTTCCACCCCGAAGTCTCCCATACCGCATTAGGCGGAACGCTCATCCATAATTTCCTGTACAACATCGCAGGGTGCGAAGGGCGATGGCATCTCTCGAATTTCGCCCAGCAAACGATCGAGCATTTCCGTCAAGTCATTGGGAACGATCGCGTCATTTGCGGACTCTCGGGAGGGGTGGATTCGTCGGTCACCGCGGCCCTTCTCTACAAAGCGATCGGCCCCCAATTAACCTGCATTTTGATCGACAACGGTTTGCTGCGAAAAGACGAACAGTCCGCGGTGATCGCCGAGTTCACGGATCACTTCAAGGCCGATCTTCGCGTCGTCGACGCGAGCGAGAGGTTCCTTTCTTCGCTTGCAGGCGTGCGGGACCCTCAAGAAAAACGCCGCCGTATCGGTCGCGATTTTATCGAGTGCTTCAAGGCCGAAGCGGTCAAAATCAACGGTGCGAAATACCTCGCCCAAGGAACCTTGTACCCCGATGTCATCGAAAGTGGAGCTGCACCGGATGGCCCAGCGGCAACCATCAAACTGCATCACAATGTCGGCGGCCTCCCAGAGCAACTCGGTTTTGATCTCGTGGAACCCTTGCGCGATTTGTTCAAAGACGAAGTCCGTCGACTGGGGATCGAATTGGGATTGCCCGAGCATTTGGTGTGGCGACATCCTTTCCCAGGCCCAGGACTCGCCGTTCGATGCCTCGGTGACGTCACCAAAGCCAAGCTTGATGTGTTGCGTGAAGCGGATGAAATCGTCATCAATGAAATCAAAAACGCCGATCTTTACCGCTCGACTTCGCAAGCGTTTGTCGTATTAATGGAATCGCAGAGTGTAGGGGTGATGGGAGATGCTCGAACCTACGAAAATGCCGTCGCCGTCCGATGCGTCAATACCGACGATTTCATGACCGCCGACTGGAGTCGCCTGCCGTACGATCTCCTCGCCAGGATTTCAACCCGAATCATCAACGAAGTTCGGGGAGTCAATCGAGTCTGTTACGATATCAGCTCAAAGCCTCCCGCCACCATCGAATGGGAATAAGCCGTCCACCACCTCAACTCCATTCTCCATTCTCCATTCTCCATTCTCCATTTTCCATTTTCCATTTTCCATTTTGCCTTAAACCTTAAACCTTAAACCTTAAACCTCACCCCTCGAATCCAACTCCTTCTCGCTCACACAACCGGAAATCGTGCGATGAATCGCCAGTACATTTATCAAATTGAAAACCTCACCAAACGGCATGGACAAAAGGAAGTCCTCAAGGACATTTGGCTGTCGTTCTATCCCGGAGCAAAGATCGGCGTGCTCGGTTCCAACGGCGCCGGGAAAAGCACCTTGCTCCGCATCATGGCCGGGACCGACAAAACGTTCGATGGGGTCGCTCGATTATCCAATGGATTCACCGCAGGCTACTTGCCTCAAGAACCCCAGCTCAATCCGGATAAAAACGTTCAAGAGAACGTTGAGGAAGCGGTCGCGCCCAAACGTAAGATCATCGATCGATTCAACGAAATATCATCGCTGCTAGGTGAGGTTACCGACGATAAGTTGATGCAGAAGCTATGCGATGAAATGGCAAAGCTTCAAGACATCATCGATGCTCAAAACCTGTGGGAACTCGATCGCCAAGTCGAGATGTCGATGGGGATTATGAACTTGCCGCCAGGAGATGCCGCAGTCACGAACCTTTCCGGGGGTGAACGACGGCGGATCGCGCTTTGCAAACTACTGCTCGAACAACCCGATCTGTTGTTGCTCGACGAACCTACCAACCACTTGGATGCAGAAGCAATCAACTGGTTGGAACAACATCTGGCCCAGTACACAGGAACCGTGGTCGCGGTGACCCACGATCGTTATTTCCTCGATAACGTTGCTCAGTGGATTTTGGAGCTCGACCGAGGTGCAGGTTATCCGTTCGAAGGAAATTACACGAGCTGGCTTGAGCAAAAACAAAAACGGTTAAAGATCGAGCAGAAGTCGGCTGCAGCTCGGCAGAAAACCCTCGACAAGGAGCTGGAGTGGATTCGCATGTCACCGAGAGCTCGGCAGGCGAAGAACAAGGCCCGTATCAGCGCTTACGAACAATTGGCTGCCCAGCAGTTCGAGGAAAAGCCAGATGAGCTCGAGATCCAGATCCCACCTGGAAAACACCTCGGCGAAGTGGTCGTCGACGCAAAAAACATCCAGAAGTCCTTCGGGGATAAAACGCTCATCGACGACCTGACGTTCCGATTGCCAGCAGGTGGTATCGTGGGTGTCATCGGCCCTAACGGTGCCGGTAAAACAACGTTGTTCCGCATGATGATCGGTAGCGACAAACCAGATACAGGAACGATTCGAATCGGGGATACCGTCGAACTCGGCTACGTCGATCAATCGCGCGATTCGCTGACTGCAACCAATTCGGTCTACCAAGAAATTTCAGGAGGTCACGATTGGCTCGAGATGGGTGGCAAACGTCTCAACTCGCGCGCCTATGTCTCCAAGTTCAATTTCAAGGGAACCGATCAAGAAAAGAAAGTCGGCGATCTGTCCGGTGGTGAACGGAACCGCGTCCATTTGGCGAAACTCCTCCGACGAGGTTGCAACGTGCTTCTGCTCGACGAACCTACCAACGACCTCGATGTCGATACCCTGCGAGCACTCGAAGAAGCGATCCTCAACTTCGTCGGTTGCGTGGTGGTAATTACTCACGACCGCTGGTTCCTTGACCGAATCGCTACCCATATCCTGGCCTTTGAAGGGAACGGTTACGTCCATTGGTGCGAAGGAAACTTCGACACCTACGAACAGCAACGACGCGAACGACAAGGTATCTCGGGGGATGAACCACAGCGATTCCGGTACAAGAAATTGACCAACTAAAGGGCCACGTGGTTAAACGGAACTTGTGAACGCACGAAAGTTGCATCGCAATTTCTGGGGATCTGTACGCCGCTGACAGAACCCCAGCCTCCTAGTATTCTGGCATTCCGACCCGCGGTAACTTTGCCAAGCGGCCGTTGTATTTGTTAAACTACGTCGTCCTTTTTTTCCTCACCCATTTTCTTGTAGAGTCCCGAATATGAATCCATTCGACATCTTGACCGAAATCCTGAACTCCGGAGCAGCAGCACAACAACAGCAACAACGCGGCGGCTCGCGCGGCGGTAGCTCGGGAGCTGATATCCTAAAAGATATTCTCGGCGGCGGCTCTGCGCAGCGGGGTGGTTCCTCTGGGGGTGGTGTCCAATTCCCTGGCGTGCTCCGCGAAGGCCGCGGCGGATCGGGTGCTAAGATTCCATCCGAAGCCGAACTGGAGGACATGTTGGGTGTCGGCCGATCTGCTCCGTCGCAACAACAGCGAGCGCCACAACCTCAAGCTCCTACCAAGCCTGCACCAACACAACCTGCACCAAATAGCCAACGCGGTGGAACTCCACAAAGCGATATTTTTGGTCAACAACCTCAACGTCAAGCACCCGCACAAGTTGAACTGAGTGCAAGCGAGCAAGAACAAATGGTGACCTTGATCCGCGCCATGATCTATGCCGGTAAAGCGGACGGTCGGATCGATGCGAATGAGCAACAAGCCATCGTGGATCGCATCGGTAATACATCCCCTGATACCATCCAATTCCTCCGCAAAGAGTTCGCCAGCACAACCAGCGTAAAAGATTTTGCGTGGTCCGTTCCGCTCGGAATGGAAGCCGCTGTTTACGCCGCATCGTTGTCGACAATCGAGATCGATACCCAAGCCGAAATCGATTACTTGAAAGAATTGGCCCAAGGATTGCGATTGCAACCAAAAGTCTGCAATCAAATCCATCAACAATACGGCATCAAACCGATCTTTTAGAGACGGTCGATCGCCAGGAATCCCATTCACCCACCCGAGTCATTCTTGATTTTGTCGATCGAACGCTCTGTTTGCGTCGGTCGACGTCCCACCAAACGCATCTACAGGATTTACCCCACCATGAAATTCCTCTCGACCTGTTTCGCTATCGCTCTCGTCACCACTTCCTGCTCCATCGCGTTAGCTCAAGAAAAACCCAAGACTAAACCGGTTCGTATGGGGACCGGCATCATGACCTTCGATACGGTTCCTGGCTGGGGGTTACGCCCAGATGGTCAGTCGGCGATCGGCCCAACTCACGGCTCCGTCGTTATCGACAAAGCTGGCAACATCTACACCAGCGCCGATCAAGGAGTCTATGTCTTCTCGCCCGAGGGCAAAGTCATCCATAGTTATGTGGGCGGCGATTACACCCGACTCCACGACATGGAAATCCGAGCCGAAGGGGACAAAGAGTTTATCTACGGCGCTCGGAACGCGAACGCAGAAGGCATCAAATTCAATGCGTCGACCGGCGAAGTCGTCATGCGGCTGAAGTATCCCGAAGAGTCGGGACTCAACCTCAAGCAATTCAATCCGACCGCCATCACCGTTGCTGCAAACGGTGATATCTACCTTTCGAATGGTTATGCCAGCAACCATGTTTTCCGCTACGACAAAAACGGAAAGTACTTGAGCCATTTCGGAACCCAAGGAAACGGGCTCAAGGAGTTCAACACCGCGCACGGCATGACACTCGACACTCGCTACGAACCAGCTCGCTTGCTGATCTGCGACCGGAACCATCAACCCAAAGGCCGGTTGGTCCACTATAGCCTCGAAGGTGAATTTATCGACGAAGTCGTCACCGGTCTCGGTATGCCCACCTCGGTCGCTATCCAAGGTGATTTTGTCTCAGTTCCAGATTTGAACGGGCGCGTGGTGATTCTCGACAAGTCCAACACTATCGTCGCGGTTCTAGGCCACAACCCAGACCCAGCCAAAGGCGGGAACTATAGCATTCCCCAAGACCAATGGGTCGAAGGGGCCTTCAGCGGTACCCACGGTTCCTACTGGGACAAAGATGGGAACTTGTATGTTCAAGATTGGAACGTATCCGGTCGAATCATGAAGCTGGTTCGGGTCAAACCCTGATCCGAGCCTAGCTCGCACTGATTATTGGCATTCCTAGGGATCGCTCCCCATCGGAGCGATCCAAGGACACAGGTCCATCTACGGCGCAGGTGTTCGCGTGGAATCACCCCGACTCGCCAGTAGCAACTCCTCTTCGTCGGCCACCCACTCGGCAAGCGACCGAGGCAAGGGGAACCGACTTGCCATCAATAGAAACAGGATCCCGGAGCCGATTAGCCACCAAGGGGAATACTGACTCGCAAGGAACGTGCAGAGAAACATCGGGCCTTCGAGCAACGCCAAGCCCACGATACGAGTCACCATACTGCCTCCCATCAAAGCTTTGGCTGGAGTATCTGCTACTCTTTCGCCCGCGAGCAAAGCTGAGTTCTTAATACTCAGGTCGGGATTCGCCGGGTCGCTTATCCAGGTCACGTTCTGCTTGATACTCCCTAAGAGCAATGAGGGAATTAAAAACGATCCGACCGTACAAACCACGGTGATCGCGATGGGTATCACGAGGAACTCAGGAGACGCTTCCTCAAATACCTTTTTTTGTGAGTTCGATAAGACAACAAATACCGCGTATGCGGCAGCTCCACCCATCAATGCCAAATGAATGATCATCATGACCATCACTTGCGGCCTGATTTCTTCCTGAACCCGTTCAATGTCCGCTTGTGTAACCATCGCCTGTAACCTTTCTCCGTTGCAACCCAATACGCCATGGCTCGAATGAGATTGTCTATAATCCCTGGATCGCGAAAACCGGACGCTACACGTTGAGATAATTTGTTTCCGACCAGACTCGCAGATCGATCGACCCCGTCTCCATTCGTGATACCCCCTCGCGTATGAACTCTAATCGTTTGGCCCAAGGCTGTAGTTTACCTATGATGAATCGATCCTGTTTGGTTGGAAAACCTCGAATTTTTAGTGCCGTTTGCGTGGCATGCATCCTGATCGCATCTCTCGAAGCATGCATGGGAGGAGAACCTGTGAGCATAGGAATTATTGCATCGCAAGCGCCCGGGGTATATCAACTGACCAAACGTACGATTCGTCAAACTAGCGGCAATACGCAGCCTCAAGGGGCTGTTCAGCGTCTTTCCGAAGAGGTGAGTTGGGATCCTAAAAGTACGGCTGTCATTGTGTGCGATGTGTGGGATTACCATCATTGCATCAACGCCGTGCATAGAATCGAAGAGATGCTCCCACAAATGGAGGCTCTCATGAAAGAAGCCCGTCAGCGGGGATCGATCATCATCCATGCACCGAGCGACTGCATGGAAACGTACGAGCAACACCCGGCGCGCCTCCGAGCTCAGGAGATTTCGAAACGACCGATGCCTGCGAAAATCGCATCGTGGAACAGCAAGATCCCAGCCGAAGCATTAGCCCACTATCCGATCGATCAATCCGATGGAGGCGAAGACGACGATCCGGAGGAGCACAAGGCTTGGTCGGCCAAGTTAACGGACCTCGGCAGAAATCCCGCGATGCCTTGGAAAGCGCAGTCGCCAGGATTGACCATCGATCCCGACAAAGATTTCATCAGCGACCGGGGGATGGAAGTCTGGGGGATCCTTCAAGACCACGAAATCCAACACGTCGTCATGATCGGTGTGCACACCAACATGTGCGTCTTGGGTAGGCCCTTTGGATTGAGGCAACTCCGTCAAAACGGGATGGACGTCGTTCTGGTTCGCGATTTGACCGATTGCATGTACAACCCCAAGCGATGGCCGTATGTCGATCATTTTACTGGCAACGATCTCATCATCCGCTATGTCGAACAGTTTGTATGCCCGACGATCACTAGCGATCAAATCGTTGGTGGAAAACCGGTTCAATTCAAGCACGACATCCGAACGAAGAAAGACCTTTTGCCCACCGATGTCCCCACCCGACTCACTGCGGTTCCCGAATGGAAGCCAATCGAATTGTTGACAGACTCCTCTGGCAAACCATTGCCTAAATCGGCATCGGGCAACTCATGGATCCGCTGCTCTCTGAGCATTTCAAACGCATCGCTCGATTCACGTATAAACTTGGTTACCGATAACGCCATCGAGGCAGCTTGGCTCAACGGACATGCTTTGGAAAAATCACCTGCGACTCCCGGTACGACAACCGCTTCGCAACATCAATTTTCGATTCGCAAGGAGCAAACCTTTGGTAACGATGATGCCAACGTTTTGGTCCTGAAGTGCCGAGTCGATAAAGAGAAAACCAATCAAGAGCAAACCAACCAACAACAAACCAACAAGGTACCAACCGTGAAGGTACCAACTGCATCCGTGTCTGCCCCTACAGTGATCACCGCCCAAGGAAAAACAACGTTAGCAGGTGGATGGCAATTGTTTCATGGAGCCGGAGAAGGAGCCACCAATATCCCACTCCCAGCAAAGTTCGGCCTTCCACCCGAGATCTATTTCTACGCCAAGTGAGGGGCCCGCGGGAACCGAAGTTCAGATCTGGTATCGCCATGGTCATGAATGCATCGAAGCCGCAACACGCCACTGGCTCGAAGTTTTTTGCTCAGCTAGGAAATCTTAGCTCCAAAATCGTTCCAGTAGTTACCAACAATTTCAGCGAGGGTTGGTGCCGGGGGTAAACCAAGGGCCAACCCGCGTGAACTATCAACTTCCACAGGCCAGTTTTTCACAATCCCTCGGATACGAGCATCGGGTCGCTCCTCGATGGGACCCAAGGAACGAAGATTTCGCTCGATGGCAAAATCTTTTAAAGCCTTTTCTGCGAGACGAGGGGTAATCGAACGAGCCGGTAGACCGATTGCTCGATCGCTTCCGAGGGAAATTGCCGATAGTTCATGAATCGCAATCAACGAATCGATCACGGTTCTGTAGCCTGTCATCGGATGTCGCTGATCCCAATCGACGGGCAGGTAGCATGGTTCTCCGCTGAGTGGCTCCCGAAACATACCACTCGCCCAACTCGAAGCAGCCGCATTCGGTTTACCGGGCCGAATGATCACCGTGGGCAATCGGGCAGAACGGCCGTCGAAAAAGCCTTTTCTCGAATAATCATTGATCAGCAATTCGCAGATCACCTTGGTCATTCCATAGGTCGTTTCCGGAGTGAGTTTCGTCCGATCGTCGCAAGGCGGTTGCATTGCTTCCCCGCCAAAACACGCAATGCTGCTGGCGAAAACCAACCGAGGAAAACCAGGGATCGCTCGGACAGCTTCGAAGATGTTTCGGCCACCATCGAGATTGATCCGCATCGCATCATCGAATCGCTCTTCGCATTCGCCACTCACCATGGACGCGAGATGAAAAACAGACGTATGAGGATCCGTCCCAATTGCATTCCGAACAGAATCCGCATCGTCGATACTTCCTTCGATGCAAACAATCTTCGGTTTTCCATCGCCGAGCACTGGATGGCGAAACTGATCGGGAACATTTTGGAGACGAGCATCGAACAAAACAATCTCTTCGACGGACTCCATCGTTCCTTGGGGACTCGTCAATTGAGGTCGATCGAGCAACTTTTTGCACAGTTGCACACCCAGAAATCCGCCGCCGCCGGTAATAATAACTTTCATGTACTTGTCTTCTTACTTACCAAAAGCACTTAAACGCGAGAACGCGGCGGAATAGTCATTCCATCCCACACGCAATTCGATCCCTCTGACACAACAAAGTGAAATCGATGAACAACAGTTTAGCAGGTACCAAGATCGGCTTTGTCGGCTTGGGTAATATGGGGAAACCCATGGCCAAGCATTTGCACGAGGCGGGCGCCGAGGTCATGGTGTGGAATCGCAGCGCCCAACCGGCCGAATGGGCGATTGCCGAAGGGATGCAACGCGCAAAAAATCTTTCAGAACTCGCATCGTGGGTTTCCGATGGAATTGCATGCGTCAACCTGACCAACACCGATGTTGTTCGCGAGGTTGTTTTCGGTGAACAGGGAATGATTCAACATTGGAATCCCGAGGCACTGCTCATCGATTTCGGAACGACCAGCGTTGAAGCCACCCAAGAGTTTGGAAAAAGAATTGCCTGGGTCGATGCACCGGTATCGGGAGGGCAAGTGGGCGCAGAGGCGGGAACCCTATCGATCATGGCAGGAGGAAGCGAGGCGAATTTCGCACGCGCTCTCCCGATCCTGAATACGGTTGGCAAACGAGTTACCCACATGGGTCCTACCGGATCGGGCCAAGTGACCAAATTGGCCAATCAATTGATCGTCGCTCAAACCATCGATGCGGTCGCACAAGCATTGCGGTTAGCGGAGTTAGCGGGAGTTGAAAGCAGCAAAGTCAGGGAAGCATTGCTGGGTGGCTTTGCCGAAAGCCGCATTTTGCAACTGCATGGCGAGCGTATGGCCAAACGCGATTTTCGAGCAGGAGGAAGGGCAGAACTGCAACTCAAGGATGTACGGCTGATTTGCGAAATGGCAAACGCAGTTGGATTTCAATCGCCGACACTAGAAAACTGCTTGTCCCAATGGGAAGAATTGGTGGAAACTCGTGGCTTAGGCGACGTGGACCACTCTGGCTTGTTCTTGCTCTATGAATGACCTTTTGCCAAAGATCCCTCGATGCAACTCACCGAATCGAACTTGCGTGGTTTGAAGAATCATCCAAAGCCGCACCAAAAGACTTCCGCATGGCCGGGAACCAATACTGCAGGACTTGTCCCAACCAAAACCCGAAAGCGCAAAAAGCCATCCCGAACACAACGGGCAAAACCACTGCGAAAAACAGAAGCCAGAAGAGCACACTCCACGTGAACTCACCGAACAGGGGAAAACCATCCACACTGAAAGGACGGATAAACACGAATAGCAGCAGAAGTGTAACGAGTCCAAACCCTGCACCTAACGATCCGCCAACCATGGCACCCCTCAATGCCGGACCTGCGGGGGGCTTCGTATCGGGATAAACACGAAACTCATCGGTCGACGTTCTGGAACTTGGTTGATAAGGATTATGTTCCATAATGATGATCTGCATGGAGCAAGCGTATCCGCTGCGAAGGCGTTACTGTGCAAGCGTATCCGCTGCGAAGGCGTTACTGTGCAAGCGTATCCGCTGCGAAGGCGTTACTGGACAAGCGTATCAGCTGCGAAGGCGTTATTGGGATTTCGGACCGCTGTCCGAGGAATTCCGAGATGAAAGCAACTCTTGTTTGGCTTGATCGAAAGCTCTCTGAATAAGAGGAACGTCGCCGAGTCGCCGCATGACAGGGAAATGCTTGACGTTGTAGTCGAGGAAATATTCTGCATTAATATCATTCACCTTCAATGCCACCTCGGCTGTGTTTTCCAACATCATTTGCGGCACATCCCCATCTCTGCACCATTCGAAAACTCCGTCGAGCAATCGCTTGGGTTGTAAAAACCCTTCTTTTTCCTTCATGAACTCAGATTCGTTGTATCGAATCATACGGTTGACGAGGATTCCAAACACACGATCTTGGAACTCGCGCGGGTACAGTTTCGTAACCCCTTCGGCATACGCTTGGGCCTGACCAGCGGAACCACCCCAACGGGGTAGCATCCACCACAAGTTCGTTTCGTGAAGTCCCCAAAACTGAGGATATTTGCGCATGCACTGGCGCGTGAAATCTTCCCCTTTCTGATATTCGCCACCCATCGAACGCAAGTGCCACAGCATCATTTCGTAGGCCTGCCCAGGAGCATCCGGTTCGCTGAGAATCTCCTTGAGAAGAGCGAGCTTTCGCTCCTCGTGTTTTTCATACCGTTTCAGATCCTCTTCAGGAACCAGATGGATCATCGAGGTACCGCGGGCTTGCTTGGACAAAACCTGTTCTAAGCATGCCGCGACGAAGCGTGGAAATGCTCGCTTGCTCTCGAGCCATTCAGAGATAGGCTTGGGCAGCGGCTGCTCATCCAACGGCTCATCCGGATTCGCTAACTGTTGTTGACCTGCGATAATCGCGGCGCAGCTCTGAGCGAGACTCCCATAAGCAGTTTCGCCGGAAACATAATCGCGGGGCCAGTCATGACTCCGCAGCTCGACAGCAACTTTATCCAATTGCTGAGAGTCCATCTTATCGATCAATTCGGTGGCGATTTGGGTGAGGCAGTACGTCATACGAGAACCCGCCTGCGGGATCCGCGACAGGACTCGCAATGACTTAGGGGTCGCCCAAGCAAGAACACCGCCAGTCTTTGAAATCTGCACATCCATCGCTTGAGCTTCTTCGAGGATGACCGGCTGGGAATGCAACACCCCGCCATCTGTGATGCCGAGATCCGTCACCAAAACTTGGTCGGAGTAGACACTGCCTTCAAGACCTCTGCCGATCAACGTGTAGAACGTGTCTCGACGGCTCACCTCGCTTCGAAACAGGCGTGCCTCCTGCAGGAAATGCGAGTAAGGGAATAACTGCGCTTTGTATTTCCCGTGTTCTCGAAACGCGAAATGCTGGTGATCGATCCACCCATCCCATGCAGGACCTGCGAAAGGAATCGCCTTCTCCGGATCGATTCCTACCACCGAGTGCTTGCTGACCGAGTCACTTGCATCCTGGAAATCCCAAAGAAAAATCTGTTGCTTCTGGTTGCCCAGAAGCCAGTTTCCTTGAGGGTTGATGGAGATATGAGGCGATGATACTTGAGTCGGGCTGACCGTGAGTTTCCCCGATTCCCCATCGCAGATCACACACTTTTTATCGGCGGTCACGAGTGCAATCGTGTTGACATCCGTCGCTCGTACCCAACGAACAGCAGGGCTTGGCAACTCCGTTTCCCACAACACGGACGCATCGCTAAGGCGAACTCGCGCTATCGCTTTTTCCGTACGGATGAAGACGGACTCATTGTCCTGATCCCCTAAGACAGCTTGGGGGGAACCGAGAGGTGATCGAATGGAAACAGGAGTTGAAGGCGAGGAATCGCCCTGTGCGTCCGTAACCAAATCCTGTGATTGGATGAGATCACCCACACACCAATACAACTTGCGAGCACGGGGATCGAGAAAAAACTGCTCGCGATCTACTTTCTCTGTCAGTGGCACCTCGAAGATCACTCGCGGAGGAGGACATGAGGTGAACAGTCGAAAGTAGTTATAGATTTCGTCCGACATCCAATCCGGGCGCTTCCAAGCGGACTGGTCCTCCTGGCCAAAAAGGGATTGGATCCGAAATCGCGGGTCCGATTCCTCGAGGAATGCGTAGATCGAAGGGCGGGTGGCCTGGAAGTATCCACTGGAATTCCAAGTCCACTCATAGCTACCGCGACCATCAGTCGATATGAGGCTGGAATTCGAAGGCTGTGGATTCACTGGTGCGTGATACGAGGGCACGTCATCGCAACCCAAGCACGCCAGTACCGCAATCGCTGACCATCGAGATATAAGCACTGCAATCGGTAGCTTTTTCACGGCAAGGCCTTCCTAATAGGATCTCGATAGAGCTCAGGATTAGTAATGAACGGCCGGCCTGAGGACCAAGGCCTGTCCGTATTCGTGCCAGTAGGCAATAGGATATCTTCGAGTGTGCCGCGAGGCTGATCGCCAAAGCTTTCGATGCGGTCAAAATCCCGAGTTGCGATATCCAAAAAGGGAGTGTTTAAACTACACCCTGCCAACATAGAGTTCACAATGATATCTTCCATCTCTGAATCGATCACCGTATCAAGTATGGAACAGAGGACTCTACGCTGGATGCACTTTTTCAACCAGCCGATGCTATTCTCCAGATCGATGGTGCAATGGTCTAAATCGAAAAACTGTAATGAACCGATCTCACGTTCGGATAATGTGGTCGCCCCATCGGCTGGCAATGTGACCTGTTGCAATCGCCACTCTCGAAGCGATGGCATCGATGGCCACTGCCTCAGGCTGGCTGCATCCAATGTCCCACCTCGCACTGTCAGTCGTTGCAATCGACTGAGGAATTCCAACGTCTCACGACTGGCGCCCTGCATTACCGATAAATCGATGGCGAGATCCTTCAAAGACGCCTGACTGCGAATCCATTCCAAGGAGTCAGCGGTGATTTGTGTCTCTCTCAAGTCCAGGATTTCCAAATCGCGAATCGACTTCCATGCCTTGACCACCGAGTCATCGACCGCCGAACCACACGCGCACAGAGCTCGCAACTTCGAGGCCTGACCAATCCGCTGCAGCGCCTCACCCGATAACGTCGTATGGGCGATCGTCAGAGACTCCAGGCTGCTGAAATCGGCAAGGGATCGCCAGGAAGCCTCTTCCAAAGTGTGGCCACCCAACGCGATGCTTCGGAGTTGCGAACAATCCTCCACCACCCCGCTTCTCGGCCATGGACTGGTCATCACAATCCCTCGAAGTTCGGGAGTACCCCGGATCTTCAACCGCTCTAATGAGGGACTGAAAATGACCGTGTCTCGTAACTTTGGATTATCCAAGATCTCGATGTCTAACGCGTAAGTCCAATTGCCGTCAAACAGCGACTCAATACTCGGATGGCCTTTCACGTCGAATACGCGTCCGACCAGCGAATCGCCTCGGAGCACTCGAAGCTTGGGTAGAGCGGCCAAGACGTCCTTCATAGCGACCTGATCCGACGACTGATCGCGATCATCTCGATTCCGAAACATCGAATACGCGAAAAATTGGTTATCCACATCTTCTCCGCGAACAATGTCCTCGATCGACCAAAACCTCAGTTCCTCAAGCGTGGGAATGCTTGCGAGCCCCTCAAGTTGCTCCTTCGTTATTTTCGCCCACGCCAAGTCGATGGTTTTCAACGATACATACTTTGCCAAAATGCTGAGGTCTACCTCGGATAGATCTCGGTAGCGCAAAGGAAGCTGATTCAACTTCGTTAAACTTACGAGCGCATTGATCATCTGCTGCGTGTCATTTGCCGACGGTATCAACCAGGATCGTTCCTCGTCGTCGGTATCCTCGCCCGACCCAACCGAGTCAAAAGCCATCCGACTCTGGATCATCTCATGCACGGGCACGAACCCCTTCTTCTCGATGACAAATACATCGCCGAGTGCATTGAGACTCATTCCGTTTGTATTGCAATTCGACACCTCGATCTGTTCGAGATTACGAATGAACAACGGCATCTTCGTCAACGAAGGCAGGCCGTCGAGGATTGCTTTTCGGATCCAGACTCCATTGGGGACAATGCTCCTGCGATGAACGCGTTCGCCGATCATGAACGAGTAGTTCTGAACGGTTTCCAACATGGGTAACTTACGCAGCTCCAGATCTAGTTTTTGCGCGGAGTCCACGGTAATCGTGCGAAGGGCAGGACAATCTTCGACGATCAAGCGAACTGGTGTGGCGTTCATCCGCTCGTCGTATTCCATGCAAGTGAGTTGCTGCAGCTGAGGCAAACCCGCGACGCGATGGGTCAACGATTGCCCCCTTGGAGGATGGGGCAACAACAATGAGTAAAGATTCGTGAGCGACGGTATCGGTTGCTCACCATCGAACGCCACATCCGTATGAATCAGATTCAACAGCCTCAGGCGAGGCATTTCTCCCCAAGCCTCCAAACCGTGCCGATGCATGTTGGTTCGAATCAAGTTGATCGACTGAAGGGATTTGAGCCGCCCGATGAGCAAAGCTGTCTCATCGTCCAACGATCGACCAGATATCCGAAGCTCCCGAAGGGCATATCGTTTCTCAAGCGGCTTGAGACTTGCCAAGGGATAGCGATCTCCGGCCAATCGAAGCACCTCCAAATGAGGAAGCGAGACAATCTTATCCAAAAGTTCCCTCTGCGGGTTCTCGACAGTCACGCCGGTGATTCGGTTCCATGAAACCAACCAATCATCGAAACGCCCCTTGGCAATACGCTGGATCGGCAACGGTATCGATCGCGAAACATCGACCCACCCTCCGGCTTGTTCAATTTCCCAACGCAGCGCCTCCTGCTCGGAATGCGTTTTTCGACTCCAGCTGTACTGCCCCAAAAGAAATGCGATGAATGCGATCACCAGAAAAAGATCGCTGAGTCCAAGACTGCGCGCTACCACGGTTTTTGTGCCGTTCTCATCGGCGATGCACTTGGGACCGGTGTACCAAAACGTAAACGCCAGTAAGGCCGCCCACACAAAAATATTGCCCGCCAATCGCAAACCATCAAAAACTTCGTGCCTAGGGAATGCAGGTAGATCACCTCCACCGGGCTTTTGGTAATGAAACACTGCGCGATAGGTCCACGGCCATCCTGCAACCGATTGGGAACGGTCATCCACCGCCACCTCGGATTGGTCAAACGGAAACTTATTGATCTGGTCCACGATCGTGATGTCGGGTGACCAGAGCCAGTTGCACGCGATCGCCAACAGCGCTACCGCCAGGGTAGGGAGGAAACGATTGATTTTCTTAGGGAAAAATTGGGGCATAGTCGTTCGGTTCAATGAATTGGTAACTGCCTGACTATCTGCTGCAGAAGAAATCCGCGTCTGATGACGAATGAATCACCTGCGTTTCCCGAAGACTTGCGGAAACCGGCGTCGTAACCGCCAATCAAGATCCGATGATTCTATCGAAAAATCAATCTACCCACAAAGAATTGGCCGAAGAGTTGTCATGTCCGGTGTTGGTCGTGCCTCGAGTGTTGCCCGGATGCGCACTTCGGTGTTGCCCCAACCCGAAACGTTACTCAGGGTGGAACGTCCCTCGCTGTTGACTTGATCCCTAGTGCAACCAGCTACGAAGCAATGGAAAACGGCGTAGTACCATATCTCCGACCCAGAAACCTGCCGCACCAGAAACCATACCGAACAACAGAGGTACACCAAAAAACAGAGCCACCAAAACGAGCCATTTAACGGCCTCTAAACGCCCAAAAAGGGAAACCGGTTTGGAGGGGCGAAGCACGATCAGTAATAGAACGAACATAAGCAAACCGAGTAAGCCGCCAACCAATGCACCAACTTTGGCACCACGAAGTAACGGCGATGAATCGCGCGGTTTAGAAGTGTGGCTTACCGACAAGTCACGATTCTGACCGCGAACACTGGGCTCGTAAGGATTTTGCTCATTCATGCTCTGTTGGACGCGTTACAAAAATAGGTCGAGGAACGGCGCAAACAACAACGCAAAACCGCTCAGATTAGTGTACACGCGAGCGCAAAAAAAAACCCCGCGTGAACTTACGTTCACGGGGGGTTTTTAAAAACCGGCAATACCTACTTTCGCACTGGTGGGCACTATCATCGGCTCAGAAAGCTTAACTACTGTGTTCGGGATGGGAACAGGTGATCCTTTCTGATAAAGTCACCGGGAGTGAACCACGTAGGCGGTAGCCTACGTGGCCCAATGTTGGATTGGTTGATGGCTGCAATACTGAAAGAACAAGTCTTTCGATCTTATCGGATCCTGCTGTTTGAGTGCAAGATACCGATGGTCAAGCGTTCGTCCGTTAGTAATGGTTAGCTAAACACGTTACCGTGCGTACACATCCATCCTATCAACCTGGTGGTCTACCAGGGGACTCTCGCTAATGCTACGAAACCTAGTCTTGAAGAGGGCTTCACGCTTAGATGCTTTCAGCGTTTATCCTTTCCATAGTTAGCTATCCAGCCGTGCCACTAGCGTGACAACTGGGACACCAGAGCTATGTCCAACCAAATCCTCTCGTACTAAGGTTGACCCTTCTCAAGTTTCGTACGCCCACGGTAGATAGGGACCGACCTGTCTCACGACGGTCTGAACCCAGCTCACGTACCGCTTTCATTG
>CAIYZV010000237.1 GCA_903930765.1 uncultured Pirellula sp.
AATAGGGCGACGCTTCTGCGACGAGTCACCCTGGATCTAACCGGACTGCCTCCAACGCTCGATGAGCAGATTGCTTTTATCAACAATTCCTCTCCCCTCGCCTACGAAGAGTTGGTCGATCGATTGCTCGCATCACCTGCGTATGGAGAGCATTGGGGACGGCGCTGGCTGGATATGGCTCGCTACGCGGATTCCGCGGGCTATGCGGATGACCCACCCAGGACCATCTGGGCCTATCGCGATTGGGTCGTTCGGGCGTTCAACAGCAACATGCCCTTCGATCAATTCACAATCGAGCAGCTGGCCGGCGATCTCTTGCCCAATCCAACCCCCGATCAGTTGGTAGCCACCGCCTTCCATCGAAACACGCTGACCAATAACGAGGGTGGGACGAACGATGAAGAGTTCCGAAACGTTGCGATCGTCGATCGCGTGAACACCACGATGGCGGTTTGGATGGGGGTGACGATGGCGTGTGCCCAATGCCACAGCCATAAATACGATCCGATTTCCCAAAAAGAGTATTTCCAAGTCTTTGCAGTTTTGAACCAAAGCGAAGATGCCGACCGCGGTGATGAGTCGCCGACCTATGCGTGGTTTTCACCCGAGCAACGCAACCGACGCGAGGAGCTGCAGCGCGATCTGGAAAGGATAGAGACGCAGATCGATCTCGCAGAACCGGGGTTGATCGCGGAGCAGAAGGAGTGGGAGGAAAAGTACAAGCGGCCCTTGGAATGGTCAGCGGTGACGCCTTCTTCGATCCAAACGAAATCGGGGGATCCCGGAACCGTTCAAGAGCAAGGTCATATTCAGGTCGATTCCAAATCGGACAACGACACTCTTACTCTCGAGATCCCATTGCCAAACGGGATTACGGCGGAAAGCCTGACCGGTATACGGATCGAATCGAGACCCGATGCGGCGTTGCCCAATCAAGGGGCGGGGCAAGGTGATGGAAACTTCGTACTGACCCATGTTTCGGCTAGCCTTTTTGATCCCAACGCGGCAAAGACGCGCGGTCAGTTCGTTCGCATCGATTTGCCCGGCAAAGAGCGGATCCTTTCTCTGGCGGAGGTTCAGGTTTTCTCGGGATCGGAAAATGTTGCTCCCCATGGCAAACCTACCCAAAGTTCCGAGATACTCGGCGGGGCGGCTCTTCGCGCCATCGATGGCAACACATCCGGAAATTGGGCGGATAATTCCACGACCCACACGGCGATCAGCGAAGCCCCGTGGTGGGAACTCGACTTGGGCGAAATGAAAATGGTCGATTCAATCGCAGTTTGGAATCGGACGGATAGCAATCTGCTCGATCGATTGTCGGGTGCCAAGATCGCGCTGCTAGATGCGAATCGCAATGAGGTTTGGCAAACAACATTGACGAAAGCTGTCGCTGAGAATCGCTGGGCGATGCAAACGCAAAGCGATTGGACTCCACGTATCGCGAGCGCGGACTATTCGCAAAGTGGGTTTCCAGCCTCCAACGCGATCGATACCGATCCAAAGAGTGGTTGGGCTGTGGGCGGGTCGGTTCACACACCGCATGCCATCAAGATCGCAGGTGGAGTTGCAAAACCAAAGAACCCACCGACCGCTGTTGGAGAAACTGCCGCCAGAACCGAAATTCTCCGATTGCAGCTTGGGTTTGACTCGCCGCACAAACGATTGGTTCTGGCTCGATTCTCAGTAAGCCTGACGACGGATTCACGCACTGCGGACATGCTTGCGATACCGAGCGAAATTTTGAACATCGTTCGAAGCGATGCCAAAGAAGGAGCTGGCGATATTCTGGCGCCAAAGAATACTGCAGAGCAGAAGACGGCAGAGCAGGACCAATTGCATCGGTATTACGTCCGCGTGGTCACGCCAACGCGTGCGCCGTTGCGGCAGCAGCGAGATCATCTACGGGTTGAACTCGATGGATTGAAACCGGTGACTTCGGTTCCTGTGTTGCGAGAGTTGGCCAAAGAAAAGAGGCGAGAGACCCGAATCCAACTGCGAGGTAATTATCGCGTGACCGGCGAATCGGTGGAGCCTGGGGTGCCGAAAGTCTTTTTGACAGGAGCATCCACTTCCGATAACAATCCGTCGCTGTCCCGGCTGGAGTTGTCGCAATGGATAGTCTCCTCAGATAATCCGCTCACCGCACGGGTCATTGCCAACCGAACGTGGGAATCCCTCTTTGGTGTTGGCATCGTACGAACGAGCGAAGAGTTTGGCTCTCAAGGAGACCTGCCGACCAATCAGCCGTTGCTCGATTACCTTGCGTTGGATCTGATGCGAGGAGGCTGGGATATGAAACGATTTATTCGATCGATCGTTCTTTCCTCGGCATACCAGCAGCGATCTAGCGTGGATCCGAAGCGCTACGAAGAGGATCCAGAGAATCTCTTTGTTTCTCGGGGACCGCGATTCCGAGTTGCGGCGGAACAAGTGCGCGATATGGCGCTCGCGTCTGCCGGACTACTGTCTCACCGTTTTTATGGTCCCCCAACCCGTCCGCCTCAACCGTCGATGGGATTGAGTGCGGCATTCGGGTCTCGCACGGATTGGGAGACCAGTCAAGGCGAAGACCGCTTCCGTCGTGCGATCTACACGCAATGGAGACGTTCCAATCCGTATCCAGCCATGGCGACGTTCGACGCCCCGAGCCGTGAAGTTTGTGTGCTGAAACGCGATCGAACCAACACGCCCCTTCAAGCTCTCGTCACTCTCAATGATCCTGTCTTTCTGGAAGCTGCTCAGGGATTGGCTCGTCTCGTGTTGGTTCATGAACTTCCAAACGGTTCTGAGGAGGAGCGAATCGGTCGGCTATTTCATCACGCGTTATCCCGTACTCCGAATGATCGCGAGATGGTTGCCGTTAAGGGATTGCTGGCACAAGCAGTCCAGGAGTTGAGTGACAAACGAGACAAGGCTAAGAAGTTGGCCACGGAGCCCATCGGCCCATTGCCCAATGGGGCCGATCCGGTTGAGTTGGCGGCCTGGACTACGCTTTGCAACGTGGTCTTGAATCTCGATGAATTTTTGATGACCCCATAGAAAGAGCATGCGATGGAACGATTGATTGAACAGCAATTGGCCCTCCGAACGCGCCGAACTTTTCTCGGTGCGGCCGGAATGGGACTCGGTGCTCTCGCCATGTCGGAGCTTCAAGGCTTCGCCAGTGGTCCGAGTTCCAACGATCCCCTTGCGATTCGAGCACCCCATTTTCCCGCCAAAGCCAAACGGGTTATCTACTTGCACATGACCGGTTCCCCACCGAACTTGGATTTGTACGACTACAAGCCCAAGCTGATCGAAATGGATGGAATGGAGGCTCCTGAATCGGTTTTGAAAGGGAAAGAATTTGCATTCACCACCGGTGTGCCAAAACTCCTTGGTACCAAACACCAGTTTGAAAAATCGGGAAAGAGCGGTTTGATGCTCTCGGATTGCTTGCCGAACTTGAAAACCGTCGCGGATGAACTCTGCATCGTGCATAGCATGTACACAGAGCAGTTCAATCACGCGCCGGCTGAGTTGTTGGTCTACACCGGATCTCCGCGAAGTGGCCGACCGTCGTTTGGGTCGTGGGTCACTTATGGATTGGGAAGCGAGAATCAGAACCTGCCAGCATTCGTCGTGCTCATCAGCAGTGGGGTGCAGCCCAATGGGGGCAAGAGTTCTTTTGGAAGTGGTTTTTTGCCGAGCGTCTATCAAGGTGTTCAGTGCCGTTCGCAAGGAGAGCCGGTACTGTTCGCTTCCGATCCCCAAGGGATGGATCGCGAGCTTCGACGTAAAAGTCTAGATGCACTGAGCCAACTCAACACGATTCAGTCTGAGGAGTTTGGGCATCCGGAAACATTGACTCGGATTGCCCAATACGAGTTGGCATTTAGGATGCAGACCAGCGTTCCGGATGTGATGGATATCTCGAAAGAAACCCAGTCGACGTTGGATGCCTACGGAGCAAAGGTAGGTGGCGCGAGTTTGGCCAACAACTGCTTGCTCGCCCGTCGCTTGGTGGAAGCTGGCGTGCGGTATGTTCAGCTCTTTGACTGGGGATGGGATTTCCACGGGACGGGTCCAGGCGAAGACATCCGCGACGGATTGACCAAAAAATGCGAGACGATGGACAAACCCGTTGCAGCGTTGATCTCCGATTTGAAACAACGGGGCTTGCTCGATGAAACATTGATCATTTGGGGAGGTGAGTTTGGACGGACGCCGTTCCGAGAAGGTCGAACGGCCAGCGGCGCGTCTCTGGGTAGGGACCATTACCCGGATTGCTTCACCATGTGGATGGCAGGAGGCGGGACACGCGGAGGCACGGAGTACGGACAGACCGATGAACTCGGGTTCTCGATCGCTGAAAACCCCGTCCATGTGCACGACATGCAAGCGACCTGGATGCATTTATTGGGTTTTGACCATACCAAGTTAACCTATCGCTTCCAAGGACGTGACTATCGATTGACCGATGTTCACGGCAATGTTTTAAGACCATTGCTGGCGTGAGATAGGATCTGGTTGATCGATGGTACTGGGAAAGTGATGAACCATAGGAAGGAGTCATGCAATGGTCTTTTTGAGTCGTAGGGTAAGTTCCTTGCTATTCGTGATGGCAGCGTTGTCGGTTGCCATTGGGCATTCGGTTTCCGCAACGGCTTGCTGGGGCGTCCAAGAGGAGAATGAGCCTCAAGCACCTCCGCTCATCAAGCAAATCGAGCCGGCCAGGAAACTCCATGAGTTGCGAGGTGATCCACTCATGCAAATCATCGAGCAGAGGCTAACACCTGAGGGCGGTTCGGTGGACGATCAACCGAAGTTGCTCGAAGGGCCTAGTGATCGAGTTGATAGGCGACCTGATGGGAAAGTGCCACAGGCCATCGATCTCAAGTCGGCAGATGGAGACACGACGGCGAATCGACCGATGAGGTTGAAGAGGGATACTGCATCACCAACGCAGGTAGGTATTGGGCAGCTTCGGGTCGCCGAAGGGATGATTCGTGCGGCAAGGCAGTTAGAAAAGGAAGCCGCACGAGCAGAGCGTGCCGGGCAACCGCAACGCGCGAAGGCGTTGCGGGAGATAGGCTCTTCGATCCAAAGCGACGTCGTAAAGCTGCTTCAACTAGGTGGCTGAGCGGTCCGGCGATTTTTGGACCGAGGGATTTGCTTCTTCAGGATTGCTGAATGAATAGATGGCCAGCATGATGGCGCCGACAACGAGCAGGCTATCCGCGATGTTGAAATTGGGCCAGGTGTACGTTCCGTATCGCAGCAGAATCCAATCTCGAACACCGCCCGAGTACTGGTCTTGGAGCCCATGGAATCCGAGCCGATCGTAGAGGTTGCCAAAGATTCCGCCGGTGATCAGCCCGAGAGCGAAGGTCAGCCAGTGCGATCGGCATGCGTTGAAGACAAAGAGCCAAACCACGATACCGACGGCAGCGATGATAGAAACGGCGCCGAATAGCAATCCGAAACCTTGGCCGAGGCCGAACAAGGCGCCCAGGTTGACTGCGGTTTCGATACCAACATAGTTCTCGATGATCCAGTGCGGAGGCAATTGACCGGGGAGCCCTCGCCAAGAAAAGACGACTTCTTTCGTCCACAGGTCGGATCCTAATCCGAACAAAGTCAACCCTGAGAACATCGCGATCCGATGGAGTTTAGGGAACGATCCGGAGGCTATCGGTTGCCTGGGATTATCCCGCTCGACCGAATTTTCCTGCGTGGATGGAGAGGTGCTCATGATGTGCGAATCGAGGATTTGCGGTGATCGCGATTGTGATGTGCTAGGCATTTTCATCAAGGGATCGTTTGATTACCAGCGGGCTTCCATTTGATCGACGATATGGTTCGCAAGTCGTTCGACGGCCCGTTGTAACGCGGTGGAGATGGATTGACCAGCTTCGGGAACAAACGAGGTTCGTTCGGAGAAGTAGTAGGTGACCTCGCCGGGTGGCAGGAAGCGTGTCTCCACGAGCGGCATGCCACGTCGGTCCGTCCAGCTGATTTCTACATTGAGGATTGTTTCGAGAAGGCGAGGTTCATCGGTGCTCGTTTCGCCAACAACGCGTTTGGTATCTTTGGTTAGGCGGCAAACGAGGGCCGAATCGGCGGACGCTGCATCGACGATTTTGTAGGGAGTTCTTCGCTCAACGTCTTTTTGCAACGCTTCGGTTAGAAGTGCTCCGATCTCAGCACGGAAACTATCGCTGCGGATCATCGGGATATGGATCGTTCTCACATCGGGGCGGAAAAGCGTTTTGGTCCCGAAGCGATAGCCGAAGCAACCGGTTGTGGCGAGCAACGGCAGCAGCAAGCAAAAGAATCTCAGTAGCGTGAGTCGAGAAATCATCGCTTGACGGAATTGTCCGAGCTGGCGTTATGCACAGTGGGCTTGTTGCGATCTCCTTGCCGGACGAGGTTATCCATGTTGGCTTCGCTCTCGGTGGGTTTCAGCAGTGGAGTGATTTTGTCTCGAGTCGGGAAGGCTTTGGTCATGAAGTGGAGGTACGGAGTTGGTACAACTGGTTTTCCATCTGCCTTTCCGAGAATCTGTTTTGCTTTGTCTCCGAAGGGGGTGTCCTCGTAATCTGCCAATATCTTTTCACAGTAGATCTGCGCGGCGCCGTATTCCTGCTTGTTGGCACGGTATTGAGCTTCTTCGAACAACCGTTCGGCTTTGCGATATTTCACCTCTGCCATGGCTTCTCGGATTTTGTCCTGATGCTCTTGGGCTTGTGTCGGGAAGAGCTTGCCAATCTTCTTGAGCATGCTATCGGCATGGTCGAGCGGTTCCGCAGCGTACTGTGGGCCTTGGTAGGCCAGCAACGCGGCTTTCACACCGAGGAAGTGCGCGTCGAATTGGTGAGGGCTATCGGGGTACTGTTGGATCAAGTCACGGTACGCGTCGAGGGCTTCGTTCCAGTTTTCCCGTTGGAACTCGGTATTCGCGATCTCCATGGTGACATCATCAGCGATGGAGCTGGTTGGACTGTCGAGCCTGATTTTATCCATCACCCGTTTGCCGTGGTTCTGGGTGTCGTTCAAAGGCTTTTTATTGTCCGTAAGGTTGACGTTGTAGAATTTGTCTGGAAACTGAAGCCAGTAATGCCCGATCGCGCTGCGCCGCTGGTCGACTCGGTCTTGATAGCGAGTGCGAGGGTACTCTTTGAGCAGTTTGAGGTAATAGTCTTCGGCCTTCGGATAGTCTTCCGCGAAATAGGAGCTTTCGGCGGCCATGAAATAGGCGTCTTGTTCGAGGGCGCTGCTCACCCAGTCCTTGCCGGCATCGATGTATTTTTTCCCCGCGCTGCGAAACAGTTTTCGTCGCTCGGTTTCGTCGCTCGAGGCTGTTGCTTGCCGAAAAATCTGGTCAGCTTCTCGATATTTACTTCGAGCTAATTCCTTGTTCACTGGGCGAGCGCCCACGCCTGGAATCTTTTGAAGGAATTTTGGAAGGTCGCTATTGCGCCGTTTGTCCGCTGAGATGCCTTCGGGGCGAACCCAATTTCCTTCGGTGTCTTCGTAACCTTCGATAGCGTTTTTCGCGCGAGCGTACTCTTCGTCCTTCCATGGATTCAAGCTCGCGCAGCCTGGGAAAATTGGCAGGAGCGACGTCAGGAAGATCGCTGGGAGCCAGGAACGCATGGTGCAATTCGTTAGGGAGGAAGTAACCCTTGCGCTGCTTGAATCGCTGCTCT
>CAIYZV010000238.1 GCA_903930765.1 uncultured Pirellula sp.
AATCGGGCTTCGATCTGCCGGCACCAGCTTCAACCAAGTCACCGCATCCAGCGCGTCCTGACCAGTCACCTCCAGTATCCAGGATCGCGCACCCGCGAGGCAATCGCACAATAAATCTGCTTTTGCGTCTTCGCCATGCAATAGGCTTTCTGGCAGTTGGCTGAGTTGCTCGAGCCACGTGGTGATTGAATTGGGTCCAATGTGTTCGCTTTTAAAACTTTTTTCTGCGGACCTGTAGAGCAACCAGAGCCTTTTCGGGATGGAAATGCTTTGAGTGCGGGAAGTCGCTCCTAAAAAAAAGAGGATGGCCGTTAACGGTGGCAGTGCGTTGTTTCGTTGTAAAATGCGTTCGCAGATCAAGCCTAGTTGGACTGAAAATGCTGCGGTCTCGCCGTTGTCGGTCCAAAGCGAAACATCGCCCAGTTCCGACATGTTCCAAACACGTGGGCATGGAGAGGCTACGTATTCAGGGACCACCAATTGGAAGGGCGATTGTACGGGCATTGCATTACGACCTTGAGAGCGAAGCCTTGTTCAAATCCTGGATCGCTAAACGAATACTTGAACGGGAAAGAGAAACCAAAAGATCGTCTCGCAGAATGGACCAGCGATCGATCGCTTCCCAAATCAACCATTCATTCGGTTCGACGGAAAAGGCAGTCCGTACTAGTTGCGAATCGACGCGGGGGTACCAGTACATGCCCGCGGGGATCAGGACGCAATCCACTGCTGTGAAATAATGGCACGGAACCGGAGGGAGTGGATCGCCCATCACCAGCGCCCGCATACCGTCATGACAGTACTTGAGCCGCCGGAATCTCCATGAACTCGCGTTGTCGACCCAGCGTGCAAGGTCGTTCATGTTCATCATCGCTGCTGCGGAAGCGGTTTCCGTACCACCCCGTCGGAGTTCTAAATGTGTGGCCATACCAGTTTCGAACCGGGACGCGAATGCAGCCAGGGGCAGTTCCACGGAGACGAAATCGGTGAGCTTTTGCCAGCGAACGTTGGGAAGTGTTCGTTCGGCGACCGTATGTCCGAATCGATGTAGCCATCGGCCGTCCCTCGAAACGAAACGATCTCCGGGTAACTTGCTAGCGACGTTGATGCAGGCGTCATCGTGGATGGGGAACGTGATCCAAAACTCATCCCCATCGAGCGCTATCTCTACCTGAACATCGAGCAAATGAACCATCCAATCGCGATCGCACGTTTTGTCGATCCGACAGTAACATCGTTCCGAACTCATGGACGTTGTCCTTCGCTGACGAGTTCCTCTTGGAGTTTTCGGACGCGGTTACGAAGATCCTCGCGCGATACTTCATTGACGATCCATTCGACACGCGATGCGAGCAAGGCCAGGGAATCGGATGCGCCGGGGGCTCGCGGATTGCTGCGAATTGACTCGAGGGTGTGCGCTAATCGTTCCGGGTCTGGGCCGTCGCTTTGCTCTGCCAGCGGATGAACATTTTGAAGGTAAACTTTGGCGTTGGCATCATCGACGGTAAACTCTTTGACAATCGCGTTGACGTGAGCGACCAACATCTCGACTTGGGCCAAGCTGTCCCAGATGTATCGAGCTACCCACAGGTCGTTCACGATCGCCGAGTTTCGTCCGCACATGACAGCGCTCGCCGCGATCACTCGTTGCAGGCGAACCGCGCGACGATCACTGATCGACATCCCTGCATTTCTGAGTCGCTGAATCAATTGCAAATAGGCAGGCCGGATCGGTTCCAAGTCAACCTGCTGAACGGCCGCTTGCAACACCCTGGCTTCGTCGAGGGGCATCGCGCCCACAATTGGCAATGCCTGTTCGCGACTCCATCCTGCAACCAAAACTTCACTCATTCGATCTTGCGGAACATTGTCGCAATGGACTCGTAGCAGAAAGCGATCGAATAACGCCGCCAAAGCGTCATCATTGGGTAAATGATTGCTGGCGCTCACTGCCATCAGCATGGGAAGCGCGACTTTCTCGCGGCCTCGACGAAAGACGCGTTCGTTGAGAGCCATCAACAAGCTGTTCAAGATCGCGCTATTGGCGTTCAGCAATTCGTCGAGAAAAACAAAATCCGCTTCCGGCAGCATCCCATCGGTGTTCGTGATCAAATCACCATCTCGCAGCTTGCGCAAGTCAAACGGTCCGAACAGTTCGCTCGGTTCGGTGAACCGCGTCAGCAGATAATCGAACGCCTTGCCTTGCAGCCGGCTAGCAAGTTCGTGAACGATGGCGCTTTTTCCAGTGCCAGGAGGGCCCAACAAAAATGCGTTCTCACTGGCGATCAATGCGATTCCTAGGACTTCGACGATCTCATCTTTAGCGACCAATCGCTGCTTGATCGGCTCCAGGACATGTAGTCGAAGCTTGGTTGCTAGTGACGGAATTTCATTGAATACCATACTTTATATTCCATTCTCACTCGTTGAAATCACGCTTAGGGGTTCCAGGTGGATCGGAGCCAAGCGGTCAAAAGCACCGATCGCGTGACGGAGATCCTCGATAATGTCGTCGGCTTTGGAACGAGTCGCGTCGGCTCGTTTGACGATTCGATCGATGTATGCCATTCGCAACATCGGATCGTTGAGAACAACCGTTCGACGCGGTGAATCCTCCTCTGTCTTCATCCCGATCGCGGACAATGGCCATCGGCTTCCCAATCCGAGAAGTTCTATTTTCAGGGTGTCGGAGTTCGAAAGCTTTGCAACGCGTTCGGTCAAATGCGAGAGGTAGCGAAGCGATAAATCGACGGACCAGTGTTGATTCGCGGATTGCCCATCTGGTTCGTGAGCCACCAGCCATTCCGGTGGCCTAGTATCGGTTTCGATACGATCCAGCGTCAACCAGCAAGCCCAATGCATCAGTTGGAGTCCCCATATCGCGGCCATTGGTTCGAGGTCGGGAGATTGCCCGGGTGCTTCTAACGCAGCGGCGCAATGCATCGCCTTGAGGATTTCGTTTGCGGAGTCGAGATCTGTTGTTTCATACGCCCCACCCTGTGGCGGTCGATCGATTCTGATTTCTCCGCCTTCGAACAACGATAGCGCGAACGCGGTCAGGGGGCCAGCATCGAAATCGAATTGCTCATCGGTTGGCAAAGGAACTGGGCTGCTCATGGATTTTTTATTTTTTGGAAGGCCGAGAGAAGTTTCAATCCTTTTTCGGGTGCTGACAAGTGCACGAAACCGATCATACCCTGTACCCAGTGATGGAACTGGCCTTCGGTTCTACCTCGGTTTTGCGATTCCAGATCGGAGTATTGAGCTTGATGCAGTATCGCTCGAAGCTTTCGCACTGTTTTGCGAGGCACTCCGATTTTGTTGTTGACGATCAACCCGGTGACCCGCTGCTGATCGCTTTTTCTTCGAACCCTTGTCTTCAATTCATTGATGATAAAACTCTCTTCATGGACAATTCCCCGCACGCGATGAAGATACCCAATCTTCGTGCCTGGTTCGCCGGAAGCTGAGAATGTCAGATCATCGGCGTACCGGGAATAGGTCCAACCGAGTACCTTTTGTTGGTGCACGGAAAGTATTCGCCCAACATATCGAGGATCACGAAGCCGCAGTAATTCGGCCAGTTCGTGGCTTAGGTCTGGCATAGGCATCTTCTGCTCCGTCGTACGAATCAACGCCTTCGAAATTTTCACGGGAGGATGAACCATAAGGACCACCGCCATGGACGCATCAACACCGATTGATAATTCTAAGATACCTCAAACGGTGATGATTCGGTATCGGCGCGTCACTACGCTTCACTAGTTCCGTTGGAACTATACTTTTGCTTTACACGAATTTGCAAGTGCTACCCCATCCGAGCCACGCGTGCAAGCAAGTGGCGGCTGGGCGTTGGAATCCGCCATCCCCCGGCGCTAGTCATGCTTGAATTGTATTTGCCTTCTTCGTCGCGTTCGTGGGCTTGTGCCTCGTTTGTAATCCAACGACAATTATTTTGGGCCGTGCCCCTCCCCCTTCCGCCCTCCCTCCTACCCCGAATGCCGTGCTCTATGGTCCGTTCCGCGTGCAACCATATAAATCCTGGATTGGTGAGCGTTGCTCGCAGTATCCGGCGATTACTTCTCGTGGTGATACTCGGCATTGTGGTTGAAACCGATCTCGTTTACGCGCAGTTGGATTCCAGCCGAGGCTCAGCAGACCACGCCACAATTGCCAAACTCGTTGAAGAAACATTCTCTAAGGACGCTAGTCCTTTCTTGTCAAAGTACTGCACCGAATGCCATAACGAATCGGATCGCGAATCCGGGGTGCGCGTCGATGATCTCGATGGATTGCTCGCCGATAAAACACTTATCCTATGGGAGTCGGTTCTGCGTCAAGTCACCGAACGTGAAATGCCTCCGGAAGATTCGCCGCAACCCTCTGCGGACGAACGGATTCGCTTTCAAGCGTGGTTGGCTCGTGCGTTGGATTCCGCACGGTCCCGAAACGTTGCTCGCAACGGCTCGGTCCGCCGGCTCACGGTGGAGCAGTACCGCAATACGCTGCGCGAGCTTTTGATGCTCGAAGAAAACCTAACGGAAATCCTACCCCCAGACGGTGTTTCGAAAGATGGCTTCACCAACAACACCAATACGCTAATGATGTCGCCGCTTCAACTTGAAGCCTACTTCCAGATCGCGGAAAAAGCGCTTCGACTGTCGGTGGTAGACGAAGCTAAGCCACCAACGATCCAGCACTTCCGGATGGAACTCGGTCAAGGGATCAATTCCGATCCATGTCCCGACAATTTGATTCTTGGTGCCAACAATCTATTGTTGGCCAACACAGACTTTGTGGTGACCGAGCCAACTCTTCAAAAGCTGTTTCCATTCGTGCCGTTTGCGATGCAAAGGCAGTTCAAGTTCATCGAGGGGTATCAAGGAAACGATACCGTGCGTGGATGGAAAGATTTCAATAGTATCTACCACGCCGTCTTTGCGTGCATGCGAGGGAGCGAAGGGTACCCGAAAGGTTTGGCCTACGAAAGCGTGCCTCGTGGGTTGCTGCTGCGCCCCGCGATTCCAAGCCGCGAGATCTTCGGGGAATCGAATACCTACGGCCCGCATGCCAATTTCAAGATCTCGCTCCGCGAACTGCCCGAGCAGGGCAGGTTTCGGGTCAAAGTGCGCGCCGCCAAAGAGGTGGACGGTCTCTTGCTCGATCGTCGTATTCTCGCCGCCACGCAGGGTAATGCTTCCGGAGCACCTAACAAGGACAGCGAACTAAGCAACATGGCGATGCTCGAAACTGCACCCACCCATAGCATCCAATCGGACTTCCAGTCTCCTGCATCGATCGTGATTACCGATGGAGGGATTTACCAACTGGATCTTTACCCTAAAGGCATGTCCAAGCTATCCGTTACTCCCGACGCGAGTCGACTGGAGGAAGATTGGATCGGCAACTGGGACTTCGAGGCTTCTCCCAACGGGCGTGGTCCAGGCAAAGAGTTTGTTGGAAAGCTGGTGGGGGGTGCAAAGCTAGTGGACTCTCCTTTCGGTAAATCTCTCTCTGTCGATGGGAACGACGGAGCGGTGGTGATACCACGCGATGAGAGAATGAACGTCGGCGAGGGGGACTTTACGGTGACCGCTTGGATCAACCCCCACGAATTGCGACAAGGAGGCATCGTCTGCTTGGGCGAGTACAACTACACCCACGGTTGGTATTTCGATATGCCGGACAACCGTGGCATCCTGCGGATTGAAACGATGAACTCCGATCGTAAGCTCAATGGCGTGGTGCAGTCGGCCCCTGGAATCCTGCGGACGCATCGATGGCAGCATGTTGCGGCCGTCGTCAAACGAGGTGAAAACCAGACCAAGCTCTACGTGAATGGTTATCACGTTGCAACGGGGACGATTCAATCTGCCAATTTGGACAACCCTACGAAAGACATGCACATTGGACGGATTCAAGGCGCTCAGAAATTTCTAGGCGAGATCGACGATGTGCGATTGTTCCGGCGCGCCCTCTCCGAATCGGAACTCGAAGCGATCATCGAGCCGGGCAGGCAATTTGCGACGGCACCATTTCCAGAGGGTAGCCAACAAGCTCGATTATCGGTGTCGCATCCGGGTAATGTCGAAAAGCGATTGAGCGGGCATTGGACCCCTGGGCCATTCGCGGTCATACGCTTGGATCGAGGCCCAGCAGAAGTTTCGGCCAAGGTTTCCGGCAATAGCCCCATCGACCGCATCGAATTGCGACGCGTCGAAGAATTGAGCCCGCTGGGACAGAGCTATCTTGCCTTCGAATCGCGATCCCCAAAGCTGGGTGTGCATGTTGGATTGCGACGTGATTGCGGTAGCACGCTGGCTCCCGTCGGTGAACCGCAAGTGGTCGCAAATACCGAGTTGCAAGACTTTATCTTCGAAGGGGCGATTCAAAACTTTCCGAGTCCTGACGTCGAGAAAGACAACGTTAATTATCTCGCGGGGATCCGCGAGATCGGCGTGCGCAGCGAATATACGGACGATCGCGACATGCCTCGATTGCTCATTCGGAGCGTTGAGTTCGAAGGTCCCTACTACGATGCTTGGCCTCCCGCGCCACATCGGAACATTTTTATTCCAACCGAGCATCCTCGAGATTGGGAATGGTATTCCAGGGAGATCATCACGTCGTTCGCGTCGCGAGCGTATCGGCGTCCGGCGAGCGATGATGAGATCGCGTACTTGATGAAATTGTGGCGAAGAGATTTTGAAGGGAGAGATGAAAAGAACACAGTCGGGTTCCGCGAAAGTGTGCTCGGTACGTTGGCGGTGGTCTTAACATCGCCCCAGTTTCTCTTTCTGATTGAACAGAGTGCCACCCCGGAATCGGAACCGATTGAACCTTGGGAGTTGGCATCCAAGCTCTCCTATTTTCTCTGGAACTCACCTCCCGATGACGAGTTGCTGAAACTGGCTGCGTCGGGAACGCTCGTGGAGCAACTCGACCGGCAAATCGATAGGATGGTCGACGATCCAAAATTCAGACGCTTTGCGGAGCCATTCGCATCGCAATGGTTCAGCTTGGACAAACTCGATGCGGTGGAGACCGATGCCAAGCGATTCCCGCGGTTGACGAAAGAAGTCAAGCACGAGTTGAGGAAGGAGCCTGCCCGGTTTCTGGAATACTTGGTGCGTAACAATTTGTCGGTTTCGAATCTTGTCGCATCCGATTTTGTGTTGGCCAACGAGGTCGTGGCCCAGTACTACGGATGGCCGGAACGGACCGAGAGCGGATTCGATTTCGTTCCAGTGGTGCATGGCGATCCGCAGCGAGGTGGTGTGCTGACGCAAGCCGGAGTCTTGGCGGGACTTTCGGATGGACGAGAGCCGAACCCGGTAAAGCGTGGGGCTTGGTTTGCACGCAAAATCATCGCGGAACCACCCGAGGATCCACCGCCCAATGTTCCAAAGTTAGAAGATTTAACTCAGTTGACGTTGCGTCAACGTTTGGAGAAACATCGAAGTATCGATGGGTGCATCAAATGCCATACCGGAATTGATCCATGGGGGTTGCCGTTTGAGCAGTTCGATGCCAGCGGGATCGCCAAGGGAAAATCGAACGATAGTTCCGCCGATTTGCCCGATGGCAAGCATGTCGCTGATTTCAACGAATTGCGAGCTTATTTGCTCGCCGATCGGATTGATCAAATCGCTTTTAGCGCGTTGAAGCACATTTCGGTATACGCTATCGGTCGCAGTTTGACCTACAATGAAACCCGTCAACTCAAGGACCGGGCGTTGGAGTTGAAGAACGACGGATACCGAATGCGCGATATGATTCGGTTTGTTGTGTTAAGCGATTGGTTCACGAAGAAGTAAAAGCAACAGTAAGGAACGAGGACGGACACGATGCCAGGCGCGATGAGACTAAATCGACGAGCGGTATTGCGCGGAGTCGCTGGTGCGGCGCTGGCGTTGCCGGCGTTGGAGGCGATGGGAGAAATCGTCACCACGAATCCTCCAAAGAGATTCTGTGCGCTTTATACGGCGAACGGTATGTCGCTGCCAAAACCTGAGCATGGAATCAACGATTGGAGTTGGTTCCCGACCGCCGAGGTGGATGGTCAATTCGAGTTTGGCAAATCGACAGAACCTCTCGCTCCATTTCGAGATCATGTCAGCTTTGTCGGAGGTTTGTACCATGAGAATGGTACGAAAGCAGATCCGCATGTTTGCTCGGACATGTGGCTGACCGGGGCACCGCTTCATAGTCCAAAGCCGGGTGCCTTTAACTCGGTGGGGCTCGATCAACTCATCGCGCAACACACCAAACAATACTGCCGTCAGCCATCACTGGTACTGTCGATCGACGCAGGGGTTGGATTCCTCTCGCGGACTGGCACAATCTCGTACGACCTCCAAGGCAGGCCGGTACCCGCGGAGAATCATACGCGTCGCGTTTTCGATCGACTCTTTCGAGCCGATCGGTCGTCGCTCGAGGAGCAGCGAAATCACCTAAAAACGCGCATGAAATTGGTCGATGCTGTCTTGGAAAGTGCCAATACGCTGAACCAAAAGCTCGGAAGTTCCGACCGTGACAAAATGGAGCAGTATTTGGCGTCACTCAGCGAATTGGAGTCAAGGCTGATAGCCTCCGAGAAGTGGATCGACATTCCACTCAAAGAACAAGATTACTCCCATTTGAATTTGGATGCGTCCCCAGAAGGGGAACCAGCAGAGTATTACCGAAATATGTTCGATCTGATCGCACTCGCGTTCGACGCGGATATCACCCGCTCAGTGACGTTCATGCTCAATCGCGAAGATGGCATGGGAATCAGCGATACGTTCCCGCTCAAACTCGGATTGACCCGAACCCATCACAATCTTTCGCATGCGGGGGACAAGGACGGGCAGTTAGAATTTGCGAAATACGATCGATTCCTGAGCGAACAGTTGGCACACTTCTTCCAACGCATGGAAGAGTATCGAGACACCGAAGGTACTGTATTCGACAATACGATTGTGTTGTTCGGTAGCGGTGCGAGTACCACGCATTGGCCTAAGAATCTCCCGACCTTGGTCGCTGGTGGGAACGCCATGGGATTGCGACATGGCCAGTACTGGAAGCAGGGCGAAAATCGGATGGCGAATCTCTTTTTGAGTATCCTCAATAGCATGGGGATCGAGCAGAATGCCTTTGCGGATAGCACAGGGACACTTGCCAATAGCATCTTTACGAAGGTTTAATGCGGTAGGTTTCACGCGAAGGCGCGAAGAGCGCGAAGGGGATTTTTTAGGAGATGTTGGTAATGAGCCCGCTGTTCAATTGGCTGATCGCGGGATTTGTTGTCTATGTGATTTGGTCTGTTGCTAGGCCACGATGGCAGTACCGGATCATCGTGACTCCAGATGCTGTACGGTTTGTCCATGGAGTTCCCGATTCAAAGCGCCGTTCGTACGAAGCGTTTTTTCTCAAGGACCTCAAGTTGCGACACAAGCTATCGATTTATGGTCGACGCGAAAAGAATGGGCGGTTGACCACTTCCATCAAGGGGACGGATGACGAAGGGCTCAAGTAGCGAATTCGGAATTTCTTGATTTCCGAGAGTTAGTTTTCGCGTCATGGGGGCCGTTGGGTGCTCCTCCGCGAAACCAAATTGGGCATTGCATCCTTAATCCGCAGAGGATATTCGGTCGTGTAGGTTTGATTTCCTGCTTTACGCGACTCTCCCGATTGAGTCCAATAAAGACGGTCGAAGATCGATCGGACATACTATTGAAGTGTCCCTCAACCCTACTTTCGGAACGGTGCTACTTATGCTCAGGCCACCCACGTTCGTCCTTGTTTCAGTTCTCGCGGTTTCAGTTCTCGCGTTGAGCGGTTGCAACGTGCCGACGTTTACCAACCCCATCATCGACCCAAATAAGGCCGAGCGGTTCGTGGAGTTGTATGGAACTTACCAATCGGTGCATCCTGATTCTGGTGAAATTGCTTGGTTGCACGTGGGAGCATGCGATGAGAAGTTACCTCCGGGGTTTCATAAATTCGTTTCCATTGTCCATCGTGGTTCTGCGAATGAGTTGACGGCCGATGCATCGATAGGATTTTTCGTCAAGGTTGGTGATTCGTATCTGTGTCAGATTCCGATCCCTGAGGTTCTCGAAGGGAATCAAGCGACTGCGGTAACCGAAAATTGGGGCAAATCTAAAAACTTTACGTATTTCGTTTGCCGGTTCCTCAAGCTGGAATCCGGATTTCGGTTGGATTATCTCAGCGAGGAGAAACTCGAGGCGGTTATCGAAGAAAACAAATTGGCAGGGCGAATCGAGCAGAAGATCGACCGATCGGTCGAGCCACCGACTGTTGGGAGTAAAACGATCGTTGTCACAGCCTCAACGGAGGAGTTGGGTCAATTCTTTTCAACCGCCAACCTCGAAGATCTTTTTGAGAGGTCCGGTCCCACCTTCACAAAGCAATCCATACTGCAGCGCGCAAGTTCAAGTGATAACCCTTGAACGTGGGATCACGTCTCTTTTCAAGATTGAATGATCAGTGAGTAATCCCTATACACCAACGACGACACAATCGATCGGCCGCACACGGTCTCCTCGGTGGTGGCGTCGGCTTGCAATATTGAACGCCACGCTCATTATTGTTCCATCCGCAGTGATGCTCGTTATCTACCTATGGGTGAAGCGTTTCGGAGGATTGGTGCCGCCGGCGACCCAAGGTGCCCCCGTGCTTTACGAGCACACGGTTTGGGTCGAGGTGGACCCATGGGGACTGGCCGCGTTGATCCTGATCCCCAACGGAATCCTTTTGGCGATGTTTGTCGCTTGGTGGCTTCGTTTGCCGAAGCATCAGGCTAGTGTCAAGGATTGACCGAGGGTTGCTAGTTTGGCTACCAACTAGTCTTTTGGCGGTTTAGCAGGATGTTGAAAAACGGAAGCGGCACGGCGCGAGCCGTCCGGTAAGTCTGGTTTTGTCAGGAGAAACCGGGCAGCTTGTGCTGCACCGCTACCAGTTCCATCGTTTTTCAACGGGTGGTCTAGGATCCGGTCGGGGGCGGGGGAAGCTGGATTGATGTGGATATTGGGGCGAGCGATGATTGGTAGTGTTTGAGTAGCCCGTACACAGATTGGAACTCAGGTCGTGAGGAGAGGGTAGTGAAACGTGGGTCCCGGGCGACCGAATCGTACCGCGCGACGATGGCTTTGATGGTTTCGGCATCAGGTGGCGGGCCACCGAGGAACATGGAGGCGGGTAATCCGAGGAACTGCTTCCACTGATCATCGAGGATATCGAAGAGTTTGGGTGCGAGTTGAACCAATTGACCACGAACCACTTCGGATTCGGTCGCGCCGACTTGTTGCGCGGATATGGGAGGAGCGGTTCCTGCGGCGATGGTAGCCGCGTAACGAGCCACCGTTTCGGTCAATTTTTGGGCGGCTGGTGGTACGGTAGGTGTTTGGTTGGTGGTGGTGATTTGATAGTACTGGCCCGTGGTCATGCGATCGACTTGCAATACCGAGCCATCGATCGAAACGCCTGCGAACAATCCACGGCTGCGGGAATAGGTATAGATTTCCGCTTGAAGCTGACCATCGGTAGCAACAGCTCCTTCCCGTCCAACAGGACCAGCCGCTGCGGCGGCATCTGCGCCGAGTGTTAGTTTGCCATTGAGGATGCCTTGGATACTGCGCGGTGTTTTGAAGACCAGGATGATGTCGGACGATTGCACGCCCACTTGCCAGCCGATGTTACCTCCTGTTAGCGACACAAAGACCGGGGCATGCCATGTTCCGTTGGGCTCTTTGACCAGCAGGACCCCTTTGCCGTGACGGGCACCGACGATAAAGCTACCTTTGACCACGTTGGGGATGATCGCAACACCGCTGGCGTTTTCCACCAACGATTGAGGGACACGCGCGATCGCTTGGGCCATGGTCTCGTCGAGCAACTGGGCCGATTGCGCGATGACTTCGTCTGGCCTCATTTGTGCCATTGCAGTGTTCGTCGTAGGGAATCCAAAGAACGAGCACAACACAAACAGGGCAGCAGATTGGCGGATGGCTCGCGGGAATTTCCGTGATGGGGAGAGAGTTACCATGTGTTTCATACTCCGTTGTTCGTCGTTGGTGAGAATGCCGAATAGTCCTGTGATCGCGGAGGATACTCAACATAGAGGGTTTGGGTAAAGAGCGAGTTTTGGGAGCCACTCAGGAAAGCTGGTCGCTAGCTTTTGATCCAGATTGCGCGAGGTGCCTAGGATTGCTTGCCAACTTGCTCGGCGCATGGTGTAAACTATGAGCCTCGATGGGCTCGGCCGGTTGGGCTATACCGGATCTTTGTTGTCCGTTTTTGTATTGGTTTCATGGAAGAAAGCCACCCATGAAACGGGGAAAGCCACCCATGAAACATCGCATGCAAAAATGGGAACACTGCGGATTCTCGCGGCGCGAGGCACTGCAGATCGGTGCGGTGGGAATCTTGGGGTTGGGTGCGAACCATTTGGCGGGGCTTCGTGAAGCGTATGCGGCGGGGGGGCACAAGCCTATCGCCAAAGCGAAATCCTGCATCTTTATTTTTCTCTCGGGTGGGTTGGCTCAGCACGAGAGTTTCGATATGAAACCGGATGCGCCCGAAGACATTCGAGGCGAGTTCAAACCGATCGCCACGCGGACGCCGGGACTCCAGATCTGTGAGCACCTGCCGATGCTGGCCCAGCAAAGCCATCTATGGTCGTTGTGCCGATCCCTTACTCATCCCTCCAATGATCATTCGGCGGGTCATCACATCATGCTCACGGGTCGGAGCGCGTTACCCCCTGGCTTCAATCCAAACGCGGCCAATCGGACCGACCATCCTTCGATCGCATCGACGGTTGCCAACGCAATTACCCGGGAACGGCCCATCGCAAAGAACAACTTGCCACCCGCCATCGTGCTCCCCGAGCGATTGGTGCACAACACGGGACGAGTGCTTCCGGGTCAACATGCAGGAATGATGGGTCAGAATCAGGACCCGTGGTTCATCGAGGCGTCACCGTTCCACACAACGTCGTACGGTGCATTCCCTGAGTTTGCGTTCGACCATCAGCAACGTGGCAAGGGAGACGATCGCTTGTTCCAAGCTCCCCAGTTGTCGATGCCGCACGGATTGGGGAGCGGGCAGTTGGCCGATCGGATGAAGATGCTCAACAAGCTCAATGAGCAGCGTCGGTTGATCGATCAAATCGCGAACGCCAATCCGCTCGATCGGCATCGTCAAGCTGCCGCGTCGTTGATGGTGGATCCCAACGTCCATTCCGCCCTCGATATCCAGCGGGCGGAGGATCGAACTCTGGATCGATACGGTAGGAACTCGTTCGGTTGGTCGCTGTTGATGGCGAGGCGATTGGTCGATGCTGGCGTGCCGCTGATCCAGGTGAATCTCGGCAACAATGAATCCTGGGACACCCACGGAAATGCCTTCCCGCATTTGAAAGATCGCTTGTTACCACCGACCGATCGGGCCCTCTCAGCATTGTTGGAAGATTTGCATCAATCGGGAAAGCTCGACGAAACGTTGGTGGTGATGGCGGGCGAGTTCGGGCGTACCCCGAAAATCACCTTGTTGCGTGAACATTACAAATTGCCTGGGAGAGACCACTGGGGCGCGTGCCAGTCTGTCTTGTTCGCTGGGGGTGGTATTCAGCCGGGCGTGGTCGTCGGACGCTCGGATGCCAAAGGGGAATACCCCGTGGATTCACCGGTCAAGCCTGAGAATTTTGCGGCCACCATCTACCATTTGATGGGGATTCCAGCCGAGGCTGCGTGGCGAGATTCCACGGATCGACCTCATTTGATGTATCACGGAGAACCGATCGCCGGTTTAGTGTAAACTAGAGGTCCGGGCTCCTCGCGTTGTTGTGGGTGCCCTCCTGCCGATGCCGCAGTCACTTGCGGCGTCACGACTCCTCCCCTACCTCACTACCCCATCGGACATTGTATGTGGATCCGATTCCATGTGTTGCGGTCGTCCATCGCCGGGAACCTTTCGCCATGTTCTCGTGGATTGATACGACAGGGCGCCAGCAGTTGCATCGCTCTGGCGTTAGCTTGGCTTATGGTTGCCTCTTTAAGCACCCAAGCGATTGCACAGCCGGCGCTCACCAGTTCGTCTTCGTGGGCCGTTGCTCCTGGCAAGCCCACCCGGTTGGAATTGGTTGGTCAAAACTTCAAGGCGCCGTTGCGGGTTGGTTTGACGCAACCTGCCGATGTTCAGATCGTCGCCGTGGAGCCGACGAAGGCTTCGATCGACGTGACGCTTCGGGAAGGGACGCATCTTGGTCCGATAGGGCTTTGGGTTGGAACCGATGACGGAGTTTCCGATGCGTTGCAAATGCTGGTCGATAACCTGCCGAGTGTCACCGACAACGGCGCCAACCATGTTCGATCCCAACCGCAAAACCTTGTCCTTCCGTGTGCCGTAGACGGCAAATCGGACGCATCGCAGAGCGATTATTATTCGGTCCATCTGGGGGCTGGAGTCGGGCTTTCTATCGACGTGGTGGCGGAGCGAATCGGGTCGACTATGGACTCGGTAGTACGCGTGTACGACGCTACTGGTCGGTTGGTGGCTCAATCCGATGACAACGAAGTCGGCCCGGATGCTCGGGTCCGATTCGTGGCCGCAAGCGAAGGAGACTTTGTCATCGAGTTGGTGGACAGCCGCTTCGCAGGGGAAGGTCGCTACCGATTGCGTCTAGGTGATTTTCCGCTTGGGAATATCCCTTACCCGTTGGCGGTCCGCCCTGGTGTGGCAACACCAGTAACATTTCTTCAAAGCGATTCGCCGGCAAGCGTTCCTGGGAACAACCTGCAGCAATTGCCCAACGCGTTCACGGTTATTGCTGGCACGCTGTCGGATCGCGTGAACTTTGGTCCGTCCGTGTCCAACACGGTCGGCGGTGTTTGGTCCGAGGTATTGGTGCGAGACTTTGCGCTGCACGCCGAGCCTTTGGAGGCTACTCCGGAGCCAGCGGCCTTAACTCCATTGCCTCTACCTGTTGGAATCAGTGGGCGTCTCCTCAACGTTGGAGAAAAAGATCAGTTTCCGATCGCTGGCATCCAAGGCCAAACAGTACGCATCGCGGCACGCACGCGGAGCTTGGGAACGCCCACCTTGCTTCGCATGCAATTGGTAAATGCGGCGGGCCAAACGATTGCCGAGACCGCGGTCAACGAGGCGGACGAATGGAGCATGGATGTCACGTTTCCGGAGACGCAAGCGTACCAATTACGAGTTTTCGATTTGCTAGAACGTGGTGGGAGAGCGTATGCCTATTGGGTGGAATTGCTTCCAGCCGGCCGAATCTCGGTGGCGGTAAAGCCCGATGCGAACACGCGCGAAAGTCGTGCATTGGAAACGGCGTTCGGTGCGACATTCGTCGATCTGTTGGTTCAGCGGTTTGGGTATGATGGGGCCGTCCAATTGGAGTTGGTCGCGGCACCTCCTGGCCTACGTATTTTGAATCCGACGATTCCAGCCAAGGGGGCTGAGCATCGGGTCTATTTCGCCACGGATGCGCAGTGGAATCCGACGGCGATTCAATCGCTGCAATGGGTTGCCAAGCCAGTCGATCTTCCGACGCCAGCGGTGGCTGTCAACAATCTCGCACTGAGACGCACGAAGCTGGCCAGCCAACCGTATCCACCGTCGTGGCTTGAGGGAAGCCTTACGCTTTCGGGCATGCCAACGAAGCCACCATTTTTCTCGTTGGAGCATCCTGCGTCGATCCCCTTGGCAACGCCACTGCAGCAGCATGTGGTCTCGGCGACCGTGAAGCGATTGGTTCCTGAGTTCAAAGAGCCTGTTTCCGTTTTATCGGCGACTGGCCCTGAGGGTTGGACGGTGCAGCCAGCTCTCGACAAAGACACGCTCAAATTCACCTTGTCGCGAGTTCCCAATTCGCCGGGTTCGTCCGGTCCATCTGCAATTGCGGTATCGCTCTATGGGCAGATGGCTTCCGGACGCATCGAGAATTTCACGATACCGATCGCCTGGTACGACCCACTGCAATTGACCGTGGATCAACCTGCGAATGTTTTGGCTGGATCCCTCGTTCCTCTCCATGTTCGACTTCAAAGGTCAGGTGAGAATCCGCAGCCTGTTGTATTAAGTCTTTCGGACTTGCCAGCGGGAATGACGGTGGCTGGTCCCGTAACGGTTGCTGCTGACCAGTCGTCGGCGACCATCGGGCTGCAATTAGCACCTGAATTCGTGGCAGCGGTCCCTGTCGCTCTTCAGGTCACTGGGACCAGCAAGATCGGCGACACCGAATACAAAGTGGCAAGCAATACGGTGCGTATTGTCGCTGAGAGCCAGCCGATTCGCATGGAGCCGTATCCCTTAAAAATCTCGCTCCATCGCTCTCGAGATCGAGCACGTGTCGTATTGACGGGATGGGATGCTGCGGATCATCCACAAGATTGGACCGAGAAGACGAAATGGACGTCCTCCAATCCCGCAGTCTTCCAATGGCAGAATGGGGTTGTGGTACCGACCGGAAACGGAACCGCCGAATTGATTGCCGAACTAGGTGCTTCGAAAGCGGTAATACCAGTCAACGTTGAGAATTTCGAGCAGCCTGCACGCGTCGAATTCGAGAATGAAGTATTGGTCGCGTTGTCGAAGCAAGGTTGCAATTCGGGTGCATGCCATGGTTCGCCCAGCGGCAAAGGGAATTTTCGGTTGTCGCTCCGCGCTTTCGATCGCCAACTGGATACCTTGACTCTCGTTCGTGAAGAAGCGGAGCGGCGATTGAATACGATCTCGCCCGATGAAAGTCTGCTGTTGCTCAAGCCGCTCATGAAGGTACCTCACGGGGGCGGTGTTCAGATCCACAAGTCAGACGCAGCGTATGCGTTGCTTCGCGATTGGATCGCCCAAGGAGCCCCGCTCGACCCACCGGATCAAAGCCGCTGCGTAAAGTTGGAGGTTTATCCCAATTCGCAGCGTGTTGTGATGCGTGATCGCGGCGAGCAGCAACTCGTGGTCATCGCCCATTATGCGAACGGAAAGACCCGTGATGTGACGTCGCTCACCGTCTTTGAAAGCTCCAACGCCAGCGTGGCTACGGTATCAACACTAGGACGCGTTACGCCAGTTGCGCGGGGCGAGTCGGTGATCATGGCGAGGTACTTGGAGCATATCGAGTCGGTACCTTTTATGTTTGTCGATCAGATCCCTGGGTTCGAATGGAAATCCCTTCCAGAGGTGAACTTTGTCGATACCTTGGTGGATGCCAAACTGCGTCAATTGCAATATGTTCCCGCCTCCGTTTGCACCGACGAAGTCTTCCTGCGCCGAGTTTACCTGGACCTTGTCGGTATTCTGCCAAGTGTTGAGGAAACCACTGCTTTCCTGTCAGATACAAACGGTGATAAACGCAATCGTCTGATCGACGGTTTGCTCGAACGCCCTGAGCATGCCAAATTCTGGGCGATGAAGTGGGGGGACCTACTTCGATTGACAGGCAAGAGTGTCGGGAACGATGGTGTGTACAAATACCATCGATGGGTGGAACAATCGATACGCGATAACATGCCGTACAACGAGTTTGCCAAGCAACTCCTCTCGGCGAGCGGCAGTACGTATTCCAATCCACCAGCGAATTTTTACCGCACGGCTGGGGATATGAACGATTGCGTTGAGACGATCTCCCAAGTGTTCCTCGGTGCGCGGTTGCAATGTGCGAAGTGCCACAACCATCCTTTCGAACGTTGGACGCAAGACAACTACTACGGATTGGGCGCGTTTTTTCAACGCGTTCAGCGGAAGAAAACGCAGCGGCCCAACGAGATGTTGGTATGGTCCAGCGGTAGCGGCGAAGTTGTCCAGCCTCGAACTGGGCAGACTATGAAACCATGGGTTCCGGTCTCCGGCGAGTTGGCACTCGACCCAGCGGCCGATCGACGCCTTGCATTCGTCGATTGGCTGGTTCGACCGGACAACCCGTACCTAGCGAGGGTCGAAGCCAATCGGATTTGGAGTCAATTATTCGCTCGAGGCATCGTCGATCCGATCGATGATTTTCGGGATTCCAATCCACCCACCAATCGGCCTCTGCTCGACGCACTCACCAAATCCTTCGTCGACTCGGGCTTCGATCGCAAGGCATTGATCCGCACGATACTTCAAAGCAGGACCTACCAATCCACCTTCGAAACCAATCCACTCAATGAGAAAGATACCCTGTACTTTTCTCATCAGCAGCCGAGGTTGCTCGGGGCCGAGCAACTGCTCGATGCCATCAACCATCTGACACAAGTCGAACAAAACTATGGGACCTTGCCTCCGGGGACCAAAGCGACACAGATCCCTGCTCCCGATCTTGCGAAAGTGGACTTTCTCAAAGTTTTTGGCCAACCGGAACGCTCCACGGTTTGTGCATGTGAGCGCTCGGAGGACTCCAACTTGAGCATGGCTATCGAACTGTTTAACGGCTCGACCATTTACGAGAAGCTCCGGAATCCCAATAACCGATTCCGG
>CAIYZV010000239.1 GCA_903930765.1 uncultured Pirellula sp.
GAGATCATCAACGAACAAACTGATCTCCACCTTGGGCAGGAACGCTTGGCTATACTCGCTCGAAGCGTAGCGGTCCAAGTAGCTTTTCTGCCGCCCGAACCCTTTGACTTCCGTCAGTTGCAATGCTTCGACGGGAGCGAGTCGCAACGCGTCGAGCAGTTCCTCGACGAGGAAAGGGCGGATGATCGCGATGATCTGCTTCATGAAATAAAAAAGCCGTAGTCGATTGGGGGCGGTTTTCAGCTCCGCTTCGCGGCAGGCCGACCAAAGTAAGATCGTTCCGGGATCGGTATTCTAGCACGAACTTGGAAACCTCGCAGGTCTCGCCTTTTTGAAGCTCTTTTGAGCGGGCCGCTTTGGGGCGGGTTCTTCCTGGATGCGATACTTTCGCAACCACCTTGTTATCGGTATGATCGTCTGCTCAGCGGTCGGGGGGGATGTAGGCCTTCGACCAATCCTTTTCTCTGCTTTTAATATCGTAACACCTCTAAACCGTGCCGCACGCGCAGATTGGCCCTATCGCAGTTCATTTCCCGTCGCATGTCGAGACCAGCGATCAGCTGAACGACGAGCATCCGGAGTGGCATGTGCCGGAGTTGGTCGAGAAGACAGGGATTAGGACTAGGTATTTGGCGGCCGCGAATGAGACGGCTGCCGATCTCGGTGTCGCCGCTTGTCAAAAGCTCTTCGCGGAGCATTCGGTCGAGCCTGAGTCGATCGACTTTCTGCTCTTCTGCACGCAGACGCCGGACTATCCACTTCCGACGACGGCTTGTCTGATGCAGGATCGGCTGGGACTGCGAGTCAATTGCGGCGCTCTCGATTTCAACTTGGGGTGCTCCGGATTCGTGTATGGGTTGGCCCTCGCTGAGGGGCTGATCGCGAGCGGGCAAGCCAAGCGGATATTATTGGTGACCGCGGAAACGTATAGCAAGTACATCGAAAAAGACGACCGGTCTTTGCGACCAATCTTTAGTGATGCTGCTGCCGCCACCTTGATCGAAGCGGTCGATACGCCTCAGTTGATCGGTTTTGAGTTTGGCACCGATGGCAAAGGTGCCGACACGCTGATCGTCAGCCACGGGGGGGCCCGGTGTTCCGAGGACGCGATTTTGCCGCGACGACGCAAACGTTGGGCGAGCCGGCTCTACATGGACGGGCCGAGCCTGATGGACTTTACCGTGGTCGCGATCCCGCAGTTGATCCGAAACATGCTGGAGAAAGCAAAGGTTGATATGACTCAGATCGACTTGCTGTTGATGCACCAAGCGACCCGCAAAATGCTCGAGTTGCTGCAAAAGGCAGTCGGAGTCGACGATGATCGACTTCCGATTCGACTCTATGACCGAGGAAACACCGTTTCGTCGACCCTTCCTATCCTCATCGATGACCTGCGGCGGGAGGGGAAAGTCCGCCCCGGCTCTACCAATTTGCTCGTCGGTTTTGGTGTCGGTTGGTCCTGGGCCGGATGCGTGTGGCGAACGTAAGGCCAACCGCCAAAATGAGTACTTCTGAAAAATGGAGAGCCAGCCAGCAAGTTATCTGGTGGGGCGTTTCTGCGGTTCGAATGGTGAGGAACACACCATGGCCACCGATATTCTTTCCCCGCGAAAATCCGCACTGGACCATTCGATCGACGCGGCACCACTCCCGATGGATCGGCCCGACGGCCCTGAGATTGCACCGGTGCATGGGGGGGAGCATTTGAAAAGTTCCTCAAATTCCCTAAGGGTTAATGACGGTGAGGCCGCAGACCCGCACTTTGTGCGAATCGGCGCTGTGGCCTACTTGAACACTAAACCCCTGATCTATTCGCTGCTGGATCGGCTCACCAGGGGCGCCGACGCTGCGACTGATTCCTCGAAGGACTCTCCGGAGGGTTCCTTGAGATTGGAACTGCCGAGTCGTCTCGCGACGGAACTCGAAAACGAATCACTGGACGTCGGTTTGATTCCGGTCGTCGAGTACTTTCAAAACCTTGACCGATACCTAGGCGTTTCGGATGCGGCGATTGCGTGCCGCGGCCCGGTGTGGTCGGTAAGGATTCTCTTTCGCAAGGCCCCTTGCGAGGTTCGCACACTCGCCGTCGATGAAGGCTCCCGGACGAGCATAGCCCTCTCGAAAATCTTGTTCCATTCCCGGTTCCAATTTGTGCCTGAGACGACGCCGCTGCCGATGGGGATGGCCCCTCAGTCGGTGGATGCGGATGCCGTATTGGTAATCGGTGATCGGGCGATGAAGCCGGAACGGTTCCGAGAGGACTTTGGCACCGATTGGGATCTCGGCGAAGAGTGGTTGCGCGAAACGGGCTTGCCCTTTGTGTTCGCTCGATGGGTTGCCCGAAACCGCTCGTTTGCAACGCCAGGATTGGCGGCCGTGCTTGAGCAGAGCCGCGACGCCGGTTGTGCGAACATCGATGAAATCGTACGACTGCAAGCGGGCCGGTACGGGCTATCCGATGAGGAATGCCGCGACTATTTGACCCGGTTTTTGAGGTTTCGTTTAGGGCCGGATGAGCGTGCGGGTCTAGCGGAGTTTCATCGTCGATGTCAAGCTTTACGTTTGGTTCCTGAGGGTGTGCTGCACTAGCTTTTTGTGTGTTGCTGAAACTCTCGAATTGCCCTCTTGATGCCTGCTACTACCCATGATATCCCGTCCTAACTCACACGTCGGTTCGATCCTCGAGCGAACAGTACACGGGGCTCGACTCTCAACCGAGGATGCCCTCACTCTGCTCGAAAGTCATGACTTGGCCGCGATAGGTCGCGCCGCGAATGAAGTGACGCTGCGTCTTCATCCGGAGCCATACCGAACGTACAACATCGATCGGAACATCAATTACACCAACATTTGCACCGCCGTTTGTGACTTCTGCGCGTTCTACCGCACGCCGAAGAGTCCCGAGGGGTATGTCTTGCCACGCGAAGAGCTTCTGGCCAAAGTCCGCGAGACCGTGGCGTTGGGTGGGAATCAGATCTTGATGCAAGGTGGACTGCATCCAAACTTCAAGTTGGAGTGGTATGAGGAATTGCTGCGAGACATACGAAGCAACTTTCCATCCGTCAACATTCACGGCTTCAGCCCACCCGAGTTGCATCACTTCACCAAAGTGAACAAGCTTCCGATCGAGACGGTCCTGGGCCGCTTGAAGGAGGCCGGATTGGGAAGTATCCCAGGTGGCGGTGCGGAGATCTTGGTCGATCGCGTTCGGTCTGCGATCACACGCGGCAAAGTGATGTCGGACGATTGGCTCAACGTGATGAGAGTTTGGCATAAGATGGGTGGTGTCAGCTCGGCCACGATGATGTTTGGTCACGCTGAAACACTCGCCGAAAGGGTCGAGCATCTCGATCGCATTCGTCAGCTTCAGGATGAAACGCACGGGTTTACAGCGTTCATCTGCTGGACATTCCAGCCGGACAATACCGAAATGTCTCACATCCCACCCGCTGGTTCGTTCGAGTACTTGAAAACTCAAGCTGTCTCGCGATTGTTCCTCGATAACGTGCCGAACATCCAAAGCAGTTGGGTGACCCAGGGCTTAAAGATTGGTCAGTTGGCGCTTCTCTATGGAGCGAACGACATGGGCTCGTTGATGCTCGAAGAGAACGTCGTTGCCGAAGCTGGGACCGTGCATTTCTTGACGCTCGACCAAATTCGAAATGCAATCTCGGAACTTGGCTACATCCCACGCCAACGCGATGTTCGGTACCAATGGGTTGGCGACGAGTTGGAGCAGAAAGCAATCGCTGCCAATCGAGCTCGCGAAGAGCAACCCAAATCTCCCATCGTCGAATTGGTTGTTCCGTAGCCAATGGCAGAGCGATGGGCCAATCGCAGGGTTGCGCCAGGATGCAGTTGCGCCAGGATGCAGTTGCGCCAGGATGCAGTTGCGCCATCACGCGCGAGGGGCTCGGTAGGCTAGTACGGTCCTGGTACGTTGTAGGACTCGTAGAGCGACCATCATCGATGCTGCGAACGTAAGTCCGATCAATGCAATTCCCAGCGAGTCCAATTCCGCTCGGTCTCTCCCACGGAAAGTTTGAATCAAGGAATACGCCAGCCAAAAGGCATGGGCGAAGATGGCGAACCAGATCACCTGGACCGAATTGGGGATTTTCAGCATTTGGCAAAGCCATGCTAGAACTGCGAGCGTCTGTATGGCATGCAACGTCGATCCGTGAGGGAATTTGAGGACGCCTCGCGGTGCAAATAATTCCGGAGGATTTCCGTTGGCTGCGAGCCATTGCCCCATCCCTGAAATCGCGAAGCCTAACAGGCAGGAAATCGATAGAAAGACCATCCCAGCGCGGAGAGCCAATCGCATTTCCGGAGAGAGCATCGGGAGTTCATCGCGGCTCATGCTGCGGGCGGTCCAAATGAAAATCAGAGAGGATGCGATCACAATCCAGAACAGCATCCCAGTCTCGATCGCTTGATTGAGGAAGCCCTTTTGATTGAAATGGCTCTCTTGTCCTCGCCACGGTTGCAGCGTAATTAGAGCGACTTCAATGACCAACGAGATCGAGAGAAGCCTTCCTATCCCACGGTCTATACGATTCGGCTTGAAGGATTGGAGAACGGTTAGCAGCGACCAAAGGGTAACGCTCGTCGATAGGCCGAAGAGGATCGGTTTGCGGAACGAGCGAGGGTCCTCCCACGGCAGATCGGACATGGCGAAGCACGGGATGTGGAACACTCCGGACAAGAAGAGAATTGCGATCGAAAGCTTGCCCAATCCATCGATGTCGGACCAGGATTTCGGCAATTGCATGGGTGGTAAAGCTTCGTTGCCGGGTTAGCCTACTTGGAGGTTCGACTCGAGACTGCGAAGGATCTCGCGAACGGTAACGCGATTGCGTCCGACCTGGATGGCATCGTCGCTGGTCAGCCATTGCTCCACTTTCTTTTGAGCAGAGATTACAGTCGAATGCTGGCGGTTGCCGAAGAACTCACCGATTTCCGATAGAGCGGTCCGCGTGTACTTGCGGGCTAAGAACATGGCCAGCATCCGAGGCTGGCTGACGCTTTGGCATTTGGTTTTGGTTCGAAGCATTTCATCATCGAGTCCGAATGCGTCGCAGACGGCTCGTTCGATATCATTGAGCCGAACGATCGGCTGGCTGGCGCGGACCAAATCCATGGTGCATCGGATCGCATCATCGGTGTTCAGCGTTGAGCCTTGGATCCGCTGCTGAGCCACCAAGCGGTGAACGATTCCATGAAGAACACGAGCGTCGCCGCCGCACTGCTTGGCGATCACTTCCAATGCTTCATCGCTGATCGATACGAAGTGCTTAAGGCATTGTTTCTGGAGCAATTGCTGACGGGTTTCAATATCCATCGGCTCGATGCTGCAACTCATGCCGCCGGATAGTCGAGCATAAAGATCCGAGCCCAAACCCGACATTTCGTGCAAGCCACGGTCGGCTACCAAGATCACTTGTCGGCGATCTCGAATCAGCATGTCGATGGTGTTTCGAAGTTCTACCAGCGTTCCGGCTTTGCCCAAGCAGAATTGGATGTCATCGATGACCAGCGTTTCCACATCTCGGTACTTGCGACGAAAATTCGCGAAGCCGCCGCCGCGGGCGCTTTCGGTGTACTCAATCGTGAACTGCTCACCGGTCAGAACCAATACGCGTCGCATTCGATACTGATGCCGAAGCTGCTGCGCGAGGCCTTGGGCCAAGTGCGATTTGCCAACCCCATGAGGACCGTGGATGAAGAGGGGATTGATGCTGCCGGGGCGTTCGAGAACCATTTGGGCCCCCGTGTACGCGAACCGATTGTGCTCCCCCAGAATGAAATCATCCCATCGCCTCTCGTTTTGCTTGCGGACCGC
>CAIYZV010000240.1 GCA_903930765.1 uncultured Pirellula sp.
GCGCCGATGCGACCACACTCATTGCGCACAGTGCCCAACCACACAGTGCCCAACCACACAACAATGCTAAAGCCCAACGTTTCACTGGAAAATGCCCCGCGAAATGGACGAACCGACCGGGTTCCCCCGGAGTAAGAACTACTTCGAAGTATAATTCCTGCCCCGTGTCCCGCTCAACCAAAAACCGCAACCCTTCCGCAGTTTTCGCAAACTACCATCCAGAAGCCGGCCCACGCCACATTCCAGAGAAAAGGCCCAACAGATGGCCGGTGGAACGCCCCAAAAGCCAAAAACTAAGCCACCCGTCCTCACAATCGCCACCATCGATACCACGGGCGCCAGCGTGCAGCAGTGTGCCAACGTGCAGGTGCAAATCCCGTGGCCACCGAATAACACGCACACAAAAGAAATCTGAGCTAGCAGAATGCCTAACCCGATGACGCGCTTCGCCCATATCGGATCGCGTCCGGTGCCTGTCGCAACAATGCAACAGCACCGCCTCAAAGTCACAGCACCGCATCAAAGCCACCGCTTCTGTGTAGGCGGCACGTTCATGTTGACCAGCGACAACGGTAGACCAGCAAAGCCCGTTGACCAGCAAAGCCCGTTGACCAGCAAAGAAGATCGACTCTTCGACCAAGGGCTCGAATCCAACGATTCGCTTACGAGAACCACCAAAACCATCCAGTCACTCGCCGCGATGAACTCTCGAAACAATGAGTTCACGCGACGTCTAATTCTTGCGGCGACTATTTCCTGCGGTGGCTATTTCTTGCGGTGGCGAATCCGAGCTCGCATCCGTCGCTTCTTTCGGCCAATCTTTCGCCGTCCTCGACCGGTCTTCTTTACGCCCACTGAACCACCCCTAACAACATCAAATCACTGGATTGAGATTCAAAAATTCTATTCCCCTCGTTCCTTCTCTCGGATCGGGTCGAGTAGCTTACCAGCCTCCCGAGAGCTGGACAAGTCCAAGAGGGCCAATCCACTCGGGCGAAATCCCGGAAAAAAGGAGCCTTCGTTCCAGCCTCCCCTACCTCGAGCACCCGATCATGGATTCGACTTGGTGGGAGGATCGCATTCCCGGATCCAAGCCCCAAAATCGGGGTGTAGGACCAAAACCGATAGGCGAACAGCCGTCTCGAGATCGGGGGTGCTGAGCGTTGCATAGTCGAACTCGCCACGCAAATCGGTGTAGCCGTCTTTGAAAAACCGCACTTTGCCATCCTGGTGCTTCGCGTAGACCTTGACGTAAGCTCCACTGGCAGGGCGTCGATCTGCCCCTACCTTTTCACCGGCGCTGGCGACCTGCAACCGACCCAGGGACGTGCTCATGTCCACGCTCAAAGAGTTCGAGTAGATCGGTAAACTTCGAACGAGCCCACCTGCAATCACCTCCAAAACGAGGTTCTTGTTCGCGAGCTCGGCCGGCACCTCCCAACGCTTGCGAACTACTTTGCCCGAGGATTCCACCGCAACCAATTCCGTGCGGTTCGGTTCGATGACCGCTTGCACGGAACTCGACGCAGGCATGAACGGATTCCGGCTGAACATCAGTTCGACATCCATCAAGTAGTAGTTGAGCCGTACGTTGTCGACGTTCTTAAATTCGAACCAGACCACCCCCTCCTCTCGAACGACATCGAGACTCGGCAGGATCGCTGCGCTCCGTTCCATCTCCCTTTCTCGAGCATCGTTCAAGGTTCGCTGGGATGGATCGAGAGGACGCTCGACACCGGTATCTTGGGTGGCTACATCACTCTGTATCCGAGCATCCCTGGCTCGTACCTGATCATGGATCAATACAAACCATTCTCTCCATCGAGGTACAGGGTACTCGAGATAACGGCTGGCGATTTCATTGGACCGCTCAAAGCCTCCAGTTCTCATTCCCAAGTACGCATCAAAGTAGTCGTATTGAATAGCACCCTCAGTCGAATCCCTAAGCTCCTCGCGCGAAACTTTAGCAAAATGCTCGAGCGCTTCGTCGATTCGGTTTTGTGCGATGAGGTAGTAAACCACTGACAATCGCTGGCGCGACAACGGTTTTGCACGATACGAAAAAATCTGCATGAGTTGCCGATACTTGAACGCCATATCGTCATTAAGAATCACATGCTCGCGTCCTAATCGATGGCTTCGAGCGACCACGAGTGGACGAAAATCCAGATGCTCGTATTTCATTCTCGACTCAACATCGGCGGTCAATAGATCCGACCGGAAAACCGGTCCCACTTGACCGACAACCCTCTCGCTCGCTTCGAGGTACTCTCGAATCCTTTTGGGATTGTCGTGGAGCAGTCCGTAGCCCCAGAGAGTGTCATGGTACACGCCCAATTGCTCAAGCCGATCGAGAACGGCCCCCCAGAAATCTTTGTCTCGCATTCGCCATGCGATCGCGTTCAGATCAATCTTTGCGAAATTCACCTTTTCTAATGCCGCGAGGACTTGTTCGTTGCTTCCCCATGATGCCACATACGCCCAGGAGGAGTCGTCGACCACTGAGGGTCGCTCCAATACCTTCAGCTTGGAGGAGTCTTGATGCGCTACAATCTTTCCATCGCTCGATGCTCGCGCACCATAGCATGTGAACTCACCTGCGATTGGAAAATAAAACACATGGGATACTTCCTGAGTTGTGAACGGTGCCAACTCCAATTCCTTGACCGTGACCGTGCGTCCCCCTTCCAATGCAATGGCCCCTTGCGGAACCTGCATGAGGATTTGAATCCGCACGCCATTGCCCGTAGGGTTTGTCATCACAACCCGATCGCGATAGGGAACGCCCACGACCAGCGATTGGCGATCAACCGCCTTGGCAGTGTTGTCTTCGGAGGCCAAGTAGACGTTTTCACTGAGCAATAATGTAGCGGGCTCTTTCGATGCCTCGACCGGAACAATCCCTTGCAAATAAACAAGGCACCTGCCTGACTTCTTCAGTACCCATCGGCCTTCTTCGATTTCCAAGGTTCCTGCTTGCGGATCGAGGGGCAACCCCAACAGCCCCAAAGCCATCAACGCTTCATTCGTGTTTCGCGCCGCCAAATGCAGATTCTCTGAAAGGAACGAATCACCCTCCGTTTGCTTCAAGTAATCCAACCAATACGAACTGGGCTGGATCAGCGACGCCACTTGATTTTCCAATGGCACTCGATAGTACTGGCTCTCGGCCCATTTCTTCGTGGATTCAAGCCGCTTGAACAGATCGGCTTGACGGTTCAATTCGACTCTGTCCCTACCTCGTCGCGAGAGAACCCGGCCCAACTTGGTATCGTCGTCTGCTGCCGCTCCTTTCTCTTTCTTCGCGAACTTGGATTCCTCACTGCGGCTGAGCGCATCCACTCTGCTATTGTCCATTTTCAACCCGAGCCCATTTTCAACAGCTAACGCCTCTTGCTCGACTCCTAAACTGTCATAAAACGCATCCTTACCACCCGAGCCAGGCATGCTTGCTGGTTTGGCGCCCAAATCCGAGGTCACTGTTCCCCCCACCGGAAATCTTCCTAGATCCTCGGATCTTCCACCTCCCATTCCTCCAGCTCCACCTCCGGGGACTCCATTACCCGGTGGTTGCCCACTCGCACGACCACCCATCCCACCGAAGCGACTCCCCTCGCCCAATCGTTCCTCCATCATGAATCGACTCTTGTCCTGGCCTGTGGCCCCCATCGAACCACCCGCAGAAACTCCGTCCGCGAATTCAGTGCTCAACAAGCTCGAGCGCAGGGATTGAGCGAACCACAAGCCTTGTATTTGCGGTGATATCGGATTAGCGGTTAGCTGATCCTGCAACCAACGCAACGTCCCCGGTCGCTTTGCGTCGATACGTTTGGCCAGTAAAACACGCTCGGCCGCGTTGAGTTGCAACCACTTCCAAGGCTCCGTGTACTTGGCAAGCTCCCGATCGAGCAACCAATCATCCAGGAACTGCTTGGGCATCTTGCTCTCAAGGTGCGGGCGAACCACCTTCTCGAAGAACATGGGATCATGGAACTTCAAGAACAGATGGAGTTCATGACACGCCATATCGTTGTAGCGATCCATTTTTTGAACATCGCTCAGACCGTTCCACCCCTTCAAGAAGTCGAACTTGCGGAACTCGCTTGGGTCGCCGAGGATTCCTTGCAACATCGGCATGACTTCCCCGATCGACGCATACATTCGGATCTTGGTCATGCCAACATCTCCCAAATCAAGCCGCTCACCGCCCGGATAAGCGATCACGGAATCCTTTTGAGAGAAATGCTGTTGCAACTCCAGTGACTGGGGCAACCTGCGATCTCGCAGCACCCGCTCCTTCGCCAGCGGCAATCCGATCCGACGCGATGCGGCCATCGTCGGATGTACGGCAACCACCAACAAACTGGTCAATCCTTCAAAGGCATCGCGATCGAGTTCAATGATCCCATTCGTGTCCGATTTCAAGTTGGGAACGATCAAGCTCGCACGTTGCAGAAATTCATAATCCCTCGACAAGTCCTGTACGACGATGGACGAGGAAGGATCAACGCCGCGCGGTGATGGGACTGGCGCATTTGCGGCCTGCTTTTGATCTAGAATCGCATCGCCAGCTTGGGCTTCGCGGCTCTCGTTGCGAGTAACGGACAACTCCCATGGATTCAACAGCACGCTAGGATGCGGCAACAAACTCCCCAAAATCGGCTTGGACAACTGACGAGCCAATACGTACTGGTACTCCTCATCGAGTTGCATCGAGTCCACATAAAAACTCAGCTGACGGTTGCGTTCGATCGCGGGGGAATCCACGCGGTAGCTGGGGCCTTGCCAGCCCTCTGAGACAGGATGCTCATACGCTGTACCCAACACATGAACTCGTCCGAGTTCCACATCACCGGCCACATGAATCCTGATCTTGTTACCGTCGGCTTCAATCTTTTCAATCCGAATCGGATCGTAATAGCTTCGCCACAACGTTCGAGTCTTGCCGACCAACATCCCGTCCCGTTCATCTCCCGATGCAACCCAAAGGGCACAGGCCGCTCCCGTTCGATGATCGGTGAGCGAATAATTTCCCGCCTCGAGTTGAGTGATGCGTATCCCTCCTCCTTCCTTAGCAACACGATCCGAACGATCATTGCACGGAATGCCCCCTCGCACTTCCATCAAAGTGAATCGCTGCGAGTTGAGCATGACCGCATCCCCTCCGACCCACTGCATCCGATCTGCGGGATCGATGAGGGTGGCAGGCAATCGAATCTCTTCCCCAGCGAGCGCGTGCACGCGTTCGGGCCAATCGGACTGGGTCTTTCGCAAATCGAATTCGCGGCGCGGCATGCCCGCTCCGGAAACCCAAAAACGCTCCACACCTGCCATGGGACCCAACCCGATCACTCCCGAAGCATCGGAGGCCAATCGAACACTTCGGATCCCAGCGGTACCGACCATCTTGACCTCGAGCTGAACAGCAACGCGCGCATGAGGCTCCCCGTTTCTTCCTCGCAACTCCAACGAGTACCCTTGCTCGGTCCGGCTCAAGTAAAAATCATGGACATGCCCTGTCTTTGCAATTTCGTTGACCGATACCCGGTGCTTGGCTTCCAGCAACTGATCGGAGTTCGTGCGCAGGCTGAGAAGTTTGCCGCGAAGCGTCCACTCGAGCGTCCACAATCGAGGCGGCACCAAGAAGGATTGAACCAGTTCGTTCGCTTCCGTGAGCTTTAGATTGCTGAAGACCTGCGTCGATGCTATTCCCTCGATATCGGTCGTCGTGACCGCCAACTCGACCTCCTTCAATTCATCGAGAGGGATGGGTCGTCCATGACTCAACAAGCGCGGCCGAACCACGATCGCCGATCGCGAGCCGGAGAGGATCGACTGCGGCTCGACCAAGAACGATGCACGCAATTCATTGGATTCGCCGAGATGGTTGAATTGCTCCATCACCGCGAAATTCTCATCCACCAACACTATCGATTTCAACCGCGTCGCGTCGTCGTACGGGATCAAAATGACGCCCGATTCGTCGGGCGAAAACTCCCGTTCCCCCAGCAGGATCCTGGCCGATGGCACAGGAGCCCCATCTGCATTCACGATCTTGATCAAGTGCCCGGCGTACGAGGTCGTTTGTAGGGTCTGCAAATGCCCTTTTTGGATCAGCGCTCGACTGCGCTGACCCCCGGCCAAGCATTCGATAACCCAGACCCCTGTTCCTTCAAGCTCCGGCAGTTCGATCGATTCGCGATGACGGCGATCGGATTTCTGCCCATACTCGAAACGTCGTTCCATGTTTGCGACCACCCCATCGAGATCGATCGCGGTGGAGATTGGTGTCGATTGCCGACGCAATATGTTGCGAGCATTGAGACGGTAAATCCGCACCAATAGTTCGGGCGTGTTCTTTAGCTCCAACTCCACTCGGACTCGGTCGGTAGGACGATAAAACGATGCATTGGTCGGCAGAAACTTGACTTCGATCCGAGATGCTAGCTCACGTTGCTCCTCGGCACCTAACTGCAAGTAATACGCTTTGATGTCGCCGATCCCATACAGGATCTTCGTCATCGCAAAAATCTTCCTGAGGTAGTCGCTGTTGAGATACTTCGCAAACTCGTTGTAGTCTTTATCTGCTTGAAAAAAATGTTCCAGGTAGCGAGCGACCAGCGGCACATCATCTCCGATAGGCCGCAACGTCGCATCCACTGGGAAATTGGCTGAGAAATCCACATGCGGACGCCCCTCATTGCGTCTCATGAACTCTGGCGCACAGATCGGCCGATGGCTGGGCAATTGCAAGTAACGCAGGAACCGCTCCCGATCCATAACGCCAATCTTCTCATCCAACGCTAGCCGCTGGTAGAGCACCGCGGCTATCAAACTATTGTGAACCTCAGGTAGTCCGACTACCAACTCCTCGAGCTTCGCCAAATGCGCTCGCCTCGTCTCAGGATCTTGGATCGATTGATCATCAGACGGTCGCGTTCGGCGAACCAACTCGTGAACAAAGGCTCCACTCTGAGCGAGCGACGGGATCTTTTCTCGAAGCGTCTGAAGTTGCACTACGGTCAATTCGCGATGGATCGGTGCCCAACCGAACCCTTGCGAATCCTGCGCCAACAACTCTTCGGCAAGCCGATCGACCAGCTTCGGCACATCCGAGCGACGGATGCGGGAAATCCATATCCGCAAGTCTTGAATGTTTGTGACCTTGGAAAGGACATGCGGCAACAGCGCATCCTCAATCTGACCGACTCCTCCTTGCACCTGCATCATGGAATCCACAATCGCATCCCAATCGAACACATTCGGAGCCAGTGACGTTGGAAGCTCGGCTGCTTCGTCTCTTTGTGGCGATGGGTGCGAAACTTGAATCCCGAACTCGCGCTGCAAATACTCCAAGGTTGCCCGCGCCTGCTTGGGATACTCCAACAGCATCTGCCGTGTCATCATCTGCTTGGCCAATCCCGGTTTGTAAATCCAAGCGTTGCCAATCTTGCCAATCCAAGCGTCCAAGTAGCCTCGTGCGTCTGCAATGCGGGATTCGTTCTGCGCGTGAAGCGTGTGATAGTAGAAATACTCTTCCGTGTCCGGAATCAATTCCGTAAGCAAGACACCTCGATCTTCGGCAAGAGCAAAGCGCTCTGAAAAACTACTCGGTTGAGTTACGCGAGGGGAAACACCCATGCCATCCGACTGGGCAAATCCAATCCTTGCGACAGAGCCCCAGCACAAACATCCAAAAAGCCCGATTTGAACCGCCTTGCTCGTCCAACTCATCATCACGTCTCGCTATTCAATGGAAAGGTCGCGGCTGCCGTAATTAGGAAGCAGCCACGATCCTCGTCGACGAACCTGTTTTTTGACAAACCAATCGTACACCACAAAGGGACACAATCACCATCAAAGATGGCTACCAACGCTGTGAGGATAGACGTACCACGAGCCAACCGGTTCCAGAATCCGCATCACTCCCAGAAAAACTATCCCTGACTTTTCGGGATGCATCCCACTCCAGTGGTGGGCATCCCCCCCGCCAGGGATGTCCATTTGGAGCGATTGTTCCGCCATGGACACCGGTCAAAATTACGAATTTGCAAAAAGCCTGACACTTAAAACTCACGCCCATGGTTCGAAACCTAGGGTTCCACTGCGCGGAGGTACGCCGTGGACGATTCCGTTCAGGAAGATTCCGTTCAGGACTTTCCGGCCGTCCAAGCGTTGTTCGCACACTCGTTCACTATCGAGACCCATCACGTGATTACCGATCCGCAACAAATCCATCGAGAGCTTCGAGACGAACTACAACGGCTCAATGCCTACGCGCTTCGAGGCGATGCGTTGGCCGTCGCCAGCGTCGCCTATCGCATGCGTCACCTAGCCGAAGCTCACGGATTAGAAGTCGTTGAAAAAGGGGCGGCCAGAATCGAAGAATCGGCCCGCAAGAACAACGTCAATCAGTTTCTATCCGAGATCAATCTACTGGACCATCAAGTCCGATGGTTCGTGCAATCTGGCAACCAAGCCGTCTCGTAACGGCGAATCGCTTCGAGTGGTCTAGCTTCCGAAACGATGCCAGAATCCAGCCGTCTGGGTGCACGAAGCCAGCCCCAAAGCAGCAAGCCCCGTGCAACGCATCGACGCACTGCTCAACGTATCACTCCGGCTCAGGTGCCTCATTTTTTTGGCGAGCGGACTTTTTGGGAGATGCTTTTTTAGGGGAACTGCTTTCGGGGGATTCAGTCGGATCCTCCGCGATATCTCCTTCTTCGAAATGGGCATTGGGCTCCCCCTCCCACTCTTCCCCGCCGAGTTCTTCCCCGCCGAGTTCTTCCCCGCCGAGTTCTTCGTCGTCCCATTCGTCCTCGTAGACACCCTCGTCTTCACTTTCGTAGATGGAGCCTTCATCGGACTCTTCAGCGACAGCGATCCGCCTTTTCGGCTGCGTGTCCATCTTGATATCGTCCCGATCGTCGTCTCGCTTGCGAGGCTGCAGGTAGAGCTTGATCGGAATTTCACCGAAGGGCAAATGGTCCCGCAAAAACCCTAGCAAATACCTTCGGTACGGCCCGGTGAAGCCTTGCGCGTTGTTGCAAACCAAAACAATCGTCGGTGGCTCCGAGGATACTTGTGTCGCGTAGTAAATCTTCGGTCGCTTCATCTGGTAGAGAGCCGGTTCATGCCTCTCCATCGCCGCCTTGACCAATTTATTGAGCATGCTCGTTGAAATGCGCTCTTTGGCTTGCTTGAATAGCATCTGAGCGTGATTGAGCAACGCCTTGACATTCTTTCCGGTTTGGCCGGTAACAAAAGCGATCGGGCAATAGGCCATCGTCGGAAAGTGCTCGCGCAGATACCGAACCCAACGCTCGGTAGGAATTTGACCAGCCAACTGATCCCACTTGTTCACGACAAAAATGCACGGCTTGAACTCGTCAGCGATGTAGTGCGCCAACTGCTTGTCCACCTTGCTCATGGTTTCTTTGCAATCGAGGAAAAGCAGAACCACATCCGCGCGACGAACGCTGCGTTGGGCTCGGTGAGCTCCGTACCAATCGATATCGGTCCGGATACTTTTCGATCGACGCAAACCGGGTGTATCGATCGCCATGAACTTGTGCCCATCGAGCTCGAACATAACATCGACGCTATCGCGCGTGGTACCGGGTACTTCGCTTACGATCACTCGCTCGGCGCGAGCCAGGGTATTCACGAAAGTGCTCTTGCCGACGTTTCGACGACCGACGATGGCAACCTTCATCGTGGGTGGTTCGACATCTCCGGGACTGGTCTCCATGACCGGCAACCGTTCGACGATCAAATCCAACAACTCTTGCTTGTTGCGGTTTTGCATGACGCTGACGCGCACCAACCACCCCCGGCCGAGCTGATGGAACTCGTCCGCGTTGGAATCCTGGGTGGAGTTGTCCGTCTTGTTGGCTACCAACAAGATCGGTTTGTTCACCTTGCGAAGCCGATCCGCGACTTGGGCATCCAAGGGAACCAAGCCGGTGCGGGAATCGACGACAAACAGTAGAACGTCCGCGTCTTCGATCGCAGCCGAGATCTGCGCTTCGACTTGTTCCGTTAGATTGTCGACATCTTCAATCCCGATCCCACCGGTATCGATCAATTCGAAATGCTGACCGTCTTGCTCGATCAGCGTGGTCAAACGGTCTCGGGTAACTCCAGCCACGTCCTCCACGATGGCCAGCCGACGTCCGGCCAACCAATTGAAGATAGAGCTCTTACCGACATTGGGTCGGCCGACGATCGCAACACGTGGAACAGGCATTCAGATATTCTTTGGGTTCGCGGTTCTCTCGGGTACGCGGATGGCAATTTTGCACCATCTTAGTCGTGAACTCGCAATTCGTCGTTACCGAAAATGCGTATTTGAGACGAGGTTACTTGATCGCACCGCTGCGTAGATCCCACGCATCCAGCCATTCAATCCCCATCGATTCGGCATTGAAATCACGAAGCAATCGCGCGTGCATGTCAGGAAAATGTCCCGCGCCGTAGAAAACGCCAATATTTCGATGGCCAGTCTTTAGCTCTCGGTCCATCACTTCAAATGCCTTGGCATTGCGCTCGGTCAGGAGGGTGCTCTTCCCCTCTTTGTCTGCCAAGCCGGCCATTTGATTGTCCATGGAATCGAATTGTTTGGCCATAGCTCGCCTCATTTTCAAAGCATCTCCGCTGAGCATGGCGGCCATCATGTCCGCTTGAGCCTCGGCATTTTTCTTCGATCCCTGAGTCGCGAACCCAGCTCCCATGATCCGAGCGAACATGCTGACCAAACCATCGTTTCGCCTAGCCATGTCCTCGCCAAACTCCTCAGGACTCATGTCCGCGTGTACAAAATTCTTTGGCGAGTAGTCGATCTCCTCCAATTGGAATGCTAGTTTCAAGGAATCCTTCATGCCGGTTTGGAGCGAACCGACCGGGTTGATCCCACGACGCTCTCTACCTTTGCGAGGCTTATCGTCTGGGTTGGCCACCAACTCATAAAGGACAACGTCGTAACCCTTGAATCGCTCATTCAATTCCTCATAATACGCCTTTTCGCCGATGTGCACGGCGCCGATCAAGTCGATGACTGCCCCTTGATAGTCTCCGGAGGAGATTCGGTAACGAGCCACCGCAGTTTGAAGCGCCCGGGGCTCCCCTTTGCCATCGAGATCGACTCGGGTGAACGCAGGAGCCTTCTCTCTTTTCACCGAACCACCGGGCTTCACCGAACCACCGGGCGCGTTCTTCGTATCGGATTGGTTTTCGTCCGCAGTTGGCTTTGCCGAAGATCGAGGGGCCGCGGGTGCGGCTACCGTTTGTGCCGCGAGATCCCTCTCGACGAGCGGGATCGCCACAAAACAAATACCGACCGCTACGAGCATCTTTATTCCAACTCGCAATCGAATGCACACCATCATTTTCCCCAGCCCATCTGTATCAACCTAACCCATTTGAAACCCATGGCTTGCCATGACCCATCGTTCATGGCCCCGCTCCCTATATCCCCGCTGCCTACAGCATCATTTATATCCATGGTGCCAGCCTCAATCCACCTCCACCCATGGCACGAGCGATTCCAACCCAGAATTATTCCAGCGATTCTGGCAATCTAACTCCCGGACCAAACCTATAAAACCTTTTTCAAAAGTTCGCACTTGAAAATTTTGACAACGCGTCAATAATTGACATCATGGTCGAACTTACGAGAAAACAGAGGGAAATGGAGCGGCGAACGCTGGAGATCCTGCGGGTTGCCAAACCTATTTTGGTCCGAGAGGGGTTTCATGCGTTGAGCATGGACCGGGTCGCCGCGGCCATGGAATACGCGAAAGGGACGATTTACAACCATTTCCCGCACAAAGAGGAAATCGTGCTGGCCTTGGCCATCGAATCGATGGCCTTGCGGCGAAAACTGTTCCTTGCGGCGGCCGCATTGGCTGCCCCCAATCGAGTTCGCTTGATGGCGATCGGTTGTGCGTGCGAATACTACACGCAGCACTGCAGTGACGACTTTGCGATCGAGCAATGGATTCGGAACGTCAACGTATGGGACAAATCCTCAGCAGCCCGCCAGGACTTGATCCGCCGATGCGAAGGGGAGTGCATGTCGATCGTTTCGTCGGTGGTGCACTCCGGCGTTGTCGCGAGCGAATTGGTTCTCAACCACGCGCTCACTGCCGAGGAGTTCGTGTTCGGTTTTTGGGCGATTACTTTTGGCTCTCAAATTCTGACTGCCAGCAGCCCGTCGTTGGCCGCGGTTGGCATCCTCGACCCGCGCCGCGCGATCCGCATCCATTGCTGCACTCTTCTCAATGGGTATCGATGGCAACCCATCATGCAAACCGACGAGTACTTGAACCGTGTCGACGAACTCTCAACCTCGATCCAATCCGAGTTCGATCGGGTCCGTGCGGAGCACTACACAGCATGAACACAGCCTCATGAACACAGCCTCGAACATCATGAATCCCATGGCCTTATCGGCTTCGCGCTCAAAGACCCGCACGTGGGTCCTTCGAGGTATCATCGCTGGTGTGCTGCTCCTGGGTATTGTTGGGATAGCGATCCAAAACCGAGGCGATTACAGGATCGACAGCCACGGCACACAATCAGGGAATGCATCCGATACATCCTCCTCAAACACATCCTCCTCAAACACCGATCCTCACGAATCGCTTGCACCCTTGGTGCCAAGCTACAAACCTCTCGAGGCAAACGGCACGGAAGTCCTCGTCCGGGCGTACTGCATTGAGGACGCTCACTCCCAGCAGGCATCTCGCAACACATTCACAGGTACGCTTCAGTCCCGTTATCAAAGCCCGCTTGGATTTCGAGTCAGTGGAAAAATTATCGAACGCTTGGTGGAAACAGGGGAACGGGTCGAGCGAGGCCAAGTATTAATGCGGCTGGACCCCGTCGACTGGGAGTTGTATTTGAAAGTCGCTGAATCGGACCTCGCAGCTTCCCGTTCGCAGTTAAACCAAATCGAGAAGGAAGAAGCGCGTTTTAGGGATTTGAGGGCAACGGGATCCGCGAGCCAATCCGACCACGACTTGGCCATCGCAGCCCTCGACACGGCCCGCGAGAAAACGGAGTCCGCGACCAAACGACTTCAAATCGCCGATAATCAAAGGAACTATTGCGATCTGGTCGCCGACCATGACGGTCTCATCACCAAGGTGGTTGCGGAGATCGGCCAAGTCGTCACGGCGGGGCAACCGGTATTGCAGTGGGCGCATGGCGATGAGCTCGAGGCCGTCGTCAGCATTCCTGAATCGCTGCAACAGGAGATCAAGAACCACGATGTTGAGATCAGTTTTTGGTCCCGCCCCAACGAACGCATTCAAGGGAAACTGCGTGAACTATCCCCGATCGCAGATCCACTTTCGCGAACGTACGACGCTCGGTTTCAGCTTCGTGAACCACCCGCGGATCTTGCCATCGGACTCACAGCTACCGTGCATTTGCTCCAATCCCGCAACGAGGGAACACGCATCCCGATGGGGGCGATTGCCAATGGAAACTCCCAACCCATCGTTTGGAGAATCCTCGACGACAACACCGTCGAATCGGTCCCGGTGGAAGTGTTGCGATATGAGTCTGAAGGTGCGGTAGTCCGAGGAGAACTGCGAGCCGGCGACCGAATCATCAGCGCAGGCGTTCAAAAGATCGACGCCAACTGCCGGGTTCGCATCTGGAACACCGGTACCTGACACCGCATGAAAAAGTCACCGCATGAAAAAGTCACCGCATAGAAAAGTCACCGCATAGAAAAGTCCCCGCATAGAAAAGTCACCGTAAACCAACCGCACCAAGACGGCTCATCGACTCCTTGAACGACCACCTGCCTAGTCCGTTGAATACTCCAACACCAGAGTCCCCGCATACGCATGAATCTTCGCATGGATGGAACTGGTCTCGATGGGCCGTTCTGCATCCATCGTTTGTCCTCTTCCTCATGCTCGCCAGCACGATCGCAGGTATTTCATCGTATTTGAAGATGGGACGTGCGGAGGACCCGTCCTTCACGATCAAGACCGCGGTGGTAGGGGCCGTGTGGCCTGGTGCAACCCCCGAGGAAATGCAGCGGTACGTCGCCGAACCCGTCGAGGAAAAACTGCGTGAGACTCCGAAGATCGATTTCCTACTAACCTACTGCATCAGCGACCGCATGATGACCATCGTGCAACTGCAGGACACCGCCCGGGGCGATGAAGTCGCCGACCTGTGGTACCAGGTCCGAAAGAAACTGGACGATATCCGAGGTGAGCTTCCATCGGGACTCATCGGGCCAACGGTGAATGACGAGTACGGCGAAGTCTACTCAGCGATTTATGCATTCACCGGAGAGGATTACACCTATGCCGAACTGAAACGGTTGTGCGAAGAGGCCCGCAAGAAATTGCTTCGCCTCAAGGATGTCGAAAAGGTCGCCCTCATCGGTGATCAAGACGAACAGATCTTCATCGAGTTCTCCCATCGCAAGCTATCCACACTCGGAGTCACCCCCCAGCAGATCTTCGCAAGCGTTCAGCGTCAGAGCACCATGCTGCGATCAGGGAGCATCGATACCCAACGCGATCGAATCCATGTCCGCGTCGCGAAGAATTTTGGAGGGGTGGAGGAGATCGAAGCGGTACCGGTCGAAGCTGCGGGCCGCGTTTTTCGCTTAGGGGATGTCGCCAATGTCACGCGCGGTTACGAGTCGCCGCCCTCCCAATTGATGCGATTCAATGGCAAACCGGCGGTCGCGCTGGGCGTTGTCATGTCCAAAGGGGGCAATGTTTTGGAATTGGGCAAAGGCCTCGACGCGGAGATCGCAACAGTTGAACGCAACGTCCCCGCAGGAGTTCACATCGACACGGTCGCATTCCAGCCGCACGTGGTCGACGAGTCGGTTGGAGAGTTCCTAACGTCGTTCATCGAGGCCTTGGTCATCGTACTGATGGTCTCCTTCTTGAGCCTCGGGCTCCGTACGGGGATCGTCGTGGCGTTAAGCGTACCTCTCGTCCTCGCCATTTCCCTCGTACTGATGCAATCCATCGGTATGAACCTGGATCGTATTTCGCTGGGAGCTTTGATCCTCGCGTTGGGCCTGCTCGTCGATGATGCGATCATCGCCGTTGAAATGATGGCGGTGAAAATGGAGGAAGGCTGGAATCGGCTCGATGCCGCCACCTTCGCTTGGTCGAGCACGGCGTTTCCGATGCTTTCCGGCACCCTGATTACCGTAGCCGGTTTTTTGCCCGTCGGTTTTGCGAAATCCGCCGCTGGCGAGTATGCCGGCGGTATCTTCTGGGTGGTCGGCATCAGTTTGATCGTATCATGGCTCGTCGCTGTGGTGTTCACGCCCCTCCTCGGAGTCAAATTGCTCCCGACAACATCGGCGGCCCATGCGGCGAACCACCATCCCTTTCAGTCCCCGTTTCACCGAACCCTGCGCGGACTGATCCGGGCCTGTGTCGCGAGGCCGTGGATTGTCATCTCGATCACGGTGGCCATGTTTGCCGCCGCCATGCTCGGCTTCACACGCCTGCAACAACAGTTTTTCCCACTCTCTTCGCGAACCGAACTGTTGGTGGATGTGCGGATGGAAGAAGGGGCATCCATCGGTGCAACCGAAGCGATGGTGCAGCGCGTGGAATACGCCTTGCAACCGATGATGCCGCAACTCGCCCCAACCCCTTCGAACAAACATCCAGTTTCCGATCCCAAAAACCCAACCGACGTTGTCAGTTTGGCATCGTACATCGGTTCGGGGTCCGCGAGGTTCTTTCTGGCGCTCAATCCCGACCTTCCCAACCCGAGCTTCGGGAAAATCATCATTCAAACATCGAGCGTCGATGCCCGCGAACGCGTTCGTGCCTTCTTGAAACAAACCTTCGAGACCAATCCGGAGTTTGCCGATGCCTCGCTTCGAATCCTGCGGCTCGAATTTGGTCCGCCGGTAGGATTTCCAGTTCAATTTCGAGTCGTGGGCCCAGACCCAACTACGGTCCGCGGGATCGCCAGCCAAGTCCGCGAGGTGATGCGCCAAGACCCTGCTGCCGTTCAAGTCAACTTCGAGTGGGACGAACCGGCGAAAACCATTCGAATCGATATCGACCAAGACCGCGCGCGATTGCTGGGACTGTCTCCACTGGAAATCGATCAAGGCCTACAAACGATGCTCAGCGGGTCCACAATCGCCCACTATCGCGAAGGGACTGAAAACATCCCAGTCGTAGCTAGAGCCATTGCCGAGGAACGCTTAAACCTAGACCAATTCGCAGATTTGACCTTCTTCACTCTCAACGGGCGGAGTATTCCACTGCAACAGATAGGCAAGGTGGCTTATGCATTTGAGGAGCCGATTGTTTGGAGACGGAATCAAGAACGCACACTATCGGTCCGGTGCGACATTTCCGATGGCAATCAAGCTCCCGATGTTTCCTCCCGAATCAACAAACGCTTGAGCGACATCCGATCGGCTCTTCCTGCAGGCTACCGCATCGATCTCGGCGGTGCTATCGAGGAAAGCGGGAAAGCGAACAGGGCATTGTTTGCTATGTTTCCAATGATGATATTGATCATGCTCTGCTTGCTCATGCTCCAGGTTCAGAGCTTCCGCAAAACGTTGCTCATCTTCGGCATCGCTCCGCTCGGATTGATCGGTGCGGTTGCGTCCCTCCACCTGTTCCATGCTCCGTTCGGCTTCGTCGCGCTTCTAGGCGTGATTGCGCTCGCCGGTATGGACATGCGTAACTCGGTGATTTTGATCGATCAGATCCAACAAGACATGGCGGGCGGATTGAGTGAATGGGATGCCGTCATCGAATCCTCTGTCCGAAGAGCACGCCCTGTCATCCTCACCGCAGCCACCGCCATTCTGGCCATGATCCCACTGACACGGAGCGTCTTTTGGGGACCCATGGCGATGGCGATCATGGGCGGTTTGTCGATCGCAACGTTTTTGACCTTGATCAACCTACCAGCCCTCTACGTGTTGCTGTTTCGCGTGCGGCCACCCACCAGCCAACACCAAAACACGCCCGATCGTCCGATCTCAAATAGCTCCAACACCTAGAGTACTCCCACAGAAATCGTCTTTCCCTCAAGGGATCTCGCTATGTCTTTGGCCCGTTTCTTCGTCAACCAAATTCCAGATCGCGGAAGCGTACACCTGGATGAATCCGAATCGCACCATGCGGCTCGAGTTCTCCGCGCGCACGTCGGCGACGACTGCTTGGTCTTCGACGGTCAAGGCTACGAAGGGTTTGGAACGATCGAGTCCATCCACAAACGCGATGTCAGCATCAGCATTTCGGCCAAGCGATTTGCTCCCCGAGATCACGATGGGAAGCTTTGGTTTGCCATCGCCATGCCCAAAGGGGACCGTCAACGAAGCGTCATCGAAAAATTGGTCGAACTCGGAGTCGACCGCTTGCTACCGATCGAATCCCAGAGAAGCGTCGCCAAACTCGACGATGATTCGGTCGCCAAACTGCACCGTTACGGCATTGAGGCATGCAAGCAATGCCAACGAAATCGATTGATGCAAATCGATCCTCCCATCACGCTAAGGAGTCTGTTCACCCACATCGACTCGCAATCATGCACCGATCGATGGATTTTGCATCCTGGCATCGAAGGTGCCACGCTATCGAATTTCCTCAAGAGTCAGACAGCAACGCGCGATGCCTCCGAGGAGCGGAACCCGGGCAATGTCACGAAGGGGATCCTTTTCGCAGTTGGTCCCGAGGGAGGATTCACGGACGAGGAGATCGAGCAATCGAGCCATCACGGTTTCGAGAGACTCAATCTAGGGGAACGGATCTTAAGGGTAGAAACCGCCGTCGCAAGTGCGGCAACATTAGGATCGGCCGTTCTCCACATCGGAAAATGACCACGCCCTGGACGTGGCGAGAAAGAGAATCCGCAGCCGCGATTGGCCGGAACTAGCCTCGGTGATAACCTAGCTTTTCGATGACCGACAACAATTCTTCGGCCGTGATGTAACGACGGCGATGCTCGACTTTGTAGGCGTCGATCGCTTCGGCAAGCTCTTTCGCGGGAGCGGAATGGTCTCGGTACGAGTTCCCGAACTGGCGACGTTCGTTCGAGCCGACATTGTCGGAACGCTGTCGCCGATCTGCGAATGGAGTTGCTGGCACATCCGTGTTGTATCGAAGCATTGTGTCGAACTGAGACATCTCACCATCCTCTAGGTAACTCGTCCGCCGGCGCACGAACGCACCGAAACTTTTCAAGCCACTGAACGATAGATCACGATACGTGACCAAGCAAAAAACCCGGGGGATTTTTTTGAAGCTCGGCTCACCCTCGAGGACAATTGCACCGCTGGTGTCGAATATGCGGCAAATCCGAAGAAGGAGGGTAAGTCGTGGAGTAGAGCGCACGAGCAACCAAGCCAGCAGAGAGCCCCCTCAGGGTTCACGTTGCCAAATTGCCAAGTTACAACGTGAACTTCATCAGAGGGGATGGCGGACAAGTGCGGTCGAGAGGGCTCGAACCTCCAAGGTATTTCTACCACTAGCCCCTCAAGCTAGCGCGTCTGCCAATTTCGCCACGACCGCAATATTTTTGGGGAAAATGTTCCACCGAGGTTCAACGAGTTTAGGCCGATTCATGACCGCGTCAAGGGCTCTCAGAAACCATTTAGGGCTCTCGCGAGCTACTGGCGTTACCCTTCTTCTCGGGCTGCTGATACCGGCACGGTCAGACAGTAACGAATTTATCGAGTTTAGCTCTCAAATACTGGGACTCGAAAGGCTTGGCCACATAATCATTGACCCCCGCTTGAATCGCCGAGAGGACATGGCCTCGCTGTGAGTCGGTAGCGAGCATGATGATAGGGACTTTGGAACCGGTTGCGCGGACCGCGCGGACCAATTCCAGCCCGGACATTCCCGGCATATCCCAGTCGATAAGCAATAAATCCGGCGAGTTGGCCTGAAAGGCCTCGGCAGCTTCGTTGCCGTTTGCCGCTTCCAAAATGTCATCGATACCTACAGCCCGTAAGGACCTAGCAACGATTTTCCGCATAACTCCTGAATCGTCCGCAACCAGAGCTCTCATTTGGGTTCACCTCAAGGAATGGATCATCAAATTTGGCCGCAGCTTTGGGCATGACTTCAACCGCATCAACGGAGGGCGCCAACAATCGCTGATGGTGTACTGTGGATCATCCTTAACAACAGTCAAATTCGAAGACTTCTTTTTAATCATTATGTTTTACCCACCCGGTTCATCACGCCTCCGACATCGCCCGGAAATGACTTCCAACCAGCCTTCTGCCGCGTTGGGGAAATTCGGAACATCAAAGCGACCGATAGAAGACGGTAGATGACCGTGTTGCCGGACTTCAGTTCGGCTGAGACACAATCCGTTTTGGACCCAAGGAGACGTGGCGATGCCGGCGATACAAAAATCCAAATCGACTGCGGTTACGGGTGCCTCTGCGGTTACCGGCGCCTCTGCGATAACCGCTTATACGATGGTCTTCGCTTTGGCGAGCGTCGCCGTTATCCAAGCGTCTGGGAAAGCCATAGCTCAACCGCCGGGTCTGCCGCCGGCATCCGGCGCGACTGTTCCCGGACGCGAGGCGATGTGGAACACGCCTGCCCCAACGCATTACCGCATTTTGGCAAAACCGACCCACCCTCATTCCAAGTCGCCGATCTTCACCCCCGAGGTCCCCTTGCCAAAAATCGAGTCCCAAAGTGTTCAGCCTTATGCCTACGGGTGGTTTGGAGCGAGAACGCTACCTAATGCCTCTCGCCACTTCGGCTACCGATCGACCTTCACCCAGTGGACGATTAAGTAGCTAGCACGGCAAGTAGCTGCTTTTGCCAAGGCTAGCACAAGCGGCTTGATTCAATTAACAGTACAATGTGCGTTCATCGAATGCCTTGCCTGTGACTGTTTTCTCTCGGATAGAAGCCAACCTCCGTGTCGCTTGATTTTGAAGCCATCGGTCCCTATCGCGTCACCGGACTCCTCGGCCGGGGAGGAATGGGGACGGTGTACAGCGGAATCCACGCCAAAAACGAACAACAGGTAGCCATCAAAGTCCTCTCGTCGTCGCTGGCGCAGCATGCTCGATTTCGCCGTCGCTTCGACGCGGAAATACAGACACTTCTCCGATTGAAACATCCGAACATCGTGCAGTTGATCGGATTCGGTGAAGAGAAAGGTTTGCTGTTCTACTCGATGGAGTTGGTGGAAGGGGAGAATCTTCATCAACTTCTCAAGCGAGAGTCCACCGTCTCCTGGTCTCAGTCGATGGACTGGGCGATTGAGATCTGCGATGCCCTCAAGCATGCCCATAATTTTGGCATCATCCACCGCGACCTCAAACCAGCGAACTTGATGATCAATACCTCGGGAAGCATCAAGCTGACGGACTTTGGCATCGTTAAACTCTACGGCGCCTCCGAAGCCACCGTGGCTGGCTCCATTCTCGGAACGGCCGATTTTATGTCTCCCGAACAAGCCGAAGGAAAAAGCGTGTCGGTACGAAGCGACTTGTATTCGCTCGGAGCGATCTGTTACGCATGCCTTGCAGGTCGCCCACCTTTTACCGGTCAGAGCGTCCCGGAAATCATGTTCAATGTTCGGTACGGGAATCTGACGCCACTGTCGCAACTTGCCCCCAAAGCGCCGGACGAGTTCTGCGATCTCGTCATGGAATTATTGAATCGGGATGCTTCGCGACGACCACCTACAGCATTGGCGGTCGGCAACCGACTGAAGTCCATGAAAGCCGGCTTGACCAATTCTATCGATACGGCTCCGCGGAATCCCTCCGACGTGGAGCACGCCAAGGAAATGACCAGCATCGACATGAGCGATTACCCATCGATCGCGCGCCTCTCCGACGCCCCCGATAACAAGGCAACACGGTTTGGCAATCCCGAGCATCCCAGCCCACCTAAATCCTCGGAGCCTTCGAAAAATCGTTCGTATTCAGACGCGACACGATTCGGCAATCGCTCGGTAGCGGGACCCGATGATGTCACCCAAGCCGTAGCTTCATCCGACTCCGTAAGTTCGGCGCATCAAGATATTCCCAGCGGCATCGAAGCGATGGGCAAAACCCATTTTACCGAAGTCACCGACCAAGACCGTCGGCGAACCGCCGTCAGCTTGGCCAACCCCCACGAAGAACCATCCGGCACTCCATGGACGAGCATTGCAACGATCGGTGCTTTGTTGGCATGCTGCCTGGGACTCGCCTATTGGCTTTCAAGACCACCCTCTGCAACATCGCTGTTCCAAAAGATCCAAGCGACCGTTGTCGCCGAGAACGAAGATGCGCTCTTGGAGGCGGAACCGACCGTTCAACGTTTCCTCGATCTCTACCCCGAAGATATTCGAGCCGCCGAAATCAAGGAAACTTTGGATGAAATCAACACCCTAAAAACGCTGCGACGACTACAGGTTCGTTCCGGTTACCGCGCCGACAAATTCGACGCACAATCGATCGACCCACTCGAGCAATCGACCATCGACTGCTTGCGACTTTCTTCCGTCGACCCCAAGGCGGCACTCAAGAAAATCGACGCATTGCTGCTCGTCTTTGCGTCAACGGAACAGCTTTCCCCCTACCAAAAGAGACTGATCGAAGCCAACCGAAGACTTCGCGAGCAACTCCAGAAAAACGGACTCTCCTCAACGCCCAACCACGCTGCCGACCAAATCAGTCAACAAATGCGATGGGCGAATCTCAATCTGAATCCCCAAGAACGCAAGTTATTCCTTCAAGGGCTCGTCGAACTCTACAGCGAGAAGCCTTGGGCAAAGGAAATCATGGAGAGCGTGAAACGGGAGTTGGAAATCTCGGACAAATAAGAGGCCCTGAACATCCCCCCGCACAACCCGCACAATAATGCCCGTTAATACAAGCCATCCTGGATTTCGTTTCGCAAACAGCGATGATCCGAGCATGAATAGTTGACATTTAGGTACCTTCCCAACTAAACTCTTTTGTTTTGATTCGTCGCATGTGCAGCGACAGAAACCCCCAACGAACAAACAAAACTAGTCTCGCCGGCGCGTCCCTTCGTGTCGGCGATTTTGTTTGATAACTCTCGCAACCACGTAATCGAAGCCTGATACCAATTGGACGGTCAACAAGAAGCGATCAATAAAGCCGACATCCTCATCGAGGCGATGGGTTGGATCCGCCGTTTCCGGGGTAAAACCACCGTCATCAAATTAGGTGGTTCGCTCATGGGCAACCCCGATGCGATGCGTCATACACTGATCGATATCATTTTTATGGAAACCGTGGGGATGCGACCTGTCGTTGTCCACGGTGGCGGACCGTCGATCAATAAAGCCATGGAAGCGGCAGCGATCGAACCGGTGTGGGTCAAAGGTCGTCGCGTCACCGATGCAAAGACACTCTCGATCGTCGAACAAACCCTCGGCTACGAACTCAACACGTTCTTGGCTGACGAAATCGAACGGTTCGGCGGCCGTGCGATGAATTTGAACTTTCGTTCCACAAACGTTCTCTTCGGAGAGAAACTCCTCTTGGAAGAACCCGGTTCGGGTCCCATCGATCTCGGGTTCGTCGGACAAGTCACCCGCGTCGACCGCCAAACCATCGAAAGCTTGACCTACACCGGCCAAATCCCGATCATCCCATCCATGTGCATCGATGATTCGGGGCAGAAATACAACGTCAACGCCGACACAGCGGCGATGGCCGTCGCGGAAGCACTCGGCGCTGAAAAACTCATTTTCATCAGCGATGTCAACGGTGTGCGGCGCATCAAGGACGACCCATCGAGCGTTATCCATTCGATGACTGCCGATGAAGCCCAAGAGCTGATTCGCTCAGGAGTCATCTCAGGTGGGATGATCCCCAAGGTAGAAGCATGCCTTTCGACACTCAATCGTGGCGTAGGCAAAGTTCACATCATCGATGGACAACTGCGACACTCCTTGTTGATGGAGATTTACACCACGGCTGGTGTCGGCACCGAGATCATTCAGAGTCGAAACACTCAAGCATCCAAAATCAACCCCGCTTAACATGAAGCACTTGCGGTCCTTGCTCGACCTGAACCACGTTGAGTTCCAAACCATCATTTCCTGGTCTCGCTCTCTCAAGGCGAAACTGAAGGCGGGACAACGTCCAGACCTGCTCAAGAACCGAACGTGCGCTCTGATCTTCGAGAAAGCCAGCTTGCGCACACGGGTCAGCTTCGAAGCCGGCATGGCACAACTCGGCGGTACCGCAATCTATTTGACCAGCGATGCCGGCTGGAGAGAACGGGAATCCATCGCTGATTTCGTTCGAGTTCTCGCCGAGTATTGCGATTTCGTCGTCTGCCGAGCGATCTCGCAAGCAACCATCGATGAATTGGCCCTCCATGACGTTATCCCGGTCATCAACGGTCTCACCGACCAATCTCATCCCTGCCAAGCGATCGGCGATGTCTTGACGATGCTCGAAGACTCCAACGGCAACCTTCAAGGAAAAACACTCACGTTTGTCGGCGATGGGAATAATGTCGTCAAGTCGCTGATCAAAGCATCGCACCTCGCCGGAATGCGGTTTCGATTGGCCTGCCCCCAAAAGTACCAAATCTCGGATTCATACCTCGAATCCTTGCATGTACGCTATGGAAAAATCGATTTCGCTCAAAGCGAAAACCTGCGAGACATGGTGGCAGAAGCAGACTACATCTACACCGATGTCTGGACCAGCATGGGTCAAGAAGCAGAAAATGAATCTCGCAAGGCCGCATTTGCGCCCTATCAGGTGAACTCAAAGCTTTTGAGCATTGCTCCCGAGCACTGCAAGGTCCTGCACTGCTTGCCAGCACGCCGTGGACTAGAAATCACCGATGATGTGCTGGATTCGGAACGAAGCATCGTTTTTCAACAAGCAGGCAACCGACTCCACGCGCAGAAGGGTCTGCTGGTTTGGCTGGCTGTCGCAAATGGTTACCTCAATCCAAGCAAATCAGGACTCGACTGACTCGCAGCAGCATGAAGCGGTCCCCCATCTTCGAGACCGTACCTCAATTGCCTGCAGCCTACCTCGAATGCCTACAGCCTACCTCGAATGCCTACAGCGCTCGCTTGCTTCTAGGCCCTCAATTCGCATTGAGTCTCGAATCACCGAGCCATTTCGGGCGATATCTCATCCGCATTGTTGTTACGGACGATTTTGGATGCCCGATAGGTCAGGGACTCCGCAACCCACTGCACGTAGGATCGGTCGAAATCGCTTAATCGTTCCATCGGAACCGTTGTGTACTTGCCGTTCTCTTTGAGCAAGCGTACTTTGTCGCCGAAGATGACTGCCACCCGAGCTTGGATGGAATAGGCTCCGGTGTTATCCGTCCAATTTCGGAACTCGGCGCCTTGGAACTTCGTAGGAGGCACAAACGTTTTGGATCGGAAGATGCGATCCAACTCATCTTCAATCCCGGCTCCCTTACCCTTTTTGGGTTCTTCTTCATTGAGTCGGAACTGACCACCATTCTTTTCCGCCCCTTCGTTGCGTACTTTCGATTCCGGCGTCGATACACCCGCCGGCTTGCCCGTTACTCCCGTCGGCTTGACCGATTCTCCCGTCGGCTTAACCGTAGAACTATTCGATGCATTCCCGGCATCCGATGGACGTGGAGCAGGTGGACTGACGCGGTCGATCGATGGTCCGAAATTCACAGGCTTGCCGAAAAGGTCATCGATGCTTTCTTCGATCTTTTTGGCAGGCTCTTCGGTATTTTTTGCAGCATCTTCCGTGTCGGAATCCTTCAAGGCTTTCGCCGAAGGTTTTTTCGAATCAGGGGCGGCGGCTCTCGGTGCACCGAATAAATCGTCGATGGAAGGCTCGGGTTCCACGAGATCCTTCGCGTCACTGTCCTTACCCTCAGGTTCCTCCATCTCAGGCTGATCGGCAACTGCCGGTTCAACCACTTCAGTTTCCGACGGTGCAGGATCGGGGTCGCCATCGTCGGCCATGGGTTCGGGCTCTGAGCTTGCGGGCTTTTCGTCGACCTCCCGAGGCTTGGTCTCGTCCGCTTCCGGCTCATCCTCTCCCTTGCCATCCTCTCCCTTGCCATCCTCTCCCTTGCCATCCTCTCCCTTGCTGTCCTCTCCCTTGCTGTCGTCTCCCTTGCTGTCGTCTCCCTTGCTGGCGTCGCTGGGGATAATGGGGACGGGAGCAACCGGTGCAGAAGGGGCTGCTGCTGCCTCGCTCTTCATTTTCGGGTCAACGGCTGGCTTTGCATCTGGTTTCGCGTTCGATGGTTCCTCGGCCGGAGTCGCAGGTTCAACCGGAGTCGCAGGCTCAATACCTGTCCAAGGAACCGACTTGTCAGGCGCAACCGCTGGCGCGTCGGGAACACAGGCGCAGCAGGGGCTCGAGGACGTTTGGGAGATTCCCACTTCCCCACAAGTGCTGCAGGCGTCGATGCTCACCGCCGCCGTTTCTACTTCGCAAACGGGGACCGACTTGCAGCTCGGTCGATGCATCCACCGCTCCATCCAGCGACCGGCAAAGGCTGAATTGAACGGAGTGAAGATGCTCAGGCTGACAACAATCGCCAGTCGAACCCATGACTTGAATGGTTTGGACATGGTCCAGCAACGCTCCCATTTGCAATCGAATGCACCTCGAACGAGACGGCAACCGGATGCGAGCGTTACCGGATGCAAGGCAACGCAACTTTCGTCCACGACTGTGGCAAAAGCTACCGATTGGATAAACTAGGAGGTCGGCACGCCGTTTCCGAAACAGAAATCTCTTCGCAAGAATTTGGGATGACTTCCGATCGAGAGTTCGGGTCACGCCGACAGTAACAAAGAATCCGCAGTCCGGTTTCCCACCCACGGATCCCAAAACCCCTAAGTCCTCATTGCTTCATGAACCGCAAGGCTCACCATAATGCTAGACTATTTCAGCCTCAACCTACTCCAACTCAGGCAGCCACCCCCAGTCGCACGAATGTTCTTTGGCCCCTCCAAGGAACATCAGCCCTTCGGTTGCTCTGGCTAGCGGGTTCTGTAGCCTGATCGCGCTGAGCTTGAATCGCACAGCGTGAGTGGGTCGAGGGATTTGCCATTGTAGGGAGTTAGGTTTGCTCAAGAGTTTATTGAGAAGTTGGTCGCTCGAACGCAAATGCCTCCTGTTTTTGGGCTTGGCATTGCTCGTTTCGCTCGTCCTCGGTTTTTTTGCCGTCCAGTTCGTGGCGGAACGGTTGGTGATCGAAGCGACCCGTCAATCGGCCAGAGATTACGCGAACGCCGTGATTGGGCTCAAGCATGTCGCATGGAACGAGCCAACCCTCAACGAAAATGAACTGGCCAAGAATGAAAACGTACCCAGGGGGGGAGATCTCGAGAAAAGCCGCTCTGACTTGATGCGATGGGTTCGCGAAACCACCCTACAATCCCGATTTGAATACTCGATCTTTCGGATCAATGATGGCCTCGAGCATCGTTATCTTCCCGACCCAGTCGCGACCGATGGAAATTTAACCCGCTTAGTCAAACTCCATGCGCGATTGGCGGAACAAGACAGTTTGGCGATGGAAGCAGCGGCGGCGAACGCCCAACGGGAAAACCAAGGGGCTCCCCCAGTGGCTCCTTCGGCAGATCGTAGTGCATCGGGTACTGCCGGAAGCGGAGAACCGTCCGCCCCCTTGCCCACGCCCCCGACAAGCCCCTTGGCAACCTTGGCAAATCCTACCAAGCATGTGTTTGAAGAAGCTGGACCCATCGACGGATACTTCTACTACTACCATCCGATCACCTTCGATCGCACATGCATCATCTGCCACGTCAAACTGCCCACCTCCATCGATACTCCCGCCAGCGCTTCGATCGATCCATTTCGAGTCGTACTGGTCAAATTGCCTTACAGCGAAACAAGGATCTGGCGGATTTGGAGTTACTCCCTCCTCTCGTCGATCGGTATCGCCACACTGGCACTCTCCCTGTTTTTTATCCACTGGGTCCTAAAACGCCTGGTAATCAATCCGCTCTCGGAGCTCAAATTGGTGAGCGAAGAGATCACTAGCGGCAAACAAGACGTCAAATTCCGGGTCGATACCGACGATGAGTTCGCGGATCTCTCCGAATCCTTCAACCGCATGCTTCGGCACTTGACGGAGACCCAGGTCCAATTGCAAACGGTCAATCAGGAATTGGATTTGCGAGTGGATGACCTTGCCAGCGTGAACCTGCAACTGTTCGAAGCCAACCGCCTGAAGGGTGAGTTCATGGCCAACATGAGCCATGAACTGCGCACTCCGTTGAACAGCATTCTCGGGTTTAGCGAAGTCCTCGCAGGCATCGAAACACTAACTGACAAGCAACATCGGTGGGTGTCCAATATTCAGAACAGCGGTCGTATCCTCCTGGAAATGATCAATGACATTTTGGACCTCGCCAAAGTAGAAGCGGGCAAGATGGAGGTGCGTCCTACCGAATTTTGTTTGCTGACCGTGATGCAAGCACAAGCCGACTTGTTTCGCAAAATGGCTGAGGACAAAAATATCGATATTCAAATCGACTCGAGTCAGAACGAGATGAAGATCGTGCAGGACCAAGGCAAACTGGCACAGATCCTTACAAACCTCCTGTCCAACGCAATTAAGTTCACTCCGGAGGGAGGACTAGTTACTCTCGCTTGCGACTGGACCAACGACGATGAGTTCTTCATGTCGGTTTCCGATACCGGTGTCGGAATCGCTCCCGACGATCATGAGATCATCTTCGAAAAATTCCGCCAAGCAAGCTTGGCAACCGGCATGGACTCGCTCACGCGCGAGCATTCAGGAACCGGACTTGGGCTTTCGATTGTTCGAGAATTGTGTAGGCTCCTTGGAGGCGACATCACTCTGACGAGCCAACTCGGGCATGGGAGTTCGTTCCGGGTCGTCATGCCGAGGCGTTACACGCCTAGCGTGCCAACCCCATCGATCCAAGCTCCTGCCCCGAACTCAAAGACTATCGCGTCGAACACTACCGCGTCGAACACTACCGCGTCAAACACCACCGCGTCGAAGACAACTGCCGAATAATCCTCAAGGCTTCCATAGAAACCCCTCATTGCCATGAACTCCATCCGTCCCGTTTCCGTCGAACGCCACTTCACCAAACAAACCCCAGGAAGCGTCTTGTACCGTTGTGGGAACACTGTGGTATTGTGCACCGCGAGTCTCGAGGAACGTGTTCCAGAATGGATGGCAGGGCGAGGGAAAGGCTGGATCACCGCTGAGTACAACATGCTACCTGGGAGCACCCCTCAGCGAAAACCTCGAGAACGCTCTGGGAAAGTCGATGGTCGAACCACCGAGATCCAACGCTTGATCGGACGCTCCTTTCGAGCAATCGCGGACCTCAACAAACTGGGGGAACGCTCATTAACCATCGACTGCGATGTCCTTCAAGCCGACGGAGGGACGAGAACTGCATCGATCACAGGTGGCATGATCGCACTCATCGATGCCGTCAATTCTGTCTTTAAAGGTGTCCCAGTCGACCGTTACCCTCTTACCGATTCGGTCGCTGCCATCAGTGTCGGTATCGTCGACGGAAAGCCGTCCCTCGATCTCGACTACGAACGGGATGTGCGCGCGGATGTCGACATGAATGTGGTGATGACGGGCAAACGCCGCTTCGTGGAAATCCAAGGGACCGGCGAGGAAGCTACCTTTGATGACGCCGAGCTTGCACAACTTCTAAGCCTTTCGAAACTCGGGATCGCAGAACTCAACGAGATCCAAAAGAGCGCCCTCGGGGCTGACTGGCCTTGGTAAGTCATCGAACGGCCGCTAGCTAGTCGCACGTCGCGTCGGACTAAAAAATCACTCTTGGGGAACTGCGATCACGCCTCACATGGATGCGTTATACGTCCCTCACACCGAGTTCATCCCAACGACGCAATGCTTCCTCGAGCAATCGCTCGATCTCCGTGAGCCTTGCTTGGTCCTTTGCCAGGATCGGGGCCGCTTGCTTGAAGTAATCGGGCTCACCCATCTTCTCATGCATAGTGGCTTGCTCCGATTCCAGTTGTTCAATCTTGTCTGGGAGCCCATCGAGCTCCTGCTTTTCCTTGTAACTCAACTTCTTGGCTGCCGTCTCGCTGCGGCCTGACGCAACCACCGAGGCTACCGGATTGGCCATTGCCGAAGGAAACGCAGAACACGACATCGGCAATTTCACAGAAGAAGATTTCTGACGGAGCCAATCGTCGTACCCGCCGACATACTCCTTGATGCCCGTCTCTTCAAAGACCAGCATGCTCGTCACCACGTTATTGAGAAACGCGCGATCGTGGCTGACCACGAGCAATGTACCTTCGTATTCCACCAATCGCTCTTCGAGCAATTCCAGAGACTCTGCGTCGAGGTCGTTCGTCGGTTCGTCCATCACCAACATATTCGCCGACTGCGCAAATAGTTTCGCGAGCAACAAACGATTCCTCTGCCCGCCCGAAAAGTACCGAATCCTGGAACGAGCCTGTTCGGGTGTGAACAGAAAATCCTGCAAGTACCCGATGACGTGCTTGGATTTCCCCCCGATGGTGATCGTCGTGCGTCCAACTCCAACATTCTCTTCTGCGGTCTTCTCGGGGTCCAGGATATCTCGAGTTTGATCAAAGTAAGCCATCTCAAGCTTCGTTCCGAGTCGTACGGATCCTGAAATTGGGGCCAATTGTCCGAGCAATCCTTTCAGGAGCGTTGATTTACCAACCCCATTGCGTCCTAAGATCCCGATCTTGTCACCTCGCATGATCGTCAGATCCATAGGTGGAACGATCACTTGATCGTCGTATCCGAACGAAGCTTGTTTCAAATCGCAAACCAACATCCCGCTTCGCTCTCCCGAATCGATCGACAGCTTCATACTGCCGACCTTGGACGGACGTTGTGAACGCACCCGCCGCATCTCCTCGAGACGCCGCACGCGCCCCTCATTCCTGGTGCGCCGCGCTTTGACCCCAGTTCGAATCCATGCCTCTTCCTCCGCCAGCCTTTTCTCGAAAAGCGCATCTTGTTTCTCTTGCGCGAGCAACGCTTGTTCTTTGCGATCGAGAAAGGTTGGATAATCGCAAACCCAGTCGAAGAGCTTTCCCCGGTCGATTTCCAAAATGCGTTTGGCAAGCTTGGTGAGGAACGCGCGGTCGTGGGTGACGAATATCAAGGTGGCAGGAATCGTGGCCAGAAAACCCTCTAGCCAAGTGATTGCGTCGATGTCCAAGTGGTTGGTGGGCTCGTCCAGGAGCAATACATCGGGAGACGACACCAACGCTCGACCGAGCAACGTGCGTCGCTTCAATCCTGTGGACAGCTTGGAAAAATCAGCCTCTCGCTGCAACTCCAACTGACCGCAAGTCCGCTCGAGGACCTGCTCTTTTTTCCATTCATTCTCGGGAAACGCCAATTCTTCAGGCAACCCCATCGCGATCACTTGCTCGATGGTTCCCTCGATTCCATCCGGGACGTCTTGAGGCACCCACGATACGACCGTCCCTGGCTCCATTTCAATGCACCCGGAATCGGGGACTTCGATGCCGGCTAGGAGTCGCAACAACGTCGTCTTGCCGCTGCCGTTGCGTCCGAGCAAACCGATCTTCTCGCCACGATCAATCCGAGCCGAGACGGAATCGAGAAGCGTTGGACCTCGATAGCCTATGGTCAATTCCTGGATGGTGATCTGAGCCATCGATCGCTGCTGCTCTTAGTTAGTTATGGGCTTGGTTAGTTACGGGCTTGGTTGTTTACGGGCTTGGTTGTTTACGGGCTTGATTGAAACGCGAAATTCCAATGCGGATTCGCTCGGTGCTCGAAGAATACTTGCGGCGGATATTTGAGAACGAAAACGCATCCCACGCAAACCCAAACACTGAGGATTGCCCACTAGTTTTCAATGCGATCGCACCGCGAGAGAGACACAACCCATCTCAGGGACTCAGTAGATGCCTACGATCCAGCGAAAAAGGGGCGAACCCAACCTCGCCTTGGGAAACTCCAAGTAGATGGGGATACAGCTTATTACTTATCACTTAATGCTTACCGCTTATTTTTACTGCTTCGACGCAGACGTGTGATCGTGGATAATCTTCCATCCATCATCGAACTTTTGCCAAACCAGTGAGAAATTCCCATCGATTGGCTGCCCCCGTTCCAGCTTCCACCGGCCCAAAGTCAAAGCCGCTTTATCTCCGACCAGACGGGTTTCCAACTCCGAGAAGGTTAACTGGCCCATCGTGGCTCGATCAGGGTATCGGGCCACGTATCTGTCGCGTGTGGCCTCCCAACTCCTGGTGACATTCCCGCCTGAGCTGAAGGTCAATTCGGGCGATTTCCAATACGCTTCCATAAACGTGGGGATGTCTCCTCGATTCCAAGCAGCCGATTGATCGAACATCAAGCGATGGATCGAATCGACTTCGGCTTTGTTGGCCGGCCCCGCTGCGACCGTAATTGGCTCCGCTGCGACCGTAATTGGCTCCGCTGCGACCAACTCCGAATGCTGTGATTGAAGCGATACCTCATGGGGCCAAAAACCTCCAATCGTCACCAGACCAGCAACTCCAGCCACGACGCTTATCCGTTGCGCACGACGATGTATACAAAGCATGGCGATATCCCCTTTCCAAACGATGCAGTTCACAGGACCGTGTGGTTACCGGTTGGCCGGCTAGAGATTAGCCCTCGCGAACGATCTCCACCAGCGAAACCATGGATGCGGTCTAGTAGGCAGTCTAGTAGAAAGAGGACACGGTCACAATCCAACAGTCCTCAACAGATCGATCTGTGGCACCCCAATTCAACGCATTGGGGCAGAAAAAGCCATCGATATCCAGCGGCGCGAGGCTGAAAGCTGGCTTCACTGTAGGCAAGACGTTAGAAGAGGCCTGGTATCAATCGGTACCGAACTCGCCCCATGTAACGCGCATAGTCAGGGTCGCGGCTGAGGAGCCTTTCTTCCGCCAAGATCCGAGGGATCTTGATCGAATACAGCATCGAGAAAATCAACAGATTCCAAACGCTGGGATTGAGCATAAAGAATCCCAGATGCAACATCACATAACCGAAGTAAATCGGGTGCCTTACAATCCGATAGGGACCGCTGGAACAAATTCCCCGATTCGCAGCGACCACGCCAAATCGACGCCCCAAGGTCAGCTTAGCGAACAATTGCATCGATAGTCCTACGATGGTCAAACAAACAGCGATCGAGTGCCAGGACTGCGGTTCGGTAAAGCATGGACGCGCCAGCAGCGACAAGCATGTTGCTGAAAACGCCAACGCCCAGTCCTGGGTTCGGAGAGACAAATCCTTGGCGGAACGCCGGCACAGTACCAATATCACCATCATGGTTTCGGTGATCAAAAGCATCGCGTCGCCGATGGCGACCGATCCGCCACGGGCCACGGCGCTGGAGATGGACTGAACCAAGGAGTTCAGAAAGCTGCCGAACAAGATCAGAATGACAAGCTTCTCAACAGCGTCGAGGACTTGAGCTCGCAAGGCTGGAACGGCCCACCACGCACCCCATCCTTCGGAACATGCAAACTGAGGCTCGGTGCAACCCGACACCGAGTTTGTCGAAAGCGAACCACTGGGATCCATGGGGAAAGTGGATGTTGTCGTTGCCGTTGCGTTCATGATTCGCCGCTCGAGTTCACCTAGATTTCGATCTCGCAGTTCGGATTCTGCACCGCGGAAAGGTACCTCAAGGAACCAGCCAAGCCGGCAAAGTCTCCGGTCTCCGCAAGCTTTTCCGGCGATTCTATGGAGAAAAGGCTGGCGTTTCCGGTCGTAGGGACTTCAACAATCCGCCTTTTCCGTTCCCCAATTGCATGTACACTATGAAGTTCAGTCGGAGAGCGCTAGCGAGTCGCATCGCTCTGCTCGGCGGTGCGACTGCTGAGCTTTCAAGACCACGGACCTTTTGTTGTTCCCTCCTGGGAGGATTTTTCGGTGGCATCAGGCAAGTATGTTTTCACAAGTGAATCGGTTTCCATGGGTCACCCAGATAAACTGGCGGACCGCATTTCGGACAGTGTCCTCGACGCTCTCTTGGCACAAGACCCCACGAGCCGTGTCGCTTGCGAAACCGTGGTTACAAC
>CAIYZV010000241.1 GCA_903930765.1 uncultured Pirellula sp.
CGACTTGGGCTTTGTTCATGTCCTCAGGTTTCAAGCCTGTGGCATAGAGCATTGCTTGCGAGGCACCTTGGCTCTTGGGTTGGGTGATACGAGACGAATAACGATTGAGAGATGCCATGATCGTTGGTTGGGTTGCGTGCGAATAAGGTTGTTATCGAGTTTAGGAATCAGATTGAAATTAGCCGGAGTGAGTCCGTACTCCATCCGGCCCGGTGCCTATTAGTGAACACGGTGACTAATAATGAACACGGTGTCTATTAATGAACACGGTGTCCGGGTTTTGCTCCCGAGTCAACTCCGAGGAGGAAGACTTCGGTGCCACCAGCACCAGCGGCGGTGACCATTCCTTCGCTGAGTCCGAACTTCATTTGCCGCGGTTGCAGGTTCGCCACGATGACCACCAAGCGGCCTTCGAGCTGTGCCGGGGTGTAGGCGGCTTTGATGCCAGCGAAAACGGTTCGAGTTGTGTCGCCACCCAAGCTAACGGTCAGCTTGATCAACTTTTTGGCTTCAGGAACCTCTTCCGCCTTGATCACGCGAGCCACCCGAAGATCGACTTTCGCAAAGTCTTCGATGGTGCATGTGGGAGCCAGCGGCTCGGCTAGGAGAGCGTCTCCGGAGTCGGTCGCAGGAGCTGCGCTGGAGGCTGGTGCCACGGCGGCATCGTTGGTGGACGGAGCTGGTGTTTCTTTGCTTTCTTCGATCATTTGATTCACTTTCGCTAAATCGACACGTTGCATTAAATGTTCAAACTTGGACAGCTGGATTCCGCACAATGGTTTCTGACTATCGTCCCAAGCCTTGATGTCGACTTGGAACAATCGTCCGCATTGCTGGGCCAAACGAGGCAGTACAGGGGTTAGGTAGACGCACAATTGCCGGAACAAGTTCAGCACGATCGTACAAACCTCTTGGAGTCGCACATGCTGATTGGGGTCTTTTTTCAGAGTCCACGGAGCAGTGTTGTCGACGAAGGCGTTGGCTGCATCGGCCAGTTCCATGATCAATCGCATCGCGCGCGAGTAATCACATTGCTCGTACGCTTCCGCGATTTTTTCTCCCGCAGCAGCAGCGGCGGCAAAAAGCCCTCCGTCATGCGGGTACTCGCTTGCCAGTCCGACTCCATCGACGAAGCGTGCGGTGCGACTGGCGAGGTTAACGACCTTACCCACCAAATCGGAATCGATTTTTTGTGCGAACTCAGAAAGGTTGAGGTCGATGTCGTCCAGGCGCGGACCGAGTTTGCTGGCGTAATAGTATCGCAAGTAGGACGGATCCAGATGCTCGAGGTACTTGCTCGCCCGTACTTGCGTCCCCTTGCTCTTGGACATTTTTTCGCGATCGACGGTGAGAAAGCCATGGATGTGAACGAAGGTCGGGAGGGAGTAGCCAGCCGCTTTGAGGACACCAGGCCAGAAGAGGGTGTGGAAGTAGGTGATGTCCTTGCCGATGAAATGATGGATCTCGGTGTCGGAACTCTTCCACCAGTCCTCGAGTTGTTCGCCGTTGCGTTTGCACCATTGGTGGGTGGATGCGATGTATCCGATCGGGGCATCGAACCATACATACCAATAGTTGCCGGGGCTGTCGGGAATCGGGAAACCAAAATAAGGCTCAGGTCTTGATACGTCCCAGTCCCGAAGAGGCTTGCCCAAAAAGTGCCCCTTGAGATAGTTCGCAACTTCGGATTGCAAATGCTCGCCCGATTGTGTCCATGCATCGAGGAACGCGTGCAGTTGTTCGAGTTGTACGAACAAGTGCTTGGCGGATCGTTTGACAGGAGTTGCACCGCTGAGGGTGCTGACGGGATCGATCAAGTCGGTAGGCGCGTAGGTGGCGCCGCACTTGCTGCAGTTGTCTCCGTATTCCCCTACGGATTTGCAACTAGGGCAGGTTCCCTTGACGAATCGGTCGGCAAGGAAGGTGCCCGCCTCGGGGTCAAAGAGTTGTTCAACGTCATCTTCGCGGACCAGTCCTGCTTTGCTGAGAGAACCCCAGATCTGTTTGCACAGCTCATAGTTTTCCGGCGCATTGGTGCTGCCATAATGATCAAAGGCGATATCGAAGCCTGCAAAATCCTTTTCGTGGGCGGCTTGCATGTCAGCGATCAGCTCGGTCTCCGGACGTCCTTCTTGACGGGCTCGGATCATGATCGCTGTACCATGGGTATCGTCGGCGCAGATAAAAATGCATCTGCGGCCTCGTAGTTTTTGGAAGCGAACCCAGATATCGGTTTGGATGTACTCAACCAAATGCCCCAAATGGATATGACCATTGGCATACGGCAAAGCCGCCGTGACCAGCATTCGTTTCGAACTCATTGAAGGTACCTAGAGTTGAGCAATCAGCGGGTTGAGCAATCAGCGGGTCGAGCAATCAGCTGGCTGAGCAATTAGTAGCAGTGATAAAGCCTGTCCCGAAAACCAGTCTTGGAAGCCATCAAGTTTATGCCAAACCCGAAATTTCGGTAGTCCATTCCAGGCCCAGCTGAGAGGCCGTTGGCACGAAAACCAAGGGAATTAGTAACACTGGAAGCGTTTTACTTGGCGTGCATGAGGACAAAGTCGACCAGCTCCTGGCACTGAAAGAATCCTTCCCACATGTTGTGCCCTTGCCCGGGTGGAACGATCAATTCCATCGGCCCCTCCGAATTGCGGTAGCGATCTCGAAGCATCCCTGAGTTGAGTTCGAGTGGAACGACGGTATCGACATCTCCGTGGATTGCGAACAACGGGACTTTCGATTTTGCCAATCCCTCGATCCGATCGACAGGATTGAATTGCTTTAGTTGAGCGTTGAGTTGCTCTGGAGTGAGCGAGAACGCAGGAGCGGCACGATCGAGACCCGGGTAGCTCGCTAAATTGCACACCGGGTAGATTCCCGCCCACGCGGCGACCTGTTTCGGATTTGCTGCAGCCCACGATAACGTTTGCAGTCCGCCTCGCGATCGCCCCAGCAGAACTGGGGTCGGCGAGTATCCGCGTCGAACCATCTCGCGATGAAGACCATCGAAGATGCGATTGCCATCGGGACTACCATACGATTCGCCGGCATCGATCCCAGCGATCGCGATTCCTGCTCCTTGGAAGCGTTCGAACATCCATCGTTCTTCGGGGCCCGGAAGATTGGGCAAGGTCGGCGCGTACCAGACCCACGGCTTGGTGGGAGTTCGAAAATCTTTGGTCGCAGGGATTACGAATGCAACCGATGCATCAACTAGAAATGTCTCCCCGGCGACCGGAAGCTTCTTGTCGGTGCTGTGTGCGGTGCTCTGCTGCGTATTTTGCGTATTGTTCTGAGCCACCGCGGGTCCTTGAGCCACGATCCAGAACAGAATCAATAATCCGCTTCGTAGTAAATCATTTCGCATCGCATGCACCATCGGTTACGTTCAACTGACGTTTTTTAAATCAAACAATTCCTAAGTCGA
>CAIYZV010000242.1 GCA_903930765.1 uncultured Pirellula sp.
GCAACGGCTACTGGCTTCTCTGCAAGGACATCCAGCGCCGAGGATCGTACGAGTCTGGTATCGACCGTAAAACGGATGGCGAAGCCTGAATCGGAGTTGCGTCATCGAGCGATCAGCGACTACCGGCAAAGCATGCAGCAGTTTGGGGGGAGTCTATCGACGCCGATCGATCGCCTTCTCCAATCTGTTCCCAGCAATTCTCCGTGCGCCTTTGATGTTTTGGTGATCGGTTCAGGGTATGGGGCGAGTATCTGCGCCGCGAGGCTTGCGTCTAAGTTGCGTCCCGGCAAACGACTTGGGGTTTTGGAGCGTGGGCGAGAACGAATTCCGGGGGAGTTTGGAAGCAACCTTCCTGCCATGTTGGGCGAGTCGATACGTCCGGTCTTTCGGAGCGACAAGCGAAGCATCAAGAACCCGCTTGGGCTGATCGATTTGCGACAGGGGGATGATGTCTCGGTCATGAGCGCGAGCGGATTGGGTGGCACCTCGCTCATCAATGCGAATGTGGCGATACGACCCGATCGCGACGTCTTCTCGCAACTGAATTGGCCATCGTTTCTGAAGAACCGAGATTTCCTGGATCCCTATTACGATCGTGTGGCGTGGGAACTCGGCGCGCAACAGGATCCTGTCGACCATACCGCCAAGATGCGGACTCAGCGAATTGCGGCGGAGAATCTCCGGGATTGCGGCGCTGCCTATGAATCGGCAGCGATTACGGTAACACGCGGCGCCGACTGCTCGCTACCGATTCTGAATCGCCAAGGCATGCTGCAGAGGCCGTGCACCGATTGCGGTGATTGCATGACAGGTTGCAACATCGGGGCGAAGAACTCACTCAACTACAACTACATCCCGATGGCCAAGCGGGCGGGCGCGGAGATCTTTACGCAAACCGAGGTGACTCACATCGAGAAAAGAGAGGGCTACTACTGCATCCATTTCATCTATCACTGCGAGTTCGACGGAAACCCGGTGCCAGTGCCAGGAACCACAACCGCGCGAATTGTGGTGCTCGGAGCTGGTTCCGTGGGTAGTACCGAACTGCTACTGAGATCCCAGGAAATGAATCTGCAGCTCAGTGCTCACGTGGGATGTTCCTTTAGTGGAAACGGGGACATATTAGGGGTGATCCATCGCGTGGATCCGACAACGCGAAGTGGTGGCTTTGGGGCTGTCGAACCCAACGGTCGCAAAACTGGGCCAACGATTCAGTCCAGCATCTCTTTTCCGCATCGACCTAACGTCTTGGATCGTGTGGTTGTTCAAGACGGTGGTGTTGCCAAGGCCTACGTTGCCGCGATGACGATGATCGGCATGGATTTGCAGCTCGACCATACACAGGTCGTGCTCGTGTCAGGGCACGATGGTTCCGAGGGCCGAATCATTCTCGATGCGGACGGGCGGGCAAGTATCGTATGGCCGAATCTGTACCATCAGCCGCGGAGAAAGTTCAACGAGGATCAAATACGCCTCGTCGCTGGCGCGATTGGAGGCAATTATCGAGAAATGCTTCCCTGGAAAGGGAAGGTGGGGACCGTACACCCACTGGGTGGTTGCGCCATGGCGGATTCACCCATGGCGGGAGTCACCAATCACAAAGGCCAAGTCTTCGACGGGCGCTGTGGAGGCGAGGTTGGAGCAGATGGAGCGTTTACTGTTCACGAAGGGCTTTACGTTGCCGATGGGGCGGTGGTTCCGACATCGTTGGGGGTGAACCCTTTGCTGACGATTTCGGCGATTGCCGAGCGGACCGCCGATTTGATGAGTCGAGAACCGAAATACGCCGAGTTGTTTGCAGTTTGAGGATGGATCAAGCAACGATTGGTGTACCGAGTTGCAATTGAAATTTACGAATGGCGGAGCGGCGGTCGAAACACGATTCGAGGTTGTCACCGAATCGTTGCCCAAGCCATCCCCATCTAGAACTCCTAAAACGAAAAAACCCAGCCATGAGCTGGGTTTTAACGTTTGCATGATGGATAGTAAAAACTAACCTAGTGACCCCGACGGGAGTCGAACCCGTGTTACCGCCGTGAAAGGGCGATGTCCTAGGCCTCTAGACGACGGGGCCGGAATGCAAAGTGGACGCGACAGTTTACGGGTCGAGTGCCAAGTGTCAAGCCTGAAAAAACGGAGTGGGGATGTTGGCGAAACCGCCAAAGGAACAGAAGTCCCAAACCGCTGTATTACTTGGTCTCTTCCTTGGTCGCTTGCGGGTCATTCCCCTCAGCGCTTCGCTGGATCGCGTCGTAAACTTCACGACGATGTACAGGCACCTCGCGCGGTGCCTCGACGCCCAGTCGTACCTTGTCACCACGAATCTCAACCACGACGATCGTGATTTCGTTGTTGATGACGATGCTCTCGTTCTTTTTTCGAGACAAAACTAACATGACTTCCCTTCCTCCAATTGCTGGGAGATTTTCCCAACTCCTCACCTCTTGAGTCAGTAGACGGCTTCGTCGACGATGTAAGTCGTGGAGTTCCAACAGCCTACGGTGCGATATCTCTCACTCAACTCTAAACCCAACCCCCAGTCAGTCAAGAAAAACCAAACTCTGTCAAGCGGATTTTTTTCAAAAATTCCAATAGCTCTGCTAATCTTAGCCCAATCGTTATTTTTTAAGCCAAGCAACGTCACTTACAAAAAACTACTGAATCCCAATGCAAGACGAGGTTTCGCATCAAAACGACCGGCACCCGAAGGTGGACCTGGCTGGCAGGGACGTTCTGGCTGGCAGGGACGTTCTGGCTGGCAGGGACGATGGAGAGCCAATGAGTTGGAGCCAAGGGTACTTGGTCGATTGGTTGGGAGTGCTCGTGGTTTTTTTTGTTTATGCGGGGGAAATGGTTCCCGGGGTGAACGAGCCCCATTACTGGACCAAGTCGGCCCATTTTTGGGATTCGGACTTTTGCCGTGGCGATTTGTTCGTGGAATCCGGGAACGCGCATTGGTTGTTTTACGCCACTCTCGGTGGTCTGACGAAACTCGCGCCATTGCCGATCGCGGTTTGGGTGGCGAGGTTCGCGATGTGGATGGGGCTTGCGTGCGGATGGACGTGGATGATGCGATCCCTGTTTTACGGAACACGGGCTTTGGGATCGGGTGCGTTGCCGTGGATCGCAACGCTGACGGCGTTGGTATGGCTGGCCGGCATGCATTGGGGGCATTGGGCTGGGGAATGGGTCGTCGGGGGTGCCGAGTCCAAAGTTGTAGCATATGCCTTTGTTTTTGGAGCTTTTGGGTTCTTTTTTCGCAAGCAATGGACGTGGGGGTGGCTGCTGTTGGGGATGGCGTCCGCGTTCCATGTGGTGACCGGCATCTGGGTTATTTTAAGTTCGTTGATCTTGAGTTTCTTCCTCGATGCGGGCTTCCTCGATACGGGAACTCTTTCGGCATCAAACGCTGGATCGAATCGGTCGGGGTCGAGAACGAATAACGCAAAAAACAAAGCAAACCAGCAAACGAAGTTTCGTTTCCAAGATCGCCTGGTGGCGTGGTTTCAAACGCACCGGATCGGGATTGCTTGGACCGCAATTGGGCTTGGGATGGGTGTGCTACCAGCGTTGTGGATCGATTGGGGGGCACCTCCTGACGCGACGGCGGAATCGGCACTCAAGCAGGTTTATGGCCGGCTGTCCCATCATTTGTCGCCGACGGCTTTCGCTGCGTTTCGGTGGCAGTCGTTCGGGATTTTGTTGCTGATCGGACTTTTGGTCCTGCGCATGCTCGAGCGGAGTCGGGCTCCCTTAGAAACCGCAAACCAATCGAAGGATCAAGTGGAAAGTAATCCCAAGGGAAGCAGGAATTCTGAGGAACGAGGACGGATCCATGTCGCGTCCCAAGCAGGGATCCTCGGGTGCATGACGACTTGGCCGTTTGGGTTGCAATGGTTGGTTGCGAACGCTTGGTTCGCGATGGGGATCGCGCTGGTAGGATTGCTCGTCGATCTGTTCATCGGGAGTTGGGATCGCCCCACGGCCGCGAAAATACTCCGTTTTTATTGGTTTCGATGGAATGATGTGGCATTGCCGATGGCCATCGCTGCGGGGGCGGCCGGGTTCGTTTATGGCGGAGTGGTTTACCACGGAAGTATTTACCACGGTGGCGATGACCCGCTTCGTGTCCGGAGGCGAACCAGGGTACCAACGCTGGTGCGATGGGGGTATTTGATGGTGATGTTGGCTGCCGGCATTTGGCTTCTCGCGACTCGCTATTGGGAGCACACGAGCGCGTGGATTCCGTTTGGAGATCGGGCGAGGTTGATTTCCAAACTGGACACCGAAGACGCGCAGAAAAAGCACTTTCGGGATTGGGTCGACGTGTGCGAATGGGTGCGTGAGAACACGTCCAAGGAAGGCGTTTGGTTGACGCCGCGCAACCAACAGTCCTTCAAATGGAGGGCTCAGCGGGCCGAGTTGGCGGCGTGGAAAGACATGCCGCAGGATGCGATTTCGGTCGTCGAATGGTCCAAACGGCTCGATGATTCGTATAAAGTCAACGACGAGAAGATATTGATGCCTTGGACGACCGCCCAACTGTGGGAGCTTCATCGCAAGTACGGCATACGGTATGTCCTCATCGATCGCAGGGTAGTTGGCCAAAGCCCACCGTTGTTACCGATGTTGTTCCCTGCGGCGGCAAGCGACAACACGACCTTTTCCGTGTTCGAATTTCCGGACGGCCCATGGATGGATCCTAAAATGCGCGGTAAACCAGAGCCGAGTGGGGATTCCTCCAAGAATTTGGAATGACGAGTTTGGACTGATTTTGAACAAGAAAAAACCGACAACAACGGCACCTGCAAAGGCGTCCCCTAAAGCGAGCAGTCCGAAAACCAATGGCGGATCCGCGAAGAGTGTTAAGGGGCCGGCTGCACCTGTGACTTTTAAGTCCATCGCGGAGAACCGCAAAGCCAAACATCATTACGAAATCCTGGATTCCATCGAGTGCGGGTTGGTGTTGCACGGCAGCGAAGTGAAGAGCTTGCGGAATGGTCGCTGCAGCATCGAGGAAGCCTATGCGCGCATCAAGGATGGGGGGCTTTGGTTGGTCGATTGCGAGATCGACGAGTATCGGCAGGCCACGTTTTGGAATCATCCGACCAAGCGGGTACGGAAATTATTGCTACACCGGCGCGAACTGGCGCGGTTTGCAGGCAGAGCGAAAGAACGCGGCCTGACCTTGATTCCACTGCGTTTGTATTTCACGGAGCGAGGCATTGCCAAGTGCGTGATCGCGCTGTGCAAAGGGCGTAAAGTGCATGATAAACGCGAGGTTTTGAAGAAAGCCGATGCGCGGCGGGAGATCGATCGGGCGATGAAGAACAAGCAGCGTCGAGGCTGAGTTGGCTGCGATGGGAGGTGACTGTTTCCGTGAGCCCTGATTTCCGGTTGTTTTTATTCGGCGAATCAACTTATTCGGTGAATCAACGTTTAGCAAAGGCGAAGCCAAATGGATTCCAACGATCCGGGACAACGAGTCCCGATGCTCGAGATCAAGGACTTGAAGAAGTCGTACAGCGAGCCGGGTGGTGGCACGTTGATGATTCTCGATATCCCGCATTTTCGGATGGATTACGGGGAGCAAGTTGTCTTGCGAGGCGAAAGCGGTGGCGGCAAGACGACGCTGTTGCATGTGATCAGTGGCTTGGTGGCTGCTGATTCCGGATCAATCCGATTGGAGGGGGTGGAGTTGCAAGGTTTCTCGGAGGCCAAGCGGGATCGAGTGCGGGCTTCGAAGATGGGGTATGTATTCCAAACCTTCAATCTTTTGCCGGCGTTCTCTGCATTGGAAAACGTCCGTTTAGCGATGACTTTTGCAGGGAAAAAGATGGATGCGTCCCGTGCGGAGGAATTGTTAAGGCGGGTTGGGTTGCATGACCGCATGGATTATTTGCCAAGCCAGTTATCGGTGGGGCAGCAACAGCGAGTTTCGGTAGCGCGGGCGCTTGCCAATCGTCCTAAATTATTATTGGCGGATGAGCCGACGGCCAACGTCGATCCGGCCAACCAAGACCGTATCGTGGAGTTGATCCGGCAGGCATGCGATGAGGAGAAAGTGGCGTTGCTTTTGGTGACACACAGCGATGAGGTTGCCAAGCGTTTTGGACGCGTTGAGCAGCTCAACGCGATCAATCGAGCGGCTGCGTTGACGGCTGCGGGAGGAGAGTTGGATGCAGGGAGCGGCTCGCGGGGGCGTGAGGGCTTGGGAGCAGGAAACACTTCAGCATCGGGGGCCGTGTCATGAACTTATTTTCGATCGCGCTACGGAATTTGTCCTACCGGCGTTTAGCGTCGTTTTTGACGGCGCTGTCGATGGCCCTCGGGGTGGCCTTGGTGGTGCTTGTGCTAACCATCTCAGGGGTGATCGAAAAATCGCTCGAGCGGACCAGCAACGTCGGCTACAACTTGATCATCGGAGCCAAGGGTAGCCCGTTGCAGTTGGTGTTCAACACCGTGTTTTTCTTAAGTAAACCGGTCGAAAACATCCCGTACTCGTACTACATGGAGTACTTGCCAGAGGATGGTCGGCAGAAGGAGTTGGCGAGGCTCGGGGGTGTGCTCAAGGATCCTGAGCGGGCGGGTTTGTATTCCTTTTTGATGCGAGGTGGATTCGCGATTCCGCTGTGCATGGGGGACTACGTGAACGAGTTCCGATGCATCGCCACCACGCCTGCTTATTTTGAGTTGCTCAAGCATGGGGATACGAACGATCGAGAGTATCGTTTTGCGGCAGGTCGCAATTTCGTCGATTTTTCTGAGGAAAACGGCTACTTCGAAGCGGTGGTCGGGGCCGAGGTGGCGAGGCAGATGGGGCTGAAGATCGGCGATGAAGTCAACGCGTCGCATGGAGCTGAGTCTGGGGACGCGCACGCGCAAGGCTTCCGGGTGGTTGGTATTTTGGAGCCGACCGGGACACCCAACGACCGAGGTGCCTTTGTCAACATCGAAGGCTTTTATCTGCTGGAGGGGCACATCGCACCGGATCGGGATGAGGAGTCAGGATTGGAGAAAGCGAATACCGCGCAAGGCCCCGTGCGAGAGAATCGATTGTCACGGGCACGGTTGCCGATCGAAAAGCGCGAGGTGACCGCGATCCTGCTCAAACCGAGTGGATTTGCAGCGATTGGCTTGGAAAAGCAAGTCAACAAGACCAAGTTTGCACAGGCGGTTTCGCCGATTGCGCAGATCGAAGGGTTGCTCGGCGTGTTTGTGCGACCGCTCCGGTGGGCCCTTTTGGCCCTGACGAGTTTGGTCTGCATTGTCAGTGCGATCAGTATTTTGGTGAGCATTTACAACAGCATGAATGAGAGGAAGAAGGACATTGCCGTGATGCGAGCGTTGGGGGCCTCGCGCGATCACATCACCGCCATAATCCTCATAGAATCGTTGCTGATAGCAATGGTGGGTGGGGTGGTAGGATGGCTTGTCGGGCATGCCTTGGGCCCGTTGAGCAATCCGTGGACGATGCCTGCGACGGGGGTCCGAATCGATTGGTTCAGTTTCAATTCGTCGTGGGAGCCATGGATTATTCCAGGGCTGATTTTGGTGGGGACGTTGGCCGGGGTGATACCGGCGATTTCGGCGTATAGGACCCCGGTTGCCAGATCGTTGTAGGGAATGCACTTCAGTTATTCCCAGCGTTCCCGGCCGTGAAGTTTGACGATTTTTCGGCGTGCAGGAGCATCGCTTGGAGAGTTTTCTGAGGTAGGTTTCACGTCGAGCGAGTTGCATTGGCGGCTGTTGGGCCCTAGAAAAAAGGTTGTTTTTTGCTTCAGAAGTCCGGATAGGCTGGTCGATGATCGGCGGGCTGTGAGACGGTTGTGAGTTGCGAGTTTTTTTCCGTTGACAGGAGAGAAGCTTGCGATAAACTTGCCCGTCCGATTTGAGCGTCGCGTCGTTCGATGAAATTGGACTTCCGCACAATCCAATCGGGCACCGCGGACCACATTTGGGCTCCGCGCACGTAGCTCAGTTGGTTAGAGCGCCACCCTGATAAGGTGGAGGTCCGCGGTTCGAGTCCGCGCGTGCGCATTGAAATTGGGGGTGTAGCTCAGTTGGGAGAGCATCTGCTTTGCAAGCAGAGGGTCATGGGTTCAAGTCCCTTCACCTCCACTTTGTAAGGGTACACGAGAAAGCTTCCGGAAATCTTGAAAAAAGGACTTGCGTCCTTCCGAGAAATTTGGATCATTCTCGCTCCCTCGCCCGCCGAAGTGAAACGGTGCGACAGACGACGACCTGCTGGAGGCGAAAGCCGATGGTTGGGAGTTCGAGTTGCAAGTGACACGGACGCAGAAAAGGGAATACCAAAGTTTGGCCAAGTGGTGTTGACACCAGAAAACGTGGCCTCTACAATGGTGACCCCTCGCAACCGCAAGTGATTGTGGCCGAGGATTGATCTTTGACAATTTGGTTGGATTGGTAGATGGCATCTAGAAGCACATTCCAGGCGAAAGCTTGGGTTTGTGCGACTACAATGTTTGTTTGAATCCGGTTCTGTGAGACTCTGGTTTACTTGCAGGTTTTACTTGTGGGTGAGCTGGAAGTTCTGAATCCGTGTTTCGAACGAGCGCAATATTAGAGAATAAGCGGGAGTCCGATTCGAGCCAGATGCGACCTGTGAGTGATTATGGGTTTGGTTTGGTTTGAGTATGAGATTCCGATGGTCAAGTTACTAAGGGCGCACGGGGGATGCCTCGGCATTGAGAGGCGATGAAGAGCGTGGAAGTCTGCGAAAAGCTTGGGGGAGCCGACAAACAGGTGATGATCCCGAGATGCTCGAATTAACGTGCACTGAATTCATAGGTGTACGTGGCCAACCCAGGGAATTGAAACATCTTAGTACCTGGTGGAAAATAAAGAAAAATCGATTCCGTAAGTAGCGGCGAGCGAAAGCGGAAGAGCCCAAACCGAGAGGGTTTCCTTCTCGGGGTTGTAGGGCCATTCACATGGGAGTTACAAAGCGACAGTTAGCTGAACAGCTTGGAAAGGCTGACCATAGACGGTGACAGTCCGGTAAGCGAAAACTGAGCGCCTCCCGAGTGGTACCTGAGTAGGACCATGCACGTGAAACGTGGTCTGAATCTGCGGGGACCATCCCGCAAGGCTAAATACTCCTCAATGACCGATAGTAAACTAAGTACAGCGATGGAAAGGTGAGAAGAACCCCTGCTAGGGGAGGATAGTGAACCTGAAACCGTGCGCTTACAAGCGGTCGGAGCACTATAAGAAGTGTGACGGCGTGCCTTTTGCATAATGATCCGGCGAGTTAGCGTTTGCAGCGGGTTAAGGCTTTACGGGCCGTAGCCAAAGGGAAACCGAGTCTGAATAGGGCGTTATGTTGCGGGCGCTAGGCGCGAAACTGTGTGATCTACCCATGGACAGGTTGAAGCGCGGGTTAAACTGCGTGGAGGACC
>CAIYZV010000243.1 GCA_903930765.1 uncultured Pirellula sp.
CGTCCGGACGCTGGCTGTTTCCTTGGCCATCAATCCCAACACGATTGCCAAGGCCTTCTCTCAACTTCAAAACGATGGCGTCGTCGAAACGTTTCGAGGACGAGGTATCGCCGTTCGCGGCGATGCCTTGGAGGCGTGCCGTGAGGCTCGCTGCTCGCTCCTCGAGGATCGATTGCGAGGTGCTATCGCCGAAGCCCTCCACGGTGGACTCAACGCCAGGGAGATTAAGCGGATCATCGCGACTCAGCTTGAATCGCTCGATGGCCAGGTCGCAACGGTTGCGACCCCGCTACCGTCGAATGGGGGCTCATCCTGAGGACCCACAGTCGAGGTGTTCCTAAGGACACCGATGTTGACAACTAGTTGCCAAGACTAGTTATCCAAATGTAACTCAATGTCGTCACACCCATCCTTGCAAGTACCGCTTGTAAGAACCGCATTCAATCTCTTCTGCCTTGTCTTTGGAAACCCAAAGGTGAAACCCATGAATGATGTGATCAAAATCGAAGGTCTCGAAATGCGCTTTCGCGGTTGCGAAGCTCTGCGCGGCGTCGACCTGTCCGTGCAACCCGGAACGGTATACGCGTTGCTCGGTGAAAATGGTGCTGGAAAGACGACAATGATTCGAATCTTGACCGGCTTCCAGAAGCCTACGGCAGGCACATGCCGTGTGCTCGACATGGATCCGAGCAAGAAAGAGGATTCTCTGAAGATCCGGCAACGGATCGGTTATGTCTCAGACTCGCCCGCCCTGTACGACTGGATGACCGTCGGCGAAATTGGTTGGTTCGCATCCTCCTTCTTCGCCGAAGGGTTTGTCGATCGGTATCGAGCATCCATCGAGCAGTACGAACTTCCATCGGATCGCAAGATCAAGAACTTGAGCAAGGGGCAGCGGTCCAAGGTGGCATTGTCGCTGGCGCTCGCCCACGACCCGGAATTGCTGGTGCTCGACGAACCGACCTCGGGGCTTGACCCATTGGTTCGGCGTGAGTTTCTAGAAAGCATGATTACTGTCGCGGCGACTGGACGAACGGTATTCCTCTCAAGCCATCAGATTGCCGAGGTGGAGCGTGTAGCCGACCAGATCGCCATCTTGCACAAAGGCCGATTGCAGCTCGTCGGCAATCTTTCCGAACTCAAGGAATCGATCTCCATGGTTACGGTCTCGTTGACCGATCCGCTGGTCAGTCTACCTGACCCATCGGCATCTTCGAAAATCTTGGCGGAGATTAACGAAGGGCGTCAAAAGCAGTTTGTGGTTCAAGGAGGTGGCGACGAAGCGGCGGAATTTTGGAAGAATTGTACTGGGGTTGCAAGTGTTCGAATCCAACCCGCCACGCTAGAGGAGTTGTTTGTGGCTTGTACGCGTGGCGATTCCAAGTACGCCCACCGCAAGAGCGAAAGCGGTAACGCAGGCCGCCTATCGATGGAGGCACAACGATCATGAGCCGTCCAACAATCGTAAAAGCCTTGGTATGGAAAGAATTCCGGCAGATTGCGCCCTTGTTTTGGGCAGTGCTGGGGCTCGGGGGAGGATTGAATCTCCTGATGATCATGCTGCTCTTGTTGGCAAGCCCCGGCGGTTCTGGGGTGATCTCTCCCTACTCGTTCATCGTGATGCCGATCATCTTTGCGACTGGTGTCGGCGTCCTTTTGGTCAGCGTGGAAAAAGAAAATCGCACGCTCCAATGGCTGCAAGGAATGCCGGTTAGCTCGGCGCAAATCGCCAAGACCAAGCTCATGGTTGCAGTGGTCAGCCTCATCGCCACATGGGCGCTCTCGCTCCTCATGCTCTGGTTGTTTCGTATCGTTTTCCAAGGACAAACTGGGATCACCAAGCCCGAGTTGGATTCGTTATCCGAAAGCTATTTCTATCCAATCCTTTTTCCGACAGTCTCCTTTTTTCTGGGATTCGCGGGGCTCGCGCTGGCGTGGCGAGTCTCTTCGCCAATCTACGCTTTATTGCTGTTGGTCCCTGTGACGGGATTCGTTTGGATAATTACAGAGCTCTTCAAGTTTTCATCAAGACCTCTATTTGCAGAAACACTGGATAGTTCCTCGGGCGGTTGGGGGATAAGCGTAGCATCCTGGGCCGTCGGCATGGTAGCAGCCGCGGTGTATGGCTGGCTAGCCAGTCAACGCGATCTTGCGGCCCGTACGGCATCGGCGCCATGGCTAAGTTTGCTTGGTGAGTCGACCAAGTCAACTGTTGCGCCACCCCAGTGGTGGCGATGGGAAAGTGTTCCGCAAAACTCTGCCCTGCTTTGGCAGTCCGCTCGTCAAAATTGGTTGCCCTGGTCGATGTTAACCATCGTCTTTTTTGTAGGAGTCTGGATGTGCGGTGTGATTCCTCAAATAGGAGGCTACAACGATGATCTGAGTCTTCGCGACTTCGATCGCTATGCTTCTACTCTACTAGCTCTGTTGCTTGGGACCTACATGGGATGGTTTCTTGGATCCTTAGTGTTCCAAGAAAACAACGTCGCCAATAGGATTCGGTTTTTTGCAGACCGCGGCGTGTCACCGACGCGAGTCTGGATCAGCAGGCATTGGATTCCCTTGGTGATCTTATTGGTCGCTACTTCCTGGCGATCAATCGCCAGTCGATCCTTCGCGTATTGGGAAGGATTCGATTCTCAAGTTATCCTTGCGGACTCGATCTGCTTCTTCCTCGCAGCCCTGGGAATCTATGCGTTGTGCCAGTGGTGGTCTCAATGCATTCCCAGCCCATTGCTCAGCGCGATCACATCCCCGTTGATTGCAGGAATTTTTATCGCCTACGGACTCTTTGCGCTGCTGATGTTCGAAGCCCCGATTTGGTTGCTCGGGGTATCACTAACCCTTCTCGGTGTCGCAACGTGGTCACAGATGAAAGCCTGGATGGACCGAGCGTTTGACTGGAGGTTTTTTGGTGGCCATGCAGCGTGGTTGCTGATGGCAATGGTGATTCCGCTACTTCCTGGAATCTGGACGATGCTGAACACCCGTGGAATGGATCCCAATATCCGAACCGCACTGGAAACGACATGGAAGGAAGGAAGCGAGTCCGATGACTCCAAGCTCGGTTCCCGGATGCACTTGATCCAACGCAATTTTTCGGAATCTCAAACGATCGATAAGGTACAAAAACGATTTGAGAACAATGAAGAAATTCGCGCGGAATACCTTCGCTATTTGCAATCGGATGAGGACCGGGCTGTTCTCCTGGGACTACGCAGTAGCGACCTAGTTCGGTTTTGCCTTGCCGAACTCAGCCGCAGCCAGTCAGAGGTCGCCTCCGATGCGTCGGACGTGCGTGTAGCGACCTACCGTTCTATTGTGAATGGCATCTACGAATTGATACGCCAATTCCGTTTGACCGGTTCCCTGATGGCGCAGGACCACAGCGAGATTCTGGAAATAGCGTTGCTCCGCGAATGCAAGGCGACGAGCGCTAGAGAATGGCTCGGCGATGACCTCTTACGAAAGATCGTTGTTTTTTTGGCAGATAGCGATTCTCGAGACAAGGCTCGAAAGTACAAATTGAGTCGAGCATGGAAAACGCAGGCCCAGTACCAGCGAGCCAACTGGTTCACCGACTGGGGCTACGATTTCGGTGGGTACTCGCTCCCATTCACCACCAAGATTCCATCGTTTCCTGGAATGCTTCGCAAGAGCTGCGAACGGGACGAACTTGCAGCTAAGCTTTGGAAATTAATAAATTCAACTTTCCCAAATGAAGTGACAGCGCTGCGCAAAGAGATCGACCCAACCGGTCGAATCGACCAAGTCTCGGATTGGTTCGAAGCAACCGCGTATATAAATACACGCGATACTCTTTACAGCTATCCCGGTAGCCATTGGCGAGGAAACTGGGAAACCGAAGCAAAAGCATTACTACTCACCCTCGATTCAAACCCTTCAACATCCAATGATAGAGGTGGCCGATGACTCGAACATACCCAGCGAAACGATCCTTGCCGTGGTGGCATTTGGGTTTGCAGTTGCTGACCCTGTTATCGGCCCTCCTAATCATCGCGTTCACCATTCAGTTTGCGAGGAATGAATGGATCGCAGTCCAATCGTTGAGAGAATTCTTCAACCAACAATCGGATAAGGTACCCTCGGTAATATCAGCCAAATCTCTCGGCAGTGACAGCGAAAGGCAATCCGCCGAACTGCAGGGACGTATCGCCGATGAAGCTCGCAGTCCCTACCTTCAAGCGCAGATCCATAATCTATTGTTGGTCGCATCCGATGAACCTGAAGATCTATGGTGGAAACAGCAAGCAAAAGAACAGGGCGAGCGAGGTGATTTCGTCGGATGGGAAACCAATCCGGAGATGCTGACTCGTTTCCTCGAAGAGCAAAAATCGTTGTTCGCCATGATTCATCGCTGGTGCGACGACGATACCCCGGCAGTATTCCCCCCGAATTACGAACTCGGTTTGGTCTCACGATTGCTCTTTCTTGAATGCGCGGCAGCGATACGGCGATCGGATGCAGAACAAGTCCCTCAATCCATTCGCTCCCTGGGACACTTAACTGCCAAGTTCGACAGTCACGCAATAACGTACAGAAACGACCAGTTCTCGCAAAGCATCTATTGCGCAGCGATTCATCGTGCTCTGGACAAACAACTTCTGCCTCGGAGTGAATGGGAATCGATCCAAGGGCAACTGCGAAAGTCTTTGAATGATTACGAAGAGTACAAGCTGTTCCAGCGGAATCAACACGTGGCGACCATCAAGAAAGACTTCGATGCAACTGTTGATTTGAACAGCGTTTGGAGCCATGGGTTGCCTAGTATTCAATGGAGAACACTCAATTTCCCTCTGGCCGACTCTTACAGAAAAGATTCGGATGGGCTTTTACCTTCGTTCGCACTCACCCGCCGTTATGCTCAGTCCGTAATCCTACGGTTAGCGGCTCTTCGATTCATCGAAGCCACTGAAAATCTCCCTACCCAAGAAAGCGACCTTGATCCGTACGGTGCCACAGCAATCGTTTGGACGGATCCGATCGAGGGAAAAAATTGGAAATACCTCCGGACCGATTCGGGTAGTGGGATAATATCGCTCTCATCCCCACCCCGTTATACTCTCGGTGCTGAGTTTTGGTTCCCAACGACGATGGTGTTTGAGCCAAAGACGCAATCCGTTCCGAATACCGAACAGTAAAGCGATTACTATGGCAAACTCATGACAGCGACCAATCCGCATCTTTGAGGTATACTTCCCAACTTGGTTCGTCCCGCGCTATTGAATGTTTAGCGCCTTTATCGCCAGCGCCGGGGAAGTTTCATCACATAGGGATTCGGTATTGTTTTACCTTTGGGCCTTGTTGCTGACACTCGCCAATATCGCGGCATGGTGCCTGAATACCTTGTCGCTACCCGGCAACTGGTTGATCGTCGGACTATCGGCTCTCTTCGCAGCCTTGGTCCCGTCGCCACAAGGTCAAGGGATCGGCTGGACTGGTGTCGCGATCCTTGCCGGACTTGCTGTCCTCGGGGAAGTCGTCGAG
>CAIYZV010000244.1 GCA_903930765.1 uncultured Pirellula sp.
GCAGCCGATGCTGCCGAAGCCGAATCAAAAAAATCCGCCGCCATCAATTCGCGGCGTTCCAGTGGTTCGAAACGAATCGAACGATTGGACCTGCTATCCCGCGAATCCGCCAATCCGTTGAGCACCTCTCGGATTATCGATCGTGCATGTCTTTTCAGATGCTTGCGATGCCCACGATTTCCCATTGCTTTTGCCTCAATTGGCCTCGTACGAGGCACCTACCGAACTCGAAAACTGTCATCACGGCCCTTCGTTGCCAATGGCTTTTTTCCGAAGATTTCACCGTGTTTTTAAGGTTAGTTGCACCTACCGGACAACGCCCTCGCCCCGCCGACCGTTTCCACCGTCTTGGGACTTGGACCTGCCAAGTTTGCGGGTTAATCCAGTAATTCCTACTGGGTTCCCTTTGCGTGCCACGCTTTCCCTAAGAGCGATTTGCGGGCCAAAATGACGATTCCTCGCTGTGGCCGAATGCAAATCCCCGAAAATTTTGATGTTTTCCCCCCCAGAAGAGTTCCATTGTGGGGTCTAAAGGTGGGGAAATGCTCGAAGTGAGCTAGCCAGACTCAACTTCGATTTGCATAATGGTCCGCTTCTGTTGGTTCGAAAATGTTTTCCTAAGCCGAAGTCTAGATCTGCGATGGCCAAGAGTAAGAAGAAGAAAGAGACAACGTTCCTGGTTTGCCAAGAGACGGGTGACATTAACTACGTAATGCTTCGCAAGCCTGGTGCAGAAAAGCTGCAACTCAAGAAATACAGCCCTCGGCTGCGTCGCATTACACTGCATGTTGAGAAGAGGAAGTAAGCCGGGCTCAACTTGAGACAAAGTAAGCCGGGCTCAACTTGAGACGAAGTGGGCCGGGCTCAACTTGAGACAGTGCGGTCGCTCCCTGCGTTGGTCGGTCTCGTTGATATCCTTCTGCTTCCATTCCCCTTGAAACCTCGAGGCAACCCGTCATCCGGTTGCCTCGTTTCGTTTCAGCCTCGCTCCTGCTCGACCGTTCGTTGTCCCGCCGGAAACTTTGCTAGCCAGATTGCCCATCCGGCCACATAGGTCATTCGTGGCCGCGACCAACGCGTTCTTTTTTTGCCACAACATGGCGTTTTTCTCTGGCCATAGCCTTTTTCGAGACCCATGGCGGTTGGCGGACAAGGTTCCTTTGGTATCTTGGTCGAACCCGCACGGCTGGATTTTTTGGTGCATGATTTTTTCAGGATGGGTTGGGGGATACCGTGACAAAACGATGGATCTTCCGTGGGCATGATGCAGGGGACATTCTTAAGCTCTCCGAACAAACTCGGTTGGATCCCCTGGTGTCCAACTTGCTTTGGGCTCGGGGACTCACGGACACTGTTGCTATCAAGTATTTCCTAGAGGCGAAGTTTTCTGAACTTCGAGATCCGGACTTACTCCCTGGTGTGGATGAGGCAGCCAAACGCATCTTGCAGGCTATCGAAGCCAAAGAGCCTATCACCATCTACGGTGATTATGATGCCGATGGGATGACTGCGACAGCGATCATGCTGAATTGTCTTGAGATGCTCGGGGCCAATGTTGACTACTACGTACCCAATCGGCTCGAAGATAGTTATGGACTCAGCCATGAAGCGATCACACGTCTGGCGCAATTGAAGCGGAAATTGATCATTACCGTTGACTGCGGGATCGGTGCGGTTGCCGAAGCGGCCGCGTGCCGCCAACTCGGTATGGATTTGATCATCACCGATCACCATCAATCCGGTGAGAAACTCCCAGATGCGGTGGCGATCGTTCATCCGAAATTGCCGGGATCCGAATATCCGTTCGCAGGTTTATGCGGCGCAGGAGTTGCTTTCAAACTCGCGTGGAGGCTCTGCCAATTGACCTCGGGAGCGAAAAAGGTAAATGATCGACATCGGGAGTACCTGCTTTCGGCAATGACCCTCGCTGCCATTGGAACGGTTGCTGATGTTGTGCCGCTGCTCGACGAAAACAGAATCCTTGTGCGCACCGCATTGGGACTGATGCAAAAGCACTCGCCGATCGGACTTTCGGCACTGATGATGCAGACCAAACTACAGTCCAAATCCTCGTTATCCGCCGAAGACATCGCATTCACGTTGGCACCGCGTCTCAACGCAGCAGGGAGACTCGGACAAGCCCAACTCGGTGTGGAGCTGTTGACCACACGGGATCCACAGCGCGCCCAAACGCTCGCCCAATACTTGGAACGACTCAATGGCGATCGCGAATCGCTCGAGCGAAGCATCTCGCTGGCTGCAACGAAACAAGCCAAAGAGCAATACGACCTCAGCATCGAACCGGCACTGGTCCTCCATTCACCCGGTTGGCATTTGGGGGTGATCGGTATCGTTGCGAGCCGCATGGCGGATAAATTCAACCGTCCGGTGGTGATCATTTCCGTGGATCCAACCGGACAAAAACATGCGACCGGAAGTGGACGCTCGGCAGGCCTAGTCAATCTCTACGATGCCTTTGAAGCATGCCGAGATCATTTGGTGGGGTGCGGTGGCCATGCTGCAGCCGCTGGCCTGCGGCTCGACGAGAGAAAGATCCCTGAGTTCCGAGAAGCGTTCTGTGACCATGTCAGGAAGGAACTCGAGGGTCGCGATCCTCAATCCACGTTGACCGTCGACGCAGAGACTACGTTCCAGCAATTGAATCTCCATACGGTCTCGATGATCGAAAGCCTCGCTCCGTTCGGTGCCGGAAACCCACGTCCGATCTTGGTGGCAAGCGACGTCGAATTGCACGAACCTGCCAAGCTTTTTGGCCAAGGCGAACGGCACGTGGGGATTCGATTTCGACAGCATGGAAGTATTCTGCGAGCGGTCGCCTTCTCCCAACCGGAATGGGCCGAACAAATCAACTCTCACCGAGGCAACTTCGATTTGGCATTCAGACCGACGATCAACGAGTTCAACGGTATGCGAAAAGTCGAAATCCAATTGATCGATTGGCGGGTCGCGAAACAATCCGTTCCTGCACCCAAAGACCGTAGCCCGAGTAACATCTCGCAACCCGACCCACTATAAACCGAGCAGGTTACGAAGGGCATCTTCGAGAGAGTTGAATCGAAAACGATAACCTGAGGAGAGCAATCTCGGAGTCGTTACCCGCGTACTGGCTAGCAACAGTGGCCCTGCCATCTCACCCAGCAGCAGCCTCATTGCAAAGGCCGGGGTTGGTAGGCACGAAGGTCGCGCGAGAACTTTCGCCAGAGTCTTCGCAAAATCACCATTGGTCGGGACCTCCGGCGAAGCCACATGGTACGGACCTTCGCATGCGGATTGGGCGGCCAGATGGAGCAGGACACTGGCAGCATCGTCGATATGAACCCAAGGCCAATATTGCTTGCCATTGCCTGTTCTACCTCCCAACCCCATGCGAAACGGAAATAGCAATTTGGAAAGAGCGCCGAACCTCGGATGCAAAACCACGCCCATACGAGCAACCGCCACACGTCGAGCCGAGCCGCCAGTTGTGGTACTCCCATAAGCCATTGCCGCAGACTCCCATTCCTTGGCCACATCCGAAAGGAAACCAATACCCGCCGGTGTCGTCTCGTCACAAAAATCATCACCCCGATCCCCAAATATGCCAATTCCCGACGCTGAAATCAAAGCCTTCGGCGGGGAATCGAGTTGACCGAAGCCTTCGATCAACCGCTGAGTGCCTGCTACCCGGCTATCCCGAATTCTTTGCTTTACCTCTGCAGACCATCGTCTCTCTGCGATTCCGTATCCACCCAGGTGAATGACGGCATCGAGCCCCTCCAGTCGACGCTGATCCTCCCTCGTTCCCCCTTGCAATTGAGCCGCAACGACACCCGTAGGAAACCTAGTTGTACCCTTCGCTCTTTCGGGCCTAACGATTCGAACCACATCGAACCCTAGGACCGATGCTAATTCGCATACCCTTCGGCCGATAAGGCCGGTGGAACCCGTGACCGCTATGCGGAGGGGTGCTGCCGATCTCCCCCCGATTGCCGCTAAAGATTCCCCAAACTTGATATCGTCCGCGGTGATGCGGTGGCGAAAACGAAACATCGACGCGAGTTTGGTGCGCACCCAAGGCAACGCGAGATTGCTTGCGGGCGCAAAAGGCAACTCAAACTCGATGCGATCTGTGAGCTGGCTGCCGGAGTTTCCTACATCCGAGAACTCATGCCGATGGATCCATTTTCGAAACGGCCCATTCTTAAGTTGGTCGACGAAGAGTGAGCCTTCGATGAGCTCGAGATGCTCCGCGTTCCAAATCTGACGCAGGCCGAACTGGCGGTTGGCGATCCTGACTTTGGAACCTGTTGCCAAAGAATCAGCGCTTTCGAGGATGGTGACCGATTCCCACGGAGGAATCAATCGGTCGATGGCGCCAGAGGATTGATGGTATCGAAACAGCGCTGTACGCGAGCAAGAGAACTGGTGCGTGGCGCTAAATAATGACATCGGGTGACTTAAACGTCAGACTCAGGGAGAGGGGTTACTTCGGCCATGTCTCGGAGCTTGTCGAGGGCTCTCTTTTCGAGTTGCCTGACGCGTTCTTTCGACACTCCTAGTTTATCAGCAAGTCGTTGCAGGGTTTGGATCCGGCGGTGACCACCCAAAGAAAACCGAGCTCGGATGATCAACTTCTCGCGTCGATCCAACCGATCGAGCATGGTCGTTAGCCGACCACGGAGGTCTTGCCATCGCTCTTCACTCATGGAGGGAGAGCGATGCTCGTCGCTGATATCGATCCCCGGTTCATGCACGCTCAGCGTCACTCGCTGACGCTCCTTTTGTTTGTCCATCACGCGACGGTACGAGTTCCTCCGAACGACCTGAGTCGCGTATGTGCTGAAGCGAAAACCCAGACCGACGTCGAATTTGTCCACCGCTCGTAGGAGAGCCACGATTCCGTCGCTCAACAGGTCATCAAAGGAGTTTTGAATGTTGACGAATTTCTTGACGATGGAAATCACCAAACGCATGTTCGATTTAACCATGCGATCGCGGTACCAATCAGCCGCTTTAAGGAGCGCCTCAATCCTGCGTACAGTCCAGCAGTCGGGCGATTCCAGCGACAGTTCTTGGCGAAGTTGGTTGGCACGGAATTTCAAGTAATTCATGCGGCTGAATACGAGATGCTCTTCGTGAGCAGTCAGCAACTTTGCTTCGCACAAACGAGCCAGATGCGGAGGTAAATCAGGTGTCTTGGTTCGGTTCAACACGTCCCCCAAATCAGGGAGCAACAAACCATCCTCAAAAAGGAGAGAGGATGCCTCAGGGGCTGCAAAATCACTTCTGCCCATGAACTCAATCTCTTCGGCCAACATGCGCTTGATCGATTTGGTCAGCACCTCCGGAGATTTGATTTCCGGCACGACGAGTTGGCAGAAATGAACGAAGGAAGCCTCTAAAGATTTCGAGGAGAAGGTGGCCCGCAGTTTTGGCGATCGGACCCGCGCGACCTTGCTCTCGCCCAAGCCTTCGGACACCGCGTCTTCCACTTTCGACTTGGCAACACGTACCAACTTTGCGGAACCACAGCTTTTCACGGCTCGTTTCGATTTCTCGATCAACTGCACCATAACACGATTCCTACTTCTGTAAGCCTGAGTTTGCTGCCCTCGGCGCGACCCAAAATCACACCCTGTGCGAACGTTTCAAGAACCGAAAAATCGTTCAATTCGTTCACTCGCGTTGTTTATATCGTTCGTACTGGTAATGATCAAGCAGAGCAAGATAATTTTCCTGAAATCTCCATTGGTGCTAAAAACCATAGAATAAAAGAGCTTTTCCCCGAAGACGACTTGAAGAAAGTCGAAACTGCGGTCTACAATAGTTCAGCGAGGTGCTAGGGCGTGGCAGTCAGAAAACGTTCACCTGCCACCCGAATCGTTCAGAACTCCGTAAATCGTTCAGAACTCCGTAAATCGTTCAGAACTCCGTAAACCGCTCGAATCAAATGCAACTTGCAGGGGTCCAGTAGGTTGGAAAACACCTTTAGTCCGAAACAGGTTGCTCAAGCGCTCCAAGTGAGCGAATCCTCGGTGAAGCGATGGTGCGACCGCGGGGTTATCCGTACGGACAAAACCCTCGGTGGACATCGCCGGATTCCGCTCGAGCACCTTCTTGAGTTCCTCGAGTCAACCAATCGCCGGATCATCGACCCGACCGCGATTGGTCTGAACGCGACACGTCAACTCGGTCGCGATGAATTAACGCGATTGACAGAGGATCGAGACGCTGGCATGGGATCCGATCCCGACAGCGACACAGCATTGCGAGAGCAGTTTCAACGTGCGCTTTTGGCCGGAGATGAGTCGCATTGCCGAAAAGCGATTAGTTCGTGGTACACGATCCACGGCGGGATGGCGTCGGTCGCCGACGACTTGCTGGCTCCGACACTCCACTCCGTTGGAGAACTGTGGGAGTGCGGACGAGCCGAGGTGTACCAAGAGAGACGAGGCTGCGAGATTTGCATTCGCCTAATCCACGAGCTTCGACGTTTGGTTCCTGAGCCAACCTCGACGGCCCCATTAGCGATGGGTGGAACGTCCGAAGGGGATCACTATCAAGTCGCCAATCAACTGATCGAGATCATCTTTCGCGAAGCGGGCTGGCGGACGATCAGCCTAGGATCAGGGGTTCCGTTCAGCAGCATGTTAGCCGCTGCCCAGAAATACACCCCCAAGGTTTTTTGGCTTAGCGCTTCGTTCCTTGACAACGAGCACGACTTCCTGAATCGATTCCAATCGTTCTCGCACCAACTCCCTCAAGCAACCATGCTGGTTGTCGGAGGAAGAGCCCTTGGCGACCAAGTGCGTCCCAAGATGAAGTTTGCCGCGCATTGCGACAGCATGCATCAACTGTCGACACTCGCCCGAAGCATCCTGTCGTCCGACCAGAACCATCTAAGTTGACCCAGCCGCTCCGGAAAGGAGATTGGCGTGGCATCCCTACCTGCCCAGAGGCAGCGTCAGTAAAGGTGATTTCGCTTCTGTCGATTGCAGCTCCAGCCTCGAGACCTCGAGCAATAATGCAAACGTCGCTTTCGACTCGCGATCGCGTTGATCGATGTAATACCAATGATCCCGATACTTGACCGCCACATAAGCACTCTCAGGCGGTTTCTTCGCAGAGCACGAATGCACGCGAAATAACCCTCCTAGTACTTCTTGCCAATCAAACACGCCCCCATCATAGCCGCATGTCTGCGGAGCGATCCCCGCTCGACGGTGCGCCTCGGGCACATCAACCCCATGAGAAACGAAGAAGAGGACCTGGAGCAGGGATCGTGTTTCGAGATCCAATGCATTCAATCCATCGCCGGACTCCAAACGGGTGTACGGAGCTAGTTTCTCCGTGGTAATGTCGAACGAACTTTCCGTTGGATCCAAATGAAACGCGTGGCAGAAAACACTCCACGCGAGATCGCTCGAAGCTTCCTCGGACGCTTTGAGTACAGGCTGCTCTTCATGACGTACCAAAACATATCCACTTTCCGTCCGCTTCAACTCCAAATCATTTCGCGCCGCATCGATAGCATCGGTCACGATATCCTTCTCCGATACAAACGGACCAGCAACGACAACCTCGCGGTCCTCGCTGAAGAGCGTGATCAATTGCTTGTCTTGCAGCTGCTGCAGCGCAAGGACACCTTCGAGGAATTCGGCATAGACAGGCGGATCAGCAGGGGTTGGACCACTGGCTGTTTCCGCATTGGAAACCCAGTTGAGGTTCTCGAGGTATAGCCTAAACACCGTCGAGATCGGCCATGTGGTCTTCGATAGATAGATCGCCCCCTCCAACGAGACAGGGGTAAACAGGCGCCGTGTGAACTCCTCATCATCGAGAGGAGTGTAACTGAGCGTCGGTCGAGATGTTCGCGACAACTCCGCTTGCGGCCACACCGACCCTCGATAACTTCCGATATCTCCCGCCCCCGCCGATGCAAAAAACGGGATCGCCTGTAGTCCCGCTACCAGCTCTTGCTGGTCCGCGATGCTGGAGATCGACAAACTGCTCGGAGTATCGGTGTATCGTAGCCTTACGATATTAAGAAGGAACTGCTGCTCCGATGTCGTCTTGACCGCATCGTTGTACCGCAACCGTGTTTGCATGAGCGCCCTGGGCCCGAACGAGCATCCCAATAGGCTCGCGGCCAACACGATCAACTTTGCTAGCGTTCCGCATCGACAAATGCCCAGCGCAGACGCAACGTTCCAAGATCCAGCCATGGCATTTTGTATCGACTGTATGGAATCCGCAGGCTAGGAAAAAGGGAGAGAAAACAGGTAGGTAAAACAAAAAACCGCCAAGAAGCGGAAGCCACTTGGCGGTTTTACGATTTTGGTCAAACCATCTCAGAGATGAAATGGTCTTGTTAGAAGAGCAACGGACTACGAAGGGGTCTTCGTCGTGGTCTTCTTAGCAGCAGCCTTCTTCTTGGCTACTTTCTTCTTGGTAGCAGCCTTCTTTGGTGCTGCTGCCTTCTTGGCAGCCTTCTTCTTAGCTACCTTCTTCTTCGTTGCTCCAGCTTTCTTCTTGGCCACGGATACATCCTCCAAAAAAATCCGAACTTAGTTGTCGCAGAGTCGCCAATCCGAAGCAGCAGATTGGTGATCTGGTACCGACAACCGATACAAAAAAGTCCATCGCAGCAAAGCAGTCGATCTGGCTTCTTGACCTGTCACTCCGTGACATGATCGACCGTTTGTGCTAAGGACAACCTTAGTTGCAAGTATTTGTATAAAACCTGAAACTTAATGCAACATCTTTTCGACAATTTTTCCACAAACATGAAACCATTTTTCCACATCGTCGGAGACTTTTTGATCCCCGATGATGTCGCGCTGAGTCCTTCGCGGATCGCGATGGATACCAAATCAAAATGCGTTTCGGCGCGCGATCCATACACCGTGATTAGCATGCTCGCATGATCGAAACGAGTTGTCGATTGGCATCGTGCAATCAGGGCGCTCACGCTGCGAATCAACTTGCATTCACGCGCGACGAAAAATCTTTTTCACCAATAAATCCATTGACAAAAACGCATTGCTGATTATCGATTCGGGCTTGCAACAACTTCGCATGCGCATTGGTCGCATCGAGTCATCATCGGCGCGCAACAGCATGTTTGCCACGTCTGCTTCATCGTCTTAAGTACCGCGATGATCGCGATGCCAACACCCATTTTCATGCCCCGCGATGCGTCTCTTTGAGTGCCCTCGAAGAAGGTCTCAATCTGTTCTTCGCAGCGTCAAAAAAAATTTGATTTTTTTCCGTCAGATCACCAATTTGGAGGTCCCATTCGCCCCTGCAGCGACTGCAAGTTACTCATTGCGAGCGACAAGAAGAGCATCGCGTTGATCGAAGAGCCTCTCTGAAAGAACCACCATGCAACCAAGAATCCGGTCGCTGCACCGATCGCATGCGCTTCGTACACTCCATCGGTCCGACGAAGGATCGCGACAAGATTCTGTACGATGTTCCCGCCATCGAGAGGCATGACCGGGAGAAGATTGAACAGTGGCCACCAGACACTGATCAAGACATAGAACTCGACCATCCCATAGACCCACGCGTTGTTCGGTAACTTTCCAGAAGGCAGCCAATTCAACGCCTCAGGCTTGATCCCCACGAACTCCAAGATCGTCGAGATCATCGGGACCTTGATTCCCATGTAAATCGCAATTACTCCCACCAAAATCGCGGAAAGAAACTGCAGCAAAGGTCCCGCGGCAGAAATGCAAATTTGGTCCGTATGCGAAAGCCTGCGGCGGGCCCCGCCCCGTTGAAAAGCAAACCCAGCAGTCGGTACGGCTACCCCACCCATGTGGTAGAGGACAATGTGCGACTCGATCCCAAAGTAGCGAAACGCCAACGCATGCCCAAGTTCATGGATCAGCACGGATACAAACGCAGCTACCACCCAGATCGCGAGCAGCGACGGCAACCCGGGACTCGATACATCCGGCACCACGGCCGCCAAACGACGATAGCCATTGTCGACTGCCATCGCGGATGTGTATCCGAGGGCTGCATTGACCAGCCAGAACAACCAAGTCACCCGGATAGGGATCCCAACTATGTTAAATCGCCAGTCGTACTGACTGGGCATCGGTTCGCCGATCATCATGACTTTTTTCGCTTCTTTGGATTTTTTTCAAGTTTCACTAAATCGATGTTCACTCTGTCGCAAGCAACACTCTGTCGCAAGCAACACTCTGTCGCAAGCAACCCGAGTCGCCAAGCCGAGCAACGCAAAATGCAGTACCCAACTAGACCACGGCGC